>CACYRP010000020.1 GCA_902776765.1 Fibrobacter succinogenes
ATTTTTAAGGATACTTGGGCGGTCTATAGCGAGGACGAAGTTCACCATAGCGACTCAACACATCGGGCTCTTCCTGTTTTCAGTAAAAATAGATATATTATAATTGATTTACAGAATTTCAAGAGGTTGCGAGAGAGCATCAGTTCACGCGAGGATTACTGGCTGAAACTCTTGTCGCAGGGTCCACTTGAAGTTCCTGAATCGAAGGATCCGATCTTTAGGGATGCCCTCAACCGTTTGCGCGTAAGCCGCATAAGCCCTGAACTGCTTAAAGCCTTGGAGGAACATATGTTCGACAAACACGCTGATGAAGCTATCGAAGCCGAAATTTGGCTCAAAGCAGAAGCAAAAGGACGAGAACAAGAACGTGCTAAAAATGCCGCTCGCGACAAGAAAATTGCCGAGTATCTTCGTTCGTTAGGAGTTTCGGAAGACAGCGTTGCCAAGGCGCTTTCTATCAAATAACAGCTCAATCCACCCCTGAAGTGCATATAAAAAGAGGTCTGCAGGCCTCTTTTTGTTTTGCGCGGTCCCTTACAACAATCTGCACATGTGAGCAATTACCTAAAATTCGCCAAATTGCGCGTTTTATCGCCTTAAACGCCAAAAGTCATTTTCAAATAATGAAAAAAAACTAAATTTGGCTTCACTATGAATACTTCTATGAACGATTTATGGGTGGGTGTCGACGTAGGCTCCACCACTGTGAAAATTGCTGTAGTCGATCCCGAGACATCTAAGCTTTTACACTATACATATCAGCGTCATAACGCCATGCAGGCGAAAAAGGTCTACGAGGTCCTGCGCGAAGCCCATGCCCTTTTCCCGGGCAAGAACTTCAGGGTCACGTTCTGCGGTAGCGGCGGTCAGCCGTTCGCCGAAGCCACTCACGCCTTCTTTGTGCAAGAAGTAGTCGCAAACGCACTTGCCGTGCGAGCTACCTACCCCGATTCCAGGGTCGCCATCGAACTCGGCGGTCAGGATGCCAAGGTTGTGTTCTTCGAAAAGGACAAGACCACCGGTAAGCTCATCGCCTCCGACATGCGCATGAATGGTGTGTGCGCCGGCGGTACGGGTGCATTTATCGACCAGGTCGCGGAACTCCTCCGCATCAAGACAGAAGTATTCGAAAGCTACGCCAAGCGTGGCCAAAAAGTTTATGAAATCTCGGGCCGTTGCGGTGTGTTCGCAAAGACGGACATCCAGCCGATGCTGAACAACGGCATCGCCAAGGAAGATATCGCCCTTTCCAGTTTCCACGCCATTGCAAAGCAGACCATCGGTGGCCTTGCCCAGGGCATGGAAATCAAGCCGCCTGTCATTTTTGAAGGTGGTCCTTTGACGTTCAACCCGACTCTCGTCCGCGCCTTCAAGGAACGCTTGGGCATTTCCGACGAACAGGCGATTGTCCCAGAACATTCCGAAGTGCTTGTGGCCATGGGTGCCGCTCTCGCTAACGGTTCCATGTTCGCAAACCAGGAATGCATGTACCGCGAAGAGGGTTCTCTCGACGCTCTCGTGCACTTCAACGAAATCCGCCAGGCCGAGAACAAGGCAAAGGCAGCCTCCGACCTCTTCTTCCAGAGCGAAGCGGAATACAAGCTTTTCCTCGAAGAGCACAAGATGGCAGACAACCATTACCCGCAGCCGCCTTCCGGCTCGACCATCAACGCCTACTTGGGCATTGACGCAGGCTCTACCACCACGAAGTTCGTGCTCATCGACGAAAACGAAAAGGTCATCGACGGATTCTACGCCAGTAACGACGGTGAACCGCTGGCCGTTTTGAAACGCGCCATGGTGGACCTTGCCGACCGCTACGAAGAATACGGCGTGAAGCTCAACATTTTGGGCGTGGGTACAACTGGCTACGGCGAACAGCTCTTTGCAAAGGCCGTGCACGCCGACTACCACACGGTAGAAACGGTCGCCCACGCGAACGCGGCCCAGCGCCTCTGCCCCGACGTTTCGTTCATCTTGGACATCGGCGGTCAGGACATGAAGGCCATCTCCGTGCAAGACGGCGTCGTCACGGGCATCATCCTCAACGAAGCCTGCTCCTCGGGTTGTGGTTCATTCATCGAAACGTACGCCCGCAGCCTCGGCATCCCGATGGAAAAGATTGCCGACATGGCATTCAACTCCAAGAGTCCGTCCCAGCTCGGAAGCCGCTGCACCGTGTTCATGAACAGTTCCATCATCACGGAACAGCGCGACGGTAAGCAGCCCGAAGACATCATCGCAGGTATCTGCCGTTCCATAATCAATAACGTTTTCACGAAGGTCATCCGTATTCGTAACCTGAACACGCTGGGCAAAAAAGTCGTGGTGCAGGGCGGTACGTTCAAGAACAACGCCGTTCTCCGCGCCTTCGAACAATATACGGGTCTCAAGGCCATCCGTCCGGAACGCCCGGGCGAAATGGGCGCTATCGGTATCGCACTCCTCACGAAGAAGTTCATGGAAGAAAAGCGTGCCGCCGATCCGAACGTCCAGAGCAAGTTCATCGGCCTCGAAGCCATGAAGACCTTCAGCTGGCACAACCAGCCAGGTCAGCTCTGCCAGTACTGCACCAACCACTGCTCCCGCACCATCGTCACCTTCAGTGACGGCCAGAGCTTTGTGACGGGCAACCGCTGCGAACGCGGCGAAGTCACCGCAGACCCGAACGATCCGGCCACCAAGAAGCTCATTGCCGAAATCAACAAAAAGATGCAGGCCGTGCCGGACATGATCAAGCGCACGAACCAGCTTTTGGTCAAGGACTACGCTCCGCAGATTCTCTTGCCGCAGAACGGAAAGACCATCGGCATCCCGCGCGTGCTCGAATTCTGGAACAGCCTCCCCTACTGGAAAGCATTCTTCACCGCTCTCGGTTACACGGTCGTTATCAGCCGCCAGAGCGACTACAAGATGTTCGAAGCAGGCCTCCACAGCGTGCCCAGCGACACCGTCTGCTTCCCGGCCAAGCTCGTCCACGGCCATGTGCTGAGCCTCATCGAAAAGAAGGTCGATCGCATCTTCTTCCCGATGATGATTTCGCTCCCCAGCGACCATACAAAGTTTAACGCCACAACGGTCTGCCCTGTGGTGCAAGGCTACCCGAACATTTGCCAGAACACGGACGAACCCGAAAAGAATTACGGCATTCCGATGGACCAGCCGATTTTCCACTGGGCAAACACGAAGCTCCGCAGAAGCCAGACCATCGATTGGTTCCACGACAACTGGAACATTGACCGCAAGACTTTGGACAAGGCGGTGACCGAAGGCGAAAAGGCTCTTAATAATTACCGCACCACACTCCTCGAAGAAGGCCAGAAGATTCTCGACGACGTGAAGGCAAACAACAGTTTTGCCGTGGTGATTGCAGGCCGCCCCTATCATGCCGACTTGCTCATCAACCATAACATTGCAAGCCACTTTACCGCTATGGGCATTCCGGTGCTCACCACCGAATCGCTCCCGGGCGTGTACGACCAGGACGTTCCGAGCCACACCCGTGTGGAAATCAAGAACACGTTCCACTTGCGTATGCTCGGCGCTACGATGATTGCATCGAGAGACCCGAACGTGGAACTCGCCCAAATCGTGAGCTTCGGTTGCGGACACGACTCCGTTTTGACCGACGAAATGATGCGCATGATGCACCGCGATTCGAACAAGGAAATGCTCATGCTCAAGCTCGACGAAGGTGACGCCCGCGGCCCGGTGGGCATCCGTATCAAGAGCTTTATCGAAACCGTGAAGGCTCGCCGTGCAGCAAACTTGCCCGACAAGCCGCCTTCAAACGAACCGCAGTTCCACACTCCGTTCGTCGCCAGCGACAAGAACAAGCGTATCATCTTGACGCCTAACCTCTCGCCTGCATTCGCCATTCTCGCAAGTAGCTACATCCAGGGCAAGGGTTACCTTTCGGATTACCTCCCGGTTGCAGACAAACGTGCTATTGAACTCGGCAAGAAGTACGTGCACAACGATATTTGCTTCCCCTGCCAGATCAACATCGGCGAATGCCTCAAGTGGCTCGAAGAACACCCGAACGTTCCGCAGACGGAAGTTTCGATGTGCCTTGCCAAGAACTGCGAAAACTGCCGCGCCGTGCAGTACTCCGTGCTTGGCCGTAAGGCTCTTGACGAAGCGGGTTACAAGGACGTTTCCATCATCACGACCGGCGTCGATACCACCGGCATGCACCCGGGATTCCAACTCGGGCTGGACTTCCGCCTCCACACGCTTTGGGGCCTTGCCTTTATGGACGCCATCGAAACGGCATACCGCGCTCTGCGCCCCTACGAAATCAACAAGGGTGAAACCAAGAAGATTTACAGCAAGTGGATGCCGGAACTGATGAAGACCGCCGCAACACTCAAGAAGACAGAACTAGGCTCTGCCAAGCGCCTTGTCGAAATGCTTCGCCAGTGCATCGACGAATTCAACAAGGTCGAAATCACGGAAGCTCGCCAGAAGGGCATCCGCAAGCCGCGCGTTGCCGTGCTTGGCGAAATCCTCATGAACTACCACCCGAGCGCCAACGGACATGTCGAAGATTACTTGATGGATAACGGCATGGAAGTTTACCTCCCGGGCATGATGGACTTCTTCCGCGTCGACGAAGTGGTCCGTGCCGAAAAGATCAGGCGCGGATTCTCGGCGAACCCGATTGCAGACCGCCTCGAAGGCGGCGTCACATCAAAGCTCTTTGCGCACGCTGCAGAAACCGCCAAAAAGGTCATGCAGTCGTTCAAGCTCTACGAACACCATGCGGATTGCTTTGAACTCGTGAACTACATCGATGGCATTATCGACCCGACGTACAACACGGGCGAAGGCTGGCTCATCCCGGCAGAAATCCTTTACAACTCGAAGCACGGCATCAACAGCTTCATCATCGTGCAGCCGTTTGCATGCCTTGCAAACCACATCAGTGGCCGTGGCCTCACAAAGGCGGTGAAGGAACGTTGCCCGCATGTGCAAATCCTGAGTTTGGACTACGATCCGGATACCAGTTTTGCAAACATCGAGAACCGTCTGCAGATGCTCATCATCAACGCTCGCGAACTCGAACGCGCGAATAAGGTGAGATAGACGATAGAACGCCCGCCGAAGCGGGCTATAGACGAAAGACGAGAGGAGCGTCATTCCGACCCCTGAGCCGGAATCTCCTTACGTCGTCATCCTCGACCTGATCGAGAATCTTGCAAATAAGTCATCCTGATCATTTACAAGAAGCTCGTCGTAAGGCGAGCTTTTTGCATATCAAGATACTTTCAAATTGGAGATTCTACTACTTTTTCCCGTCTTTCAAATATTTCGGATTCTTTGGAGAATTTCCACTGGACGCATTCTTTTTGATGTAATTCAAACCTTTGGATTTGTCTGCGGCCATTGGAACTTGGAGTTTCACCAGCTCCATCATAATTTCTTCGAGTTTTGCCATGAGTTCGGTTGCAGTACACCCGAAAGCATCGGCTAGGTCACAGAAAGATTTAAGGGAAAAATTGCGTTTGCCTTTAGCGATAAGTCCAAGGTGCTGGCGGCTTATACCACTATCTAAAGATAGCTGCTTCTTAGTTAAAGAAGACGCCCCCAACATCCTTGCTAAAAGTTCTATTTCAGCTTTTTGGATGACATCAATGTCATATCGCATTTTTCAATTTTATGAATATGCTCAAAAAATAGTGCAAACTATAGTTTCCATATTTTTCGATTTTTTCGGGGGATTACCCCCATATTCAAAAATCACCAAACAAAAAAAGGCGCCCCACAACGGACGCCCAGAACTGAGTTCAATTTCGAGACTTAGCCTACATGGCTACAACCTCCCGTCCCCCAAAGGACAGACATCAAAAGCAGTTCATTTTGGAATAAAACTCGGCTCAAAAGCCCTCGCTTCAATCCCAAAGCCCAATGTAACAAAATTTTAACACCTTGGCAAGATGTTTAATAGTCCGATTTGGAATATAACGAATTAATAGTATTAAGGTCACAGAGTCGTATCAATTCACAAGCAATTCCAAGCTTGATTGCCTAAAATGCCATTTTTTAGTAAATTTACGCGCATGAAATCAGTACCTATAACGCTCCTCACCGGTTACTTGGGAGCCGGCAAAACCACCCTCCTCAACTACGTTCTCAACAACCAGCAAGGCTACCATGTCGCCGTCATCGTCAATGACATTGGCGAAGTGAATATCGACCAGACCTTGATTGAAAAGGGCGGTAACATCACAAAAGAAGACTCGGGCAAGGTTGTCCCGCTTTCGAACGGCTGCATTTGCTGCTCTCTCAAGACGGACCTTCTCGAACAAATTGCCGAACTTTTGGAAATGGGCAAGTTCGACTACATCCTTATCGAAGCTAGCGGTATTTGCGAACCAATTCCTATAGCCCAAACCATTTGCGCTGCCGGAAGCCAGCTTATGGGTCGTAGCGGTCAGCGCCTCGCCTGCCATTTGGACAACATTGTCGCCGTCGTGGACGTGATGCGCCTCGCCGACGAATTCGCCGGCGGCCAGAAGCTCCTTGATGAAAATCTCGAAGAAGACGATATCGCGAACCTTCTCATCCAGCAGATTGAATTCTGCAACACGATTCTTTTGAACAAAGTCGATTGCCTGAACAAGCAAGACTTGGAACACGTGAAGGCTGTCGTAAAGGCTTTGCAGCCGACCGCCAAGATGATCGAAACGAACTACGGCAAGGTCGACATGAAGGAAATCCTCGACACGAAGCAGTTCGATTTTGGCAAGGTAGCCGAATCCAGCGCTTGGGCCATCCGCCTCAACGGCATGGATCACGACAACCACGATGAAGATGACGACGATCACGACCCTTCGACAGGCTCAGGGACCGAAGAACATCATCACCACGATCATGACGACCCTTCGACGGGCTCAGGGACCGAGGAACATCATCACCATCACGATCACGACGATGAAGATCATAGCCATTGCGATCATGAACACGGCGTTTGCCATTGCGGACACCACCACGACAAAGACCATCCGCATGGCGACGAATACGGCATCAGCACGTTCGTGTACGAAACGCACCGCCCGCTGAACCGCGCCAAATTTGAAGAATTCCTCGACGATTATCCGACGAGCATTATTCGCACCAAAGGTCTTGTTTGGTTCAGCGACGAACGCGATAACAGCTACTTGTTCGAACAGGCCGGTAAGCAAGCCTCTGCCGAAAACTTTGGCCAGTGGTTTGCCGCCGAAAGCAAGGCCGAACAGGAACGCCTCCTCGCCGAAAATCCGCAGCTCCAGAAAATCTGGGATGAAAAGTACGGCGACCGCATCATCCGCTTGGTGTTCATCGGCCAGCACATGGACAAGAAGAAGATTATACAAGTGATGAACGACTGCTTGGACGATTAGTTTGCGCTTCGCGCAGTAACTAGTTATTAGTTAATAGTTACTAGAATGTAAGACGAGAAATCCCTCGATTGAAAAGTCGCGGGATTTTTTTGCAAAAAATTTTCCCCTACCCCTTGCCACGAGAAATTTTGTTTGATATTTTTGTGGCATGATGAATTTTGTGACAACAGCAACAATGAACCGTCGTTGGTGGCGCGGACTCTAACATAGAGCCCGGTATTTGTTACAAATCACCCAAGATTTTTAAGCAAAGGCTTCCGGACTCACGGAGGCCTTCCTTTTTACCGAAAAATTGACGAAATCCTCCGGGACTTAAAGCCTTTGCAAACGCAAACGAGTTTTATAAACTAGAGGATTAAAATGACTAAGATTACCCACATCACCGAACGCCCGGGTTACGCTCCGCGTACTGACAGCATTTACGTTGCACTCCCCGGCGAACGCTACACCCCGTTTTCACTCGCCAAGAAACTCGGCGCAAAGGCCATTTTCGAATCCGCCAGCTTCGACCACGGTCGCAGCCGCTATTCGACTTTGATGGTGGACGAAGGTTTTCGCTTGCGCCAGAACGACAAGAACGTGAGCATTGTCGTGGACGGCAAGGAAAGCGAATTTTTGGCTGAAGGTGATGGCGATATTCTCGACGCACTGCTCAAGATTTCTGCAGAAAACACGGTGCCGCCCAACCAAATTCCGATTCCTTCTTCGGGCGTGGGCTACCTAGGCTACGAATTCTGCGCCCGTTGCGATACGATCCGCCTTGCCCCGCAGGTAGATGAACTCAACATTCCCGAAGCTGAATTTTTGGTGGGCCACATTTACATTGTATTTGACCACTTCACCGAAAAGCTTCACTTGTTCGCACTGAACTACGAAGAACACCAGATTGACCTGAAGGCCGCTATTGAAAAGGTGAAAGCACGCCTCGCCGACCTGGACTTCAGCTACCTCGCTCCTGAAAAGCAGTACGGCAAGGGCATCACGATGACTGACCTCGAACAGTCCCGCAAGGAATACGTAGAGAAAGTTGCCGCCTTGCAGAAGCACATCGTGGCAGGTAACATTGTGCAGGCAGTGCCTTCCCGCCGCATCCAGTTTGCAAGTGATATCGAGGCGCTGGACATTTACCGCCGCCTCCGCACGGTGAACCCATCTCCGTACATGTTCTTCTTAGATTACGGCACGCACCAATTCATCGGTGCATCGCCGGAGAGCTTGATCCGCGTGCGCGAAGGCATTGCCACCATCCACCCGATTGCAGGAACCCGCCGCCGTGGTAAAGATGATGCCGAAGACGAAGCCTTGATGAAGAACTTGAAGGGCGACCCGAAGGAACGCGCCGAACACTTGATGCTCGTGGACTTGGCCCGTAACGATCTCGGCCGCGTCTGCGATGCCGGTACAGTGGAAACGACAAAGTACATGGAATGCGAAAAGTTCAGCCACGTGATTCACTTGGTCTCTGACGTGCAAGGCCGCGTTTCCAAGAACAAGAAGGCCATTGAAGTGCTGCGCTCCAGCTTCCCGGCAGGTACGGTGAGCGGCGCCCCGAAAATCAGCGCGATCGAAATTCTTTCTGGCCTCGAAAAGGTCAAGCGCCGCTTCTACGCCGGTGCTGTGGGTTACATGGAATCCGACGGTGACTTGGATTTCTGCATCGCCATCCGTTGCTGCCTCAAGCAGGGCAAGACCATCAGCCTGCAGGCCGGTGGTGGCATTGTCGCGGCCTCTAACGCCGACCGCGAATTTGAAGAAACGAATGAAAAGCTCGGAGCCATCAGAGCCGTATTGGAGGGGGAGCGATAGACGGAAGAACGCCCGCAACGGCGGGCTACAGACGAAAGACGAGAGAAATCGCCTATAACCTACAACCTATTACCTAAGACCTAACTATGATTATCATTATCGACAACTACGACTCTTTTACTTACAACGTCTATCAGGCGCTTGCAAAAATCACTAACGAAGAAATCCGCGTGCTCCGTAGCCGCGAATGCACCATTGCCGACATCGAAAAGCTGAATCCGAGCCGCCTTATTGTGAGCCCGGGCCCGGGCCGCCCCGAAGATGCAGGCATCTCCGTGGATGCCATCAAGCACTTTGCAGGCAAGCTCCCGATTCTCGGCGTGTGCCTCGGTCACCAGGCCATCGGTTATGCCTTCGGCGCAAAGATTGTGCAGGCCAAGTTCATCAAGCACGGCATCGCCGAAGAAATCGACCTGGACGGCAAGGGGCTCTTCCGCACCATCGGCAAGAAGAATATCTTCACGCGTTACCACAGCCTGGTCATCGACGAAGCGACGCTCTCTTCTGATTTCGAAGTGACCGCACGCGCTACTGACGGCGACATCATGGGCATTCGCCACAAGACGCTCCCGATTGAAGGCGTGCAGTTCCATCCGGAATCTATCGCGAGTGGCCGCGCCGATGAATTCTTCAAGGCATTCCTCAACTACCGTCGCGAACCGCTCGATGTTCGTGGCATCTTGAACACGCTGACCGCAGGCAAGGACCTGAGCCGTGAAACCGCCGAAATGTTCATGGAAGACTTGACCGACGGCATCATGGACGAACGCCAGATGGCTGCAATCCTTACCGCACTTTCCAGCAAGGGCCCTGTTGCCGATGAAATCGCCGGTTGCGCGAAGGTACTCAGCAGCAAAAAGCGCAAGTTCCCCTACAGCGGCGACGAACTCACCGACATCGTGGGTACTGGTGGCGACGGCAAGGGCAGC
This sequence comes from Fibrobacter succinogenes, assembly GCA_902776765.1. Lineage (GTDB taxonomy): Bacteria > Fibrobacterota > Fibrobacteria > Fibrobacterales > Fibrobacteraceae > Fibrobacter > Fibrobacter succinogenes_N. Next base: position 10,121 of record CACYRP010000020.1, read on the forward strand.
TTCAACGTAAGTTCTCTTTCCGGTCTTATTGCCGCCAGCTGTGGCGCAAAGATCGCAAAGCACGGCAACCGCGCTGTCTCTAGCAAATCCGGTGCCGCCGACTTCTATACCGCGGCAGGCTTCAAGCTGGACATGACTCCGGACAAGGCCGCAAGCGTCATCGACAAGACGAACTTCGTGTTCCTCATGGCTCCGGTCTACCACAGTGCCATGCGCTTTGCCGGCCCGGTTCGCGGAGCCCTCGGCGTGAAGACCATCATGAACCTGCTCGGCCCCCTCACGAACCCGGCCGAAGCCAAGTACCTGATGCTCGGCGTTTACAGCAAGGCAATTTTGGAACCGTTCACCAAGGCAGCAAAGTCCCTCGGCGCCAAGCGCGTGATGGTCGCCATCTCTGATGACGGCTACGACGAGATTTCTCCGTGCGTCCCGACGACCATTGCAGAAATTTTGGAAGACGGTCAGTATCGCGAATACCGTATTGACCCGAAGGAATTCGGCGTCCCAGCGGTAGATCCCGAAGACCTCGCTGGCGGTACAGGCGTGGACAACTTCAACCTCGCTCTCGACGTGCTGAACGGCAAGGGCCGCCCGGGCATCAAGTACGCTTGCGCATTGAACGCCGGTGCTGCTCTCTACATCAGCAAGAAGGCAGCCTCGCTCCAGGAAGGTTTCGACAAGGCTATCAAGGCGATGGAAGATGGCTCCGTCTTGAAGAAAATCGAGGAAGTCAAGGTCGCAACGAACAGCTAGTCAAGACTTTACTGGATCCTTCACCCAAACGGGTTCAGGATGACAGCGACAATTTAATAATACGAAAAGCGCTCCGTTCTCTCGGGGCGCCTTTTCTTTTACCATCGTTTTTCAATAGCTATCCGTGCAGCAGAACAAAAGCCAATCGCCGCTACAGCACTCATAACACATTTTTCGAATAACGTTCCCAGGAATTGTTGAACAACACCGAGCAACGATAAAGGCAACATTGCAATCAAGAGTACCGAAAGTGCTATTCCCCAAAAGCGATTCAATTTTAACGGAATTATTTTACACGCAATCAAAGTAATCAAAATACAAACAATCATAACAACGATGGAAGCTACTGAAATTTGGCAAGCCATTTCATACGATTCAGTCCGTCCACCATTCACCCATTGATAAGGAAGAATTTTTAAAATCACTAAAACATGCACAATTATATTGACAAAACAAACAGACACATTTACAAAGCCTGTTTTCTTCAAATCAAATTTTCTTATCCACTCCAGCATAATAGTCTCCAACAAAAAAAAGGTCTAAGCAACAAAAGCTAGACCACTTAAAAATATAATTTTCTACAATCTGTAAGCAGACAAACTACAAATTTTTATCGCATTACGGTCTAAAAGTTTTCAGAGCCGCAATGGTTCGAGAAATCAAATCGTTCAGTTCCCAGCCCAGCAAATTCGCACCACGTTCAATGACTTCACGAGAGCACCCTGCCGCAAACTTGGGCGATTTATACTTTTTCAAAACAGATTTCAGTTCCAGATCTTGCACGCTTTTTGATGGACGCATCAATACGACAGCGCCAATCAAGCCCGTCAATTCATCAACGGCGTAAAGGACTTTTTCCATTTCATGTTCAGGCTTCACATCGACCGTTATAGACCAGCCGTGACTTGTCGTGGCATGAATCAGTTCTTCGGAGAGCCCCGCTTCTTGCATGAGTTCACGTTCTTTGATGCAATGCTGTTCGGGCCACTGTTCAAAATCGAGATCGTGCAAAAGCCCAACGATTCCCCAGAATTCCTCGTCTTCGGCATAACCGAGTTCACGAGCGAAATACCGCATGGTGTTCTCGACAATTTCGCCATGTTCGAGGTGGAATGGATCTGAGTTATATTTTTTGAGGAGTTCCAAGGCTCCTTCGCGTGTAATTCCTGCTGATAATGCCATGTGCCAAAATATAACATTTTCCAATCAGCAACGGAAGTGATTTCTTAATACAATTTTTTTATCAATAGCGATATGAATTAAGTATTGGACGTTTGAAAAAGAGCGTTCTATATTTGCGGAACCCGAAAATGTGGAGGCGCTGTGAAAATAGAACGGATAAAAACAGATTTGCTGATTATCGGCGGCGGGACGGCTGGTTGCTACGCCGCGATTACAGCCGCACAAAATGAGCTGCAAGATGCCGCGGGCAGCAAAGGTGCAAACCTCAAAATTCTCATCGTCGAAAAAGCAAATATCAAACGAAGTGGTTGCCTCGCGGCAGGCGTAAATGCATTGAATGCCTACATTACCGAAGGCCACACGCCCAAAGATTACGTGGAATACGCGAAGAAAGATGCCGATGGGATTGTTCGTGAAGATTTACTTTATTCTATATCCGAAAAATTTAACGATGTCACAGCGCACTTGGAAAAGCTGGGACTTGTCATCTTGAAAGACAAGGACGGCAAATATGTGACGCGCGGAAATCGCAACATCAAAATCAACGGCGAAAACATCAAGCCGATTTTGGCTAATGCAGTTAAGAAGCTCCCCAATGTGACCGTTTTGAATCACGTCAACATTTTTGATTTTTCCGTTCACAATAACAAGATTGATGGCGCATACGGTTTTGGAATCGAGAACGATACATTCTACGCTATCGAAGCGGACGCCGTCATTATCGCCACAGGTGGTGCCGCAGGGCTTTACCGCCCGAACAATCCGGGATTTTCGCGCCATAAGATGTGGTATCCGCCATTCAATACGGGCGCAGGTTACGCCATGGGAATCCGCCACGGAGCCGAGATGACAACCTTCGAGATGCGTTTTATCGCACTGCGTTGCAAAGATACAATCGCACCGACAGGAACACTCGCGCAGGGTGTGGGCGCAAAGCAGGTGAATTCCCTCGGCGAAGTTTACGAAACAAAGTACGGGATTTCCACCTCGGAACGCGTTTACGGAACGGTCGCTGAAAATCTGGAAGGCCGCGGACCATGCTATTTAAGGACGATCGGAATTTCTGCCGAACAGGAAGAATCGCTTTTGAAGGCCTACCTGAATATGGCTCCGTCGCAAACCATCCGCTGGCTTGAAAATGAAACGCCTTCGAAGGCGAATGTCGAAATCGAAGGCACGGAGCCGTATATCGTAGGCGGCCACACAGCAAGCGGTTACTGGGTCGATACCAAACGCGCAACAACCATCGAGGGGCTTTACGCCGCAGGCGATGTTGCAGGTGGATGCCCGCAAAAGTATGTGACGGGCGCACTTGCCGAAGGCGAAATTGCAGCGAAATCGGCGGTGGAATATATAAAGGCTTCATCGGCCCTTCGGCTAGCTCAGGGACCTGATGCACGATTTAAGGTTGCTGAGCCTGCCGAAGCAACCATCAAAGATGCAGAAATTGCACGACATTTTGCAGAAATTGAATCGTATTTATCGCAGAAAAACTCGCTGTACACAACAGAGCAACTTGAAGAAGCGATGCAATTCGTAATGGACGAATATGCAGGCGGAATCACGACAGGCTACGGCTATACCGAAAAGCAACTCAATATCGCCAAAGAAAAAATTGACGAAATCGAGAGCCTTACAGACAAACTTAGCGCAACCGATTTGCAAGAAGTCATGTACATCTACGAACTCAAGGAACGCCTCACAGTCTGCAAGAGCGTCATTGCTCATCTCGCTACGCGTCACGAAACACGTTGGCACAGTTTTGCTGAGAACCTAGACTACCCTGAAAAAGACAACATTCATTGGCGAAAGTACGTGAATTCCCGTTTAGTCAATGGTGAAATCAAGACATTCACTCGCGAACTTACCGCAGAAGGGCAAAAGAATTATGAGCATCAACATTGATCCAAACATTTGCATCGGCTGCGGAAGATGTCACGACGTTTGCCCCGGCACGCTGATCAAGATCAACGAACAAAAAAAAGCCTATATCAAGTACCCCAAAGATTGCTGGGGTTGCACTTCATGTATCAAGGAGTGCCCCGTTCACGCCATCCAATTTTTCCTAGGCGAAGATATTGGCGGCAAGGGCAGCAAGGTGCACACCGAAAAAGTCAATGGACTCATCCGCTGGATTGTGGAATTTCCCGACGGAAGCGTAAAGCACATTGACATAGACCCAAAAGAATCCAACAAATACTAGGAGTTTCACAGTGAGCGAATTTTCACACCTCGACGAGCTGGAAGCCGAAGCCATCTACATCATCCGCGAAGTCGCCGCCGAATGCGAAAAGCCGGTTATGTTGTATTCGATTGGCAAGGACAGTTCCGTCATGTTGCATTTGGCTATGAAGGCCTTTTACCCTGAAAAGCCACCTTTCCCGTTCTTGCACGTAAACACCACGTGGAAGTTCCGCGAAATGATCGAGTTCCGCGACAACACCGCAAAAAAACTTGGCATCGAAATGCTGGAATACATTAACCAAGATGGTGTCAAGCAAGGCATCAACCCGTTCGATCACGGTTCGGCCTACACCGACATCATGAAGACGCAAGCTTTGAAGCAGGCTCTGAACAAATACGGCTTTACAGCAGCATTTGGCGGTGGACGCCGCGACGAAGAAAAGTCCCGAGCCAAGGAACGCATTTTCTCGTTCCGCAATTCCGCGCACGCCTGGGATCCGAAAAACCAGCGCCCTGAAATGTGGAAACTTTACAACACAAAAATCAACAAGGGCGAAAGCATCCGCGTTTTTCCGATTTCGAACTGGACCGAAAAAGACATTTGGCAATACATCAAGCGCGAAAAAATTGACATCGTTCCGCTGTACTTTGCAGCGCCGCGCCCGGTTGTGGTACGCGACGGCAACATCATCATGGTCGATGACGAACGTTTTCCGCTTCGCGAAGGCGAAACGCCCGAAATTAAGTCGGTACGTTTCCGCACGCTCGGCTGCTACCCGCTCACTGGCGGCGTCGAATCGACCGCCACTACGCTTGACGAAATCATCGACGAAACATTAAGCGCAGTCTCTTCGGAAAGAACTTCGCGCGTGATTGACAACGAAGCCGCCGGCAGCATGGAACGCCGCAAGAGGGAGGGATATTTCTAATGAAAGGTTTGTTGAAGTTTATTACATGCGGCAGTGTGGACGACGGAAAATCTACACTCATCGGCCACATTCTTTACGATTCCAAGCTGCTTTATGCTGACCAGGAAAAGGCTCTGGAGCTTGACAGTAAAGTCGGTAGTCGCAGCGGTAAAATTGACTACTCCCTTTTGCTGGACGGCCTGATGGCCGAACGCGAGCAGGGAATTACCATCGATGTCGCGTACCGCTATTTTACGACAGATAACCGCAGTTTCATTGTGGCGGATACGCCGGGGCACGAGGAATACACCCGCAACATGGCCGTGGGCGCATCTTTTGCCGACCTCGCAGTGATTCTCGTAGATGCATCGCAAGGCGTTCTCGTACAGACGCGTAGACACGCCCGCATTTGCAGGCTGATGGGTATTCGCCACTTTGTCTTTGCCGTGAACAAGATGGATCTTGTGGGCTACAGCGAAGATGTATTCAACAAAATCAAGGTACAAATCGCAGAACTTGCACAGACTCATTCCCTGAGCAACATACAAGTTATTCCGCTTTCGGCAACAGAAGGCGACAACGTTACCATCAAATCGAAAAACATTGCATGGTATCAAGGTCCTGCATTACTTGAATACCTTGAAAATGTCGATACATCAAGCTCTGCACTAGAAAAGGGATTTTACATGCCCGTGCAGCGCGTGAGCCGCCCCGACCGTACATTCCGCGGATTCCAAGGACAAATTGAATCTGGAACGATTCGCGTCGGAGACGTCATCAAGTCTCTTCCGAGCTACGAGAAAGCATCCGTCAAAAGCATTCTCTACACAAACAAGAATGTCGAAGAAGCACACGCTGGCGAGCCAGTCACAATTTCGCTTGACCGAGAAGTTGATGTATCGAGAGGTTGCGTACTCGCTAGGGATGCAAGCATCGGTAGCTACAAGAAAATCAAGGCGTCACTTTTGTGGATGGATGACGAGCCGCTTTCGCTAGGCAAAGATTACCTCGTCAAAATCGGGACAAAAATTATTCCCGGAACGCTCACAAAAATTGACTACGCCATTGAGGTGAACACGGGCACACACTTGGAAGTGGAAAGTATTTCCAAGAACGGAATTGCCGTCTGCGAACTCGTTTTTGCCGAAGCCATTGTCGTTGATCTTTTCGAAAAGCACAAGACGCTCGGCGAACTCATTCTCATTGACATCGTAACGCATGCAACAGCCGCTTGCGGCGTTGTTGAAGGGCTCTACGAAAAGCAACTTCAATCCAACGAAAAGGCAGCCTTTGTGCAAGGCGAGCGCCATGGTCGAGGAGAAATTTTTGAAGAATTTTTCTACGATACAGCAACGCTCTCTGTCGTAAAACAGCAACCCGTAAAGCAACACTACACGGTTGGCGACGAAATTCCCACCACAGGCGAAAGCTACCACTACCCCGATGATTTTGATATCATCATTTTGCGAGACAGTATCGCCGTCAAGGTTCGTGGCAAGCGCATCGCGGAAATCACCACGGCAGAGGAATACCACTACGGAAACGTTCCCGTCATCAATGGACGCGGCTTTGAAATCAAGGTCCATTCCGATGAAGACGTGAAGCAGCTGCTCAACGAATACGAAAAAGCAGGTATCGCAGGTCGTGAAGAATTCTTCCGCAAGTGGGCTTCATTCGACACTTATCGCAAAGTCGTATTGCATTAACATTTTTGTATATAGTACCTAACGCCATTCTTTGGTTACACTCCTCAGAATGGCGTTTCTTTTTCGCGCACGTAATTTACTTTATATTTGTTTTAACAAATAAATTCTAATTAATTTACAATAATAACAAAAATCAATAACTCCGCATAAAAATTTAGTATTGGACAAACAGAAAAACGCGTTCTATATTTTGCCGCACAAAAAAACAACAACGAACCATACAACAACAAAAACAATAACAAGGAGTCACGAATGAACCAGACAATATCCAAGATCTTGATTACTACAGCACTGGTATCATCCATTTGCTCTGCTGAAGAAGCTGCTAAAGAAAGTACATTTAAGCTGACAGGAAACGTTCAGGCACAAGCCATCAAAGCACTTTACGACAACGATGCCGATAACACGCTCGACAATTCTTTCTTGCGCGCAAACATTGGTGCAAAGTATGACTCCGATCATCTCAGCGCTGTAATTAACTTGCGCATTTTTAGCCCGGCTTTCGGCAACACGATTGATGGAAAGAACTACGACAAGATTTCCGCAGATACCTACTATGCCAACTACAAATGGGATACTGAATATGGCAAGTTCAACGTTCAATTCGGTCGTTTCCGTACCGACTGGAGCGTTGGTGGCAATTTCGGTACTTATGTCGATGTAGCCCTCAACAAGAGAGGTTTTCTCTCCCGCGATTACCAGCATGACGCTGTTGAATTCGGTTACGAAAACGGCATTTCGACATTCGAAGCATTGCTCGGTACTTATGACGCCAAGTTCAACACAGGTTATATTCGTCTTGAAGAAACGCTTAAGTTCGGCGATGCCAAGGTGAGTGCCGCATACCGCGTGAACGCACTCGACCCAATCCAACATACAGCACAGGTGACACACCGTGTTGCAAGCCGCGCCAGCTACTACTTCCAAAAGAACTTTGGCCTTTATGGTGAAGTCGCTTTGCTTGCAACTGGTGACAAGGAAAATCTCAAAGCTTCTAACGCCATCAAGCCTGAATACGCACAAGATTCACGATACATTCCATTCTTCGTCGGTTTTGAAATTCCGACTGCAGGTTTCTTGAGCAATCTGTACGCAGAATTGGAATACCTCTCTAACCGAGATGAATTGCAGGCCGATGCAGATGGAATCGCTTGGACTGTAAGTTTCATCAAGAAAATCAACGATTATTCTAAAATCCAAGTGAACGTCTATAGCGAAAAAAAGGCTTCCGACGTTGCTCTCGCAGCAAGATTCACAGCATCTCTCAAATAACTCCAAACACACACCGAGCGCCCTCAGCGCAGCATAACAGCTTCTTTGATCCATTTCGCTGAGGGCGTTTCATTCAAAAAAAAATCACCATTGCATCCATTGCTCTCCTCACCCTCGCTTTCACGGCCTGCTCATCTAACGAAAACAAAGCAGCCACCGCAGAAAAGCAAACACTCACCAACGTTTCTTACGATCCGACCCGCGAACTTTACGCAAACTACAATGTGGCTTTCGCCAAGCATTGGAAGGAAAAGACCGGTAAGGACGTAGAAATCACGCAGTCTCATGGCGGTTCCGGTAAGCAGGCTTTGGAAGTAGCCAACGGCCTCGAAGCTGACGTTGTCACACTCGCTCTCGAATTTGACGTGAACGCCGTTCGCGACGCCGGACTCATTGAACCGGGTTGGGTCAAGGAATTCCCGCTGAACAGCTCTCCGTACACCTCCACCATCGTGTTCTTGGTGCGCAAGGGCAACCCGAAAAATCTCAAGGACTGGGGCGATCTCGTGAAGGACGGCATCGGTGTCATCACTCCGAACCCGAAAACTTCTGGTGGCGCTCGCTGGAACTACCTCGCCGCCTGGGCATGGGCCGAAAAGCAGTACAACGGCAACGAAGCCAAGGTCAAGGAATTCGTGAAGAAACTCTACAAGAACGTGCTCGTGCTCGCTTCTGGCGCTCGCGGCTCTACGACGACATTCATCGAAAACGGCCAGGGTGACGTTTTACTCGCTTGGGAAAACGAAGCATTCCTCTCGCTCAAGGACTACCCCAAAGACTACGAGATCGTCATCCCCAGCGTGAGCATTTTGGCTGAACCGTCTGTCGCAATTGTGGACAAGGTTGTTGACAAGCGTGGCACCCGCGAACTCGCTACCGAATACTTGAACTACCTCTACTCTGATGAAGGCCAGCACATTGCCGCAAAGAATCACTACCGTCCGTCCAACAAGGCCATTCTTGACCAGTACAAGGAATTTGACCAGAACGTGAACTTGATTGACATCAGCTACTTCGGCGGCTGGGACAAGGCTCAGGGCACGCACTTCTCCAACGGTGGCATTTTCGACCAGATCTACGAAAAGAAGTAATCCGGTCTAATCAATTCTTCTTGTATAAACCGAGCGCTCTCAGTCTTTGCGAAAGCAAACATTGGGAGCGTTTTTTGAGTTACATCAATGATACCCACCGAACTCATTCCTTCATTTTTATTTTACGCATTCATTTCAGGAATTACGCCAGGTCCAGCCAACCTGAGTTCACTTTCCGTTGCATTAAGCTACGGGAAAAAGAGCGCTATCCGTCAATGGTATGGCATATTTACGGGTTACACTATTGTTTCCATAGGATCTGTATTTGTGTGCTATTTTATCGGAACAGCTTTTGAAAAGTACGTTCGAACGCTTTCCTTCATAGGATTGCTTTACATGGTATGGCTTGCATTTAAGCAATTCAAAGAAGCATTTACGCCACAGGAATCCCTCGAAAACGATGCAGGGAAAGGCAAGTTTACAACTGGCATTCTAATCCAACTCACGAATGTCAAAATCATGATTTATTGCATAACGGCAATATCAATTTATTCTCTCCCCTACAACAAGGATTTTTTCTCGATCTTATTGTGCGGTCTCATCTTGCCATTGACTGGGCCTATATGCAACTTGGCGTGGATTTGTGCAGGTGTTTTCTTGAGAAAAATTTTTGGCAAATACCGCAAATCTATCAATATTCTTATGGGTCTCTCGCTTCTTTTTTGCGCCGCGAGCATCATAATGATATAGTCTTTTGACAAGTTGGCATAATCATACTATCTTTGCGTTTTAAAATCCTACTATTTATATAGGTATATTATGTTTTTCCCGCTTGATGAAAATACTTCTATAACAAAAAATGAAGCTCTTGAAATACTTGATTTACAAGGCTACGCCCTCAACAATCTTATAGAAGAAGCATACCGATTAAGAACAAAATACAAAGGCAACCGCGTCAACATCCAGTTGCTTACCAATGTCCGTAGCGGCAACTGTACGCAGAACTGCGCTTATTGTGCACAATCACGAGATTCCGAAGCCCCGATTGAGAAATACCGTTATGTCGAAGATAAAAAACTTTATGGCGACAACGATCTCGTCGATGAATTTCACCTTTCCAGACATTGCATCGGTCTTAGCGGAATCCACTTTGCAGACAGTGATATTGAAAGCCTTGCCGAACGAATACGCAAAATGAAAAAGAACGGGACACAAATTTGCTGTTCCATCGGATTCTTGACCGAGCATCAAGCGAAAATGCTGAAAGAAGCGGGGCTTAACAGAATCAATCACAACTTGAATAGCAGCCGCCGTTTTTACCCAAGCATTTGCACCACACACACTTACCAGGAACGAATTGACAACTTGAAGATGTTGAAGCGCATCGGCTTTGAAATCTGCTCTGGCGGCATTATCGGTATGGGAGAAACAAAAGAAGACGTTGTGGATATGCTTTTCGAATTGAAAGAAATCAATCCCGAATCCGTCCCTATTAACTTTTTGCTCCCGGTCAAAGGAACACGACTGGCCGAGCGCGATATTTCAACGCTGACTCCAGAATATTGCATCAAGGTTCTTTGCCTCGCGCGATTGATGTTACCGAAATCAGATATCCGTTGCGCAGCCGGTCGTGAAGTCTATTTCAAAGGTCACGAAAAAACTTTGTTTAAAATTGCCGATTCCATTTTCGCCTCCGGCTATTTAACCGAAGGCGGGCAAAGCCTTGAAGCCACATTCCGCACGATTGAAGAAGCGGGATTTACGTGGCAAGTGGAAAGCGCTTAAATAAAATACGTCAAATCGGATTTTTCGGTGGAACCGAGCATTGTTGCGACTCCGCCGAGTTCAACGCCGTCGATTAATTCTTCGGCCTTGATGCCCATGAGTTCCATGGACATTTGGCAAGCGACAAACTTGACACCTTTTTGCTGAGCACTCTGGATTAATTCTTCTAGAGAAGACACGCCGTTCTTTTTCATGACGGCCCGAATCATCTTGGCGCCAATGCCACCGAAATTCATGCGAGAAAGGCCTAGCTTTTTGGAACCTCGCGGCAACATCAAGCTAAACATTTTCCCGATGAGCGATTTTTTGATGCGGACTTTTTCGGGCTTGCGTAAAATGCTGACTCCCCAGAACGTGAAGAACATTGTAACAGGGCGTCCCATCGCGGCAGCGCCATTGGCCATGATGAACGACGCAATAGACTTGTCTAAATCACCGCTGAATACGACAAATGTTTTGCCATGTTCGAATTCTCTTTTTTCGGGGGCGGGGGCATCTTTTTTCACGATGGACGCGTAAATAATTCCGTCTTTTTCGGTGAGTGATTTTAATTCGTTTCCGGTGTGTTGGCACCAAACTTCGACATCCGAGAGGAACGCTTTTTCATCCGCTTCGACTTGAATTTCGTCACCAATCAGAGCTTTTTTAACGATTTCATCAACTTTTACGATTGGACCTGGGCATTTCAAGCCCTTAGCATCGACAAAGTGCGCCTTAGGAACATCATCAAGGCCTCCTTCAATGTTGTACACTTCAAATTCCCTATCCGCAAGAATTTCTGCGACTTGTTCCGAGCGATCTCCTGTTGTGCAAAAAACATAAACAGGTTTGTCCTTGGGGATGGAATCAATCTTTTTCGAAAGTTCAAAGAAAGGAATCTGAATCGCACCGTTCACAGGACGAACAATAATTTCACTAGGTTCACGTACATCAAGAAGTGTTGAATTCTTTATATCTATCTTATGAAAATATTTTGCAGAAAAGTTCTTGACTTCGGGCATTAAATCACCTTGCTTTTTAAGTTCTAAAAATAATTTGTTGCAAATATAAAACCACTTTTCAAGAACGTCTAATACATTTTTCTAATCGTTCGCTATCAAAATTTTCAATAACAATTCTGCAGAATAGTTTTTGTAGATTCATTAATAAAAGAGGGAGCCAGTCAAACACAACAACAAAAAGGATACTATATGTACTCTACCCATTACATGGATTTGCTCATGCAAAACTCTCCCTGGAACCTCATCATCTTTATGGCAATTCCTGTCATTCTTGCCGAAACGATTGCCATTACGGATTTATTCCTGTTGCGTTCCCCAAACGAGCATCCAACACTTTCAAAAATCAACCGCATCGCCGGAATCCTTGCAGGACTTTCATTCGTTGGGATTATAGCCTACTTCATTCCGAATGTCGTAATTCCACTTGCATCCGCAGGAGAATTCAGAACATGGATTGATGTTGTGGCGATTGGCTCTTATATTCTTGCAGGCATTCCGATAATATTGCTTGCGTTGTTGAACTTGAAACTTCTGTTCCGTAAAGCAGGCGAAAACAAGCGCACGAATTGCGCCATTCTTTTGCTCGTCGCATTCCTCGTTCTCTCGCACATTGCGATGATTTTTGGAATGGTTGATCCGGGCATTGCCGGGTACTCTCCGAAGGCGGCAGCAACAGTAGAAATGCATCATCATCACCACCATTAACAATTACTTTATTTTAATACAAAAATTCTATAAAACGTGATACTTATTTAGTATTGGACATAGCGAATGACGCGTTCTATATTTGACTCTACTTATGAAGAGAACAAATAGAAGTGTCATTCCTGGCTTCGGCCTAACAACCGGCATCACGCTCGCTATCTTAAGCGTCGTGGTGCTGATTCCGCTTGCGTCGCTGGTGGTGTTTTCGGCGCAAATGAGTTTTAGCGAGATTATTGAAACGATTACACGCGACAGAGTCTTGTCGAGTTTCAAGGTGAGTTTCGTGACGGCTTTTGTGGCGTCGCTTATCAATGCCGTGATGGGCGTTGTGCTTGCATGGGTACTGGTAAAATACACATTCCCGCTCAAGCGTTTGATCGACGGGATGATTGAACTTCCATTCGCCTTGCCGACAGCCGTAGCGGGTATCGCATTAACGGCACTTACCGCAGATACGGGGCTCATCGGCGGATTTTTCGCCAAGTTCGGCGTGAAGATAGCCTTTACGCAAATCGGCATTACCGTTGCGCTTGTATTTATCGGCATCCCGTTTGTCGTTCGCGCAGTTCAACCGGTGCTTGAAAAGTTAGACCCCGCTTACGAAGAAGCCGCTGGCGTCTTGGGCGCATCTCGTAGCCGCATTTTTTGGAAAATCATTTTCCCGGAAATTGTTCCCGCCGCATTGACGGGCTTTGGCCTTGCATTCGGGCGTTGCTTGGGTGAATACGGTAGCGTCGTGTTTATCGCAGGCAACAAACCATTCGAAACAGAAATCGCCCCGCTCATCATCATGTCGGAATTGCAGGAATACGATTACTCCAGTGCTACAACGATTGCGCTCGTGATGCTCGTCGCCTCTTTCGTGACATTGTTCCTTGTCAACTTGATCCAGACAAAAAACACTAGAATTTTGAAGGGAGGAAATTAATGAATAAAGAGACAACTTCCTCAAAAGTCGTCAAGTGGACTTTAATCAGTATCAGCATCATTTTCGTGGTGCTAATGCTTTTGCTCCCGCTGATTACAGTAATTACGGAAGCGTTCAAGCAAGGTTTTGCCGTTTACGAAAAAGCGGTAACCGACAATTACACCGTCAAGGCGATTTGGCTCACGCTAGAAGCGACGCTGCTCGCCGTGCTCATCAACACGGTTTTCGGATTGAGTGCTGCGTGGTCGCTCACGAAATTCCAGTTCAAAGGCAAGAAGGTGCTTACGACACTGATCGACTTGCCGGTGACCGTTTCGCCAATTATCGCAGGTCTCATTTTCTTGCTCACATTCGGACGCCAAAGCCCGCTATTTCCGCTGCTGCAAGATTGGGACATCAAGATTGTATTTGCGGTTCCAGGAATTGTGCTGGCGACGATTTTCGTGACCTTCCCGTTCATTTCGCGCGAACTGATTCCCGTCTTAGAAGCACGCGGGAACGATGAAGAAGAAGCGGCGGCGCTGATGGGCGCAAAAGGTTGGACGATTTTCAGCAAAATCACATTTCCGCATATCAAATGGGCTTTTTTGTACGGCGTGGTGCTTTGCGCAGCCCGTGCGATGGGTGAATTCGGCGCAGTCTCGGTGATTTCGGGTCATTTGCGCGGAAAGACGAATACGCTTCCGTTGCATGTAGAAATTCTATTCAACGAATTCCAGTATGTGCCAGCGTTTGCCGTAGCATCAATTCTCGTTATGCTAGCCATCCTCATCTTGATTGCTAGAAGTCTTATTGAATACAACGGGAAAAAGAAGGGTAAGGTTTCGCCTTAGGAGATTTTATGTACGTAGAACTGAAACATATCAACAAGCATTTTGGAAATTTCAAGGCCTCAGACGATGTATCCTTCGGTATCGAAAAGGGTAAGCTCATAGGCCTGTTGGGCCCAAGCGGTAGCGGCAAGACAACGATTCTCCGCATGATTGCAGGGCTCGAAACACCTGACAACGGCGACATCATCATTGACGGGAAAGTCATCAACAACGTTCCGGCAAGCAAGCGCGGCATCGGATTTGTATTCCAGAGCTACGCCTTGTTCCGCTACATGACCGTTTTCGAAAATATCGCTTTTGGGCTTCGCGTCCTCAAAAGATCCGAGAACGAAATCAAAGAACGCGTCGCAGAACTCGTCAAGCTGATTGGCCTTGAAGGTCTTGAAGGCCGCTATCCAAGCCAGCTTTCGGGCGGCCAGAGGCAGCGTGTCGCTTTTGCACGTGCGCTTGCGCCAAACCCGCAATTGCTTTTGCTTGACGAACCGTTTGCCGCCATTGACGCCAAGGTGCGTCAGGAACTCCGTCACTGGCTCAAAGAAATGATTGCCAAGCTGGGCGTCACAAGCATTTTCGTCACCCACGACCAAGACGAAGCCATCGAAGTCGCCGACGAAATCATCATCATGAACAAGGGCCGCATCGATCAAATCGGGAAACCGCTTGATGTATATAGCACTCCAAAGACCTCCTTTGTAGCCTCATTTTTTGGGCAACCCTCTATTTTCAAGGACTACAGCAAGTTCAATAGCTTTGATGAAATCGAAGGTGCAGAACAAGCAATCGTACGTCCTGAATTTGTCAAGGTCACCAAAAAAGACGAAACGCAAAAATACGGAAAATCCGCTCAAGAAGGTGTCGTAACCGACGTAGCTTTCCGCGGAAGCGGCATCGAATTGACCGTTGCAGTAAATGGAGAAACACTTACGGCAAGGCGTAGCTTTGACGAGCCGAGCGTTTCTGTTGGTGAAAAAGTCGATGTATTCGTCTATCGCATTTTCGTGACCGCAGGTGACAACGCCTATTTGCTCGAGAACAAATCGCTCCGAGATCCTGTTATCGTGATTTAGCAATTTCGTATAAAGTTTTACTATCAACCACGATAAAAATTAAGTATTGGACGAATGTAAAAGCGCGTTCTATATTTGCCCTTAAACCTATGGAGAGTCTAAAACATGGCAGCAGATTACGCAACACTTAAAAAAGGCGGCTGGATGCGCCAAAAGCAGAAGAACAACTTCTCGCTGCGCGTACGAGTCGTTGGCGGAAACCTTACCGCAAAACAACTTGCAAAAATTGCCGAAGTCGCCGAAAAGTATGGCCAAGGCTACGCTCACTTGACATCGAGACAGAGTGTCGAAATCCCGTTCATCAAGCTTGAAAACGTTGACGATGTGAAGAACGCCCTCGCCGAAGGTGGCGTAGAACCGGGCGTTTGCGGCCCTCGCGTCAGAACGATTACGGCTTGCCAAGGCGAAGCGGTTTGCCCGAGCGGCTGTATCGACTCTTACGCTATCGCAAAAGAACTGGACGACCGCTACTTCGCTCGTGAACTCCCGCACAAGTTTAAATTCGGCGTGACCGGTTGCCAAAACAACTGCCTCAAAGCCGAAGAAAACGACGTGGGCATCAAGGGCGCAATCAAGGTGAAATGGCTCGAAAGTGCCTGCATCGGCTGTGGCGTTTGCGCTAAAGCCTGCCGCAGAAGCGCCATCCGTATCGAAAACAAAAAGGTCATCTTTGATGAATCCAAGTGCAACTATTGCGGGCGCTGCTACAAGTCCTGCCCCACGGACGCTTGGGAAGCAACGCATGGCTACATCATTTCGTTCGGCGGTCTTTTCGGCAATTCCATCAACAAGGGCGAAACCATCATTCCGTTCGTAGAAGACAAGCACAAGCTTCTTGAAATTTGCGATGCAGCCATTTCGTTCTTTGCCGAAAATGCAAATCCGGGCGAGCGCTTCAAATTCACCATCGACCGCATTGGTCATGATGTTTTTGCACAAAAAATCAAGGACGCTTACAACAACACCCCTTAAGCGGAAACCGATTGGAGCCCGTTTGTTCTAGACGGGCTTTTCAACTTCTTTATATAAAATTTTTCTATAAGGCATAAAATTCGCTTTTTATAGACATAAAATCATAATTCCTTAATTTGACTAGGTTCAACCCTACAATTACTATAGGTTTTAGCTATAAAACGCCATATAAATTTAGTATTGGACAATTACTAATTCACGTTCTATATTTGCCTACGAAAAATATAGGAATATGTACGGAGAACTTTGAATGGATTTTAATACCACGTTGTTGCATCATGCTTTTGGAAGTGAAAAGAATTCAGGATCTACACTGACACCTATTTACCAGGTGAGCGCTTTTTCGCAGGAATCGGCCGAAAAACTCGAAGCCGTATTTAACAACAGAGCGCCAGGCTTTGCATACACGCGTATTGGAAACCCCACAACAGACTCCTTTGAACGCCGCGTTTCGTCACTCGAAAAAGGCATAGGCGCAGTCGCATGCTCTTCGGGCATGGCCGCTGTAACGCTTTCGCTCTTGAACATTTTGCAGACTGGCGACGAAGTTATCGCAAGCGCCGGACTTTTTGGCGGCACGATCGATTTATTCCACGACTTGGAAGCATTCGGCATCAAGACGCGCTTTGTCACGGAAGTCACGGCAGAAAGCGTCAGGCAGCAGCTGAACGAAAAGACGAAAGCCGTATTCACAGAACTTATCGGTAACCCGAAACTGAACGTTGTCGATTTGCAGAGCGTCGCTGACGTCGCCCACGAAAACGGCGTCCCGTTCATTGTCGATAGCACAACCGCCACCCCTTACCTTGTACGTCCTTTTGAATTCGGAGCCGACATCGTCGTGCATTCCTCTTCGAAGTACATCAACGGAAACGGCAGTGCCATCAGCGGCATTATCGTCGATAGCGGCAAATTCAAATGGGATCCGGCCCGATACAAGGGATTCGAAGAATACAAGCGCTTTGGCAAGTTCGCTTACCTCGCGAAGCTCCGCAATGGCATTTGGCGTAATATCGGCTGCTGTATCGCCCCCGCTACGGCATTCCTCAACTCCCTCGGACTCGAAACTCTCGGCCTCCGCATGGAACGCCTTTGCGATAACGCATTGCAGCTCGCAGAATTTTTGCAGGGTTTTGAAGGCATCAAAGTCAACTACCCCGCTTTGAAAGGAAACCCCTATTACGACCTTGTTCAAAAGCAGTTTGGCGGCAAGGGCGGAGCCATCATTTCCATTGACGCAGGCTCCAAAGAAAGAGCTTTCAAACTCATCAACAGTTTGAAATATGCAACGATTGCCACGAACATCGGTGATTTGCGCACGCTCGTGATTCACCCGGAAAGCACCATCTTTACGCACGGCACCAAGGAACAAAAAGAAAATGCAGGCGTATTTGAAGGTTCCATCCGCATCAGCGTAGGCATCGAAGATATCGCCGACCTCAAGGAAGACTTTGAACAAGCGATAAAAAGTTTATAAACAATTAACGTACGGAGAAACAAAACAATGGCTGAACAAGAATACAAAATAGATGATACCGTCGACGTTACAGACGTCAAGTGCCCGACCACATTCGTGAAGGCTAAAGTCGCCCTCGAAGAACTTGACGAAGGTCAGATTCTCGCAGTGCGCCTCAACGACGGCGAACCGGTGCAGAATGTGCCGCGCAGTCTCAAGGAAGAAGGTCACGAAATCTTGAAACTCAACGACAATCAGGATGGAACATTCACGCTGATCGTGAAAAAAGTCGGGGATTAGCAGCAAAAGGCGATCCCAGAATAAATCCGGGATGACAGCGAAAACAATTTAAACAAAAAAGGAATTTTAAACATGTATATTACTGTTGCAGGAAACAAGAAAGAATATAATGACGGTATCACCGTTGCTCAACTCATTGAACAAGAAAAGGTGGAAACGCCGCAATACGTGACCGTTTCACTCAACGACGAATTTGTCGAAAACACCAATTTTGAAACAACCGCTCTCAAAGACGGCGACAACGTCGAATTCCTCTACTTCATGGGAGGTGGTCAGTAATGGCTTTTACTAACGAACAACTCGAACGCTATTCCCGCCACATCATCCTCAAGGAAGTCGGCGCAAAAGGCCAGAAGAAGCTTTTGAACGCCAAGGTGCTCGTCATCGGCGCCGGTGGCCTCGGTGCTCCAGTCGCCATGTACCTCGCCGCAGCAGGCGTTGGCACGATTGGTATTGCTGATGCCGATGTCGTTGACCTCTCCAATTTGCAGCGCCAGATTATCCACGCCACAAAGGATGTGGGCAAGCCCAAAGTGCAGTCCGCCAAGGAAACGATGGAAGCCATGAACCCGGATGTGAAGGTGATTACGTACCACACCTTCGTCACCAGCGAAAACATCATGGACCTCATCAAGGATTACGATTTCATCATCGATGGAACCGATAATTTCCCGGCTAAGTTCCTCATCAACGACGCATGCGTCATGGCCAAAAAGCCGTTCTCTCACGCGGGCATTATCCGCTTCCAAGGTCAGCTCATGACGTACGTTCCGGGCCAGGGCCCCTGCTACCGCTGCGTCTTCAAGGAACCCCCTCCGAAAGATGCTGTGCCGACTTGTAAGCAGGCAGGCGTGATTGGCGCTATGGGCGGTGTGATCGGCAGCCTCCAGGCTATGGAAGCAGTCAAGTACATCCTTGGTGTTGGCAACTTGCTCACGGGCTACTTGCTCACCTACAATGCGCTCACGATGGAATTCCGCAAAATCAAGCTCCCGACCAAAACGGACGATTGCGCGGTTTGCGGCACCCACCCGACGATTGACCATCTGATTGACTACGAACAAGCCGTGTGCGACTTGAAGCACTAGGCTAGACGAAAGAACGGTCTTCCGCCCTATAGACGAAAGACGAAAAATAATCTGTAGGCTGTAGGAAGTCACTATAGGCAGTGATGTCATACCCGCGAAAGCGGGCTCCTCCCCCCCCAAAGTGACCGAAGGGAACGACCTCACGCCTCATACCTAAAAAAGGAATTTCATGTGATTACCTTATCTAAAGAAAACTACGAAAAAATCTTGGAGCATGCGGAAAAGAACCTGCCCGAAGAAGCTTGCGGGCTGATTGCAGGGCGCATCGATGGCGAAAACAAGCATATCGAAAAGGTTTATTTGCTCACCAATATCGACCATTCCAACGAACACTTTTCGCTGGATCCAAAGGAACACCTTGCCGCCATCAAAGACATGCGACAGAACGGTCTTTCTCCGCTCGGCAACTGGCATTCCCATCCAGAATCGCCATCTCGCCCCTCGGACGAAGACAAGCGCCTCGCTTTCGACAGCAAAGCAAGCTACTTGATCCTTTCGCTCATGGACCGTGCAAATCCGGTGCTCAATTCCTTCCACATCGAAGGCGTAAACGCCACGAACGAAGGTTTGGTGATAAAGTAATAAAAAAGCGCTTCGCGCATAGCGAAGACGCTCTTTAGAGTCTCCGTACAATGGTGTCCCCGGGATCCTTGTGAAATTCCGATTCCGGGGGCACTTCATGAGGAGAACCTCAATGGAACCCAAATTTAGTAAAATAGTTTCAACACAAATGGAATCCGCAGCAAAAAAAGCGTACCCGTGCGAATGCTGCGGCATTTTGGTTGGAAAAAAGTCCGAAAAAGGCGAAATCGAAGTGACCGAAATCCGCGAAGCTTCTAATCAGATTCAAGGCGGACAAGAAGCTACCCATTTCCGCATCGACCCACTAAATCTTTACTACATCGAACGCGAACTCGAAAGCAGCAATCTTGAAATCGTTGGTTTTTACCACTCTCACCCGGATTGCAAAGCCATCCTTTCGGATGAAGACCGCAAATATATGGTGCCGGGACTCGTTTACACCATCATGTCCATAACCGCCCAAGGCGTGGTGGATGTGAAAAGCTATACGCGAGATAGAGTCTAGTTCAAAGTAAACCGTGTACGGTGATTCTGGCTCGGAGGCCGGAATGAAAGCCAACACATCAAGCTCGGCACGCCCACGAAGGTGGGCATCCTTGAATAAAAATACGCGAGGATGACAAGTCGAGAAAAACTGTTCCGAGTACGCCTCTTTCCATATTTTTAAGCGAATTTACCGCCTTAATTATAGAATAAATCAATACCTCTACATAAAAAATAAGTATTGGACAAACACATTTTTGCGTTCTATATTTTGCTTCGAAAAATCCTACAAGTTTTGTGGGAAATTTTGTACGGAATAAACGATTTTAACACTTTTTATTGTACGGAGAAAAAAAAGTGAAAGTTTATATATCAGCAACACTCAGGAATTTCTTTGGGAAGAACTCCCAAGTAGAAGCCCCTGTCGATACCGTCAGGAAGGCTCTCGCATACTTAATCAGTACTTACCCGGAAGGCGAAAAAATCCTTTACGATGAAAACAAAAAAGTCAGGGACTTCATCCAGATTTACGTCAACAACAAGAAATTGACCGTTGAAACCATTTGGGACACCGCCCTTCCAGAAGAAACAGAAATTTTGCTTTTGCCCGCCATTGCTGGCGGCGCTCCGATTGAAGAATCGCAAAGTTCACACGTCGAAAGCTTGATTTCGGACGATAGGCGCAAAGCAGTTTCGTTCGACGATTCCGAAATTGAACGCTTTGGCAAGCACTTGATGCTCCGCGACATTGGCGTCAAAGGGCAAAAGCGCATCAAGGCTGCAAAAGTTGTTGTCGTAGGTGCTGGTGCGTTAGGCTCGCCCGTCATTCAGTACCTCGCTGCTGCAGGCGTTGGAACCATCAAGGTCATCGATTTTGATGAAGTCTCGCTGGAAAACTTGCAGAGCCAAGTTATTCACGGCACACGCGACCTCAAGCGTCCCAAAGTCGCATCTGCTAGGGACAAAGTCAAGAACATCAACAGGAACATCGACTTTATCGCCGAAAAAGAAGAACTCAAGGCATCTAACATTTGGGAACAAATCGAAGGTTACGATTTGGTTGTCGATTGCACGGACAATTATAAGGCCCGTTACTTGATCAACGACGCTTGCGCATTGCATGGCGTTCCTGTTGTATTCGGCGCGATTTACCAGTTCGAAGGCCAAGTCGGCGTATTCAATTTGGATGGCGGCCCTTGCTACCGTTGCCAATACCCGTCGCCACCCCCGTCAGGGCTCATCCCCTCTTGTGCCGAAGGCGGTGCCATCAGCCCGCTCCCGGGAATCGTGGGCAGCATCCAGGCTAACGAAGCGCTCAAGCTGATTTTGGGCATCGGCGAACACCTGAACGGAAAGCTTTTGCACATCGACAGTTTGAATTTGTCTTCAAGAATCCTCAAAGTCGAAAGAAATTGCAACTGCCCGATTTGCGGAAATAACCCGACGATTACCGACGTCGAAGAAATCGACTACGAAGATCTTTGCGGATTGAAGACAAAGGATGAAGTTCCGGTGGAAGGATTCTCTCCAGAAGAACTCGCTAAGAAAATTGACAATGGCGATCCGATGACAATCATCGACGTGCGAGAACCGCATGAACGCGCGATTCTCCGCTTCCCGAACGCCATAGTCATCCCGATCGGACAACTTGTCCGTAGAATCAAGGAACTCGACCCGAACAAGGACACCGTCTTTGTCTGCAAGCAAGGCAAGCGTAGCGAGCTCGCCATCAACACCTTGCGCGAAGCGGGTTACACGGGTCCGCTTTACAACCTGAAAGGCGGCATTGACGCCATGAAAGACATCATGTTTACTCACGAAGGTGCATGGCTATAACACAGGGATTAGAATAAACAAAAGCTATGTCAAAAAAATTTTTCGACAAGGGCATATTTTCGCAACAACAAAATAAGAATGATGAAATTAAAATTTATTACATTTCCCTACTAGGAAAATAGTCATTTTTATTAAAAAAACACCAATTGCCACAAAACAAGAGAGGTACTCACTATGGCAAATGAAACAGAAAAGAATGTCGGCATCAACGCGCTTGGCGCAAAGGCTGCCTATAACCTTGCTAACGTCACCAAGACCAAGCCGCAATTTGCGTCTCTCACTCCGAAGTGGCTCACCAAGTTCCTTGAATTCAAGGGCCTGGAAACCGGTCTTTTCCGCGTGAACAAAGTCGTCGAAGGCCAAACACCGCTCGACGTTCTCTGCAGCGCCACCAAGAAGTCTGATATCATCCCGGAAGGCTACGTCGAATACGAAACCGAACCGCGTGAATACAAGCTCAACTCCATTTCCACGATCATCAACGTCAACACCGCCATCGAAGACGTTTACAGTTCCCCGTACGATCAGGTTCAGGAACAGCTCGGTCTCGCTATCGAATCTCTCCGCGAACGTCAGGAAAGCCAGCTCATCAACAACGATGACTACGGTCTCTTGAAGAACGTTACTGACTCCCAGCGCATCCAGCCGATCCGCGCCGATGGCCGCCCCACACCGGACGATCTCGACGAACTCATCACGAAGGTTTGGAAGGAACCGTCCTTCTTCCTCGCTCACCCGCGTGCTATCGCAGCATTCGAACGCGAATGCACCCGCCGTGGCGTGCCGCCTGTCGTCGTAGATATCGCCGGTGGCAAGTTCCTCACCTGGCGCGGCATTCCTCTCATCCCGACCAACAAGCTCCTCGTTGACGGCGTGAAGGAACCGAAGTCCAAGGGTGGCAAGACCAACATCTTGCTCATCCGTACTGGCGAAGCCAAGCGCGGCGTGATCGGTCTCTTCCAGGCAGGTCTCAAGAACGAACACTCTCGCGGTCTCTCTGTGCGTTTCCGCGGTATCGACAACAAGGGTGTCGCTTCTTACCTCCTTTCTCTCTACTGCTCTGCAGCAATCCTTTCCGACGACGCAATCGCAGTTCTTGAAGACGTAGAGGTTGGCGAATACTATGATTACGAATAATCCAGATTCCAGATCGCTGGAAGAACTCGCCGGAGTTCCCAATGCGGCTGAACTGGAGCAATTGGCAAACGCATATTTCCCTGATTTGACAGATAGCGCTTATGCCGCCCCCACAGCAGCTCCCGAAGCACAGAATGCTTCTGCTGCACAGGGCGTAAGTGCCGCTCAGGGTGCCGCTGCCATCAACCAATCTCCAGCTTTTGACTGGGAACATCCGTTTGCGACTTACGGCGATCAGCCGGTGACCCCGGCACCGTTTGCCTACGGCGGAAACGCTACAGACACTTGGCTCAACACCGTTGAAGCCCCTGCAGCACCTGAAGCGGAATTTTTGTCGCAGTTCGGCGATGTTCCGGCAACCCCCGCACCGGCACAGGGTTACTCCCCAAAGGTCGTGTCCAAGACGCAGGCTGCCCAAAACGCACGCCCGATTGACGCTCCGACGTCTCTCGGTGGCGATTCCGTGAACAAGGCCAGCAACGCAAACAGCGGCTCCAATTCCCGCAACGAATCGATCCGCATCGGTTCCAAGACGCTTGCTCAGATACGCGCTGACTTCCCGATTCTTTCGAAGCAAATCAACGGTCATCCGCTGGTTTGGCTCGATAACGGTGCAACGACGCAGAGACCGCAGCAGGTTATTGACCGCCTCAAGTACTACTACGAAAACGAAAACTCCAACGTGCACCGTGGCGCACACTCGTTGGCGGCTGCATCTACAGACGCTTACGAAAACGCTCGCGGCATTGTCCGTGACTTTATCGGCGCTCCGTCTGCACAAGAAATCGTTTTCGTCCGCGGTACCACCGAAGCCATTAACTTGGTTGCAAACGCCTACGTGAAGCCCACGCTCCAGCCTGGCGACGAAATCATCGTCTCCATCCTGGAACATCACGCCAATATCGTTCCTTGGCAGCTCATTGCCGAAGAAACGGGTGCCGTGATCAAGGTGATTCCCTGCGATTCCACGGGTCAGCTCAAGCTCCACGACTACGAAGCTCTCTTTACAAAGAGAACCAAGTTCGTTTCCGTCACACACGTTTCGAACGTTCTCGGTACAGTCACCCCAATTGAAGAATTGATCGCCATTGCACACAGGCACGGCGTGAGAATCCTCATTGACGGTGCACAGTCCATTGCGCACATTCCGGTGAATGTTTCCGCCCTTGACGCAGACTTCTTCGTGTTCTCCGGACACAAGGTGTTTGCTCCAACCGGTATCGGCGTCGTTTACGGCAAGAAGGAATTGCTGGAAGCAGCCCGCCCCTACCATGGCGGTGGCAACATGATTGCCGACGTGACCTTCGAACGCACCATCTACAACGGAATCCCGAACAAGTTCGAAGCGGGTACCGGAAGCATCGCCGATGCAGTAGGCCTTGGCGAAGCCCTCAAGTACCTCTCCGACATCGGAATGCCCTGTGTATTCCGCTGGGAACATGAATTGTTGCAGTATGGCCTCAAGGAACTGAAGACCGTCAAGGGAATCCACCTTGTAGGAACCGCACTCAACAAGGCATCTGCACTTGCCTTCAAGCTCGATGGATACTCCGACGAAGAAGTTGGCAAGAGACTCGATGCATACGGCGTTGCCGTTCGCACCGGTCATCACTGCGCACAACCTGTCTTACGTCATTTCGGTTACGAAAGTACCGTGCGACCCACTCTCGCACTCTACAACTCGCCCGATGACATCGACGCACTCGTAAGAGCGTTGAAGACATTCGCGTAACTAGTGGTCAGTAGACAGTAGGAAGTAGACAGTAGAAAGAATGGCGGCCAAGCCGCAACAAAACTTTCCTCGTCTAACTTCCTACTGCTAACTGTCTACTTCTAACTTCCTACTTCTAACTAAATCTATGCACGAACTTATCCAAGAATCTGAAGTTGCAAAAGCCGTACAAACTATTTTTGACGATTACAATCGCGGCAAGCATATCGATAACATCGACATCTACAATCGACCCGACCAGGCCGAAATCCAGACGATTTTGCAGAATTTGATCCGAGTCGTTTATCCAGGGCACTTCAGGGATCGTTCGCACAAGATTTACAACCCGAAAAACAGTTTCGCGGTTCTTATCGAAGACACCTTCTACCACCTCCACAAACAGGTGGCCATCGCCTTGGATTACTGTAAACTTCGTGGCACTATGGCTTCTGACGAACGCAAAATCGAAAGCTATAGAATTTGTAAGGAATTTTTCTCCAAGATTCCGCAAGTCCGTGAATTTTTGGAAACAGATTTGCACGCCGCCTATGACGGCGACCCTGCTGCCGGCTGCCTCGACGAAATCATCCTCGCCTACCCCGGCCTCATGGCAACAACCATCTACCGCATAGCCCATGAGCTCTACCTTTTGCACGTACCAGTTCTCCCACGACTCATGACCGAATACGCTCATTCCAAAACAGGTATCGACATTCACCCAGGCGCAACCATCGGCAAGTATTTCTTTATCGATCACGGTACCGGCATCGTGATTGGCGAAACAGCGATCATCGGCAAAAACGTAAAGATTTATCAAGGCGTAACGCTCGGCGCGCTCTCGACAAGAGGCGGCCAAAGACTTTCCGGCAAAAAACGCCACCCGACAATTCAGGACAACGTCACCATTTACGCTGGAGCATCCATTCTCGGCGGCGATACTGTTGTCGGCGAAAATGCAGTTATCGGTGGCAACGCATTCATCACGCGCTCCATTGACGCCAACACTCGCGTAAGCATCAAGAATTTAGAACTCGACTACACCACTACCGACAGCAAAAAGCACAAGACCACCGAATTCACGCAAAGTGACGAGTGGTATTATATTATTTAGAGAAATATATTCCCCAAAAAATTACTATTATACTAATAGTAATTTTAAGAACACATCCATCACGCGATTATCGTTAAAAAGGGGAACTTTACATGAATCGGAATCTGATTAAGACGACTCTCGCGACCACTCTTTTACTGGCTGGAACATTCAACATGTTCGGATGTTCTTCGGAACAAAAAGATGAAATCGAAAACAACACGCTCATCAACGTGTCTTATGATCCGACAAGAGAATTTTATTCCAACTACAACCATGTATTCATGAAGCACTGGAAAGAAAAGACTGGTAAGGATGTTAAAATAAGGCAATTCCATGGCGGTTCCGGCAAGCAGGCCTTAGAAGTTGTAAATGGGTTCGAAGCAGATGTTGTCACACTTGCGCTAGAATACGATGTAAACACTATTCGTAATGCGGGTCTCATCGAAAGCGGATGGATTAACGAATTTCCGAAAAATAGCGCCCCCTATACATCAACCATCGTATTTCTCGTCCGCAAAGGCAACCCAAAGAATATCAAAGACTGGAATGATCTTGTAAAAGACAGCATCGGCATCATCACACCCGACCCCAAAACATCAGGCGGAGCTCGCTGGAATTACCTCGCTGCTTGGGCTTACGCAGAAAAACTGTTCAATGGCGACGAAGCTCAAATCAAGGGATTCATGAAAAAAATTTACCAGAATGTACTTGACCTCGCCTCGGGCGCACGAGGTTCCACAAATACCTTCATCGAAGACAACAAAGGCGACGTATTGCTTTCTTGGGAAAACGAAGCATTCCTTTCCATCAAAGATTATCCTGATGAATACGAAATCGTTATGCCGAGCATAAGCATTTTAGCAGAGCCATCCGTTGCAATTGTAGATAAAATTGTGAACAAGCGCAACACTCGCAAACTTGCAACCGAATACTTGAATTACCTATACTCCGACGAAGGCCAACATATTGCAGCAAAGCATCATTACAGGCCTTCGAACAAGGCTATTCTCAACCAATACAAGGAATTTGATCAAAACGTGAACCTTATCACGATTGAGCATTTCGACGGTTGGGAGAAGACGCAAAAAACGCATTTTGCAGATGGCGGTATTTTCGATCAAATCAACAAAAAGAACTAAGGTTACTTGCAGACCTCAGCAAGCACTTGCACCGCTTTCTGCATATTCTTTTTATCAACTGAGGAATAGTTGATTACAAACTTATGTTCAGAAGGTTTTGCAACAAAATAGTATTCTGAAAGAGCACGGATGTTCACACCGCGCTGCCGTGCACGCTTACAAAATTCCTCATCAGATAGCTTCGTTTGCACTTGCAAAATAAAATGAAGCCCCGCATTTTCTTCTAAAACATTCGCTTTTTGCGACAATGCACTTTTCTCGATGGCATTAAGCAAAAGATCGCGCTTTCCGCGATACAAATTGCGCATACGATTTATGTGGGTCTCATAATATCCAAGGTCTATGAATTTCGTCATTACATATTGATCCAGATTCGAAACCGTACATGAATAAAACGAAAGTTCGTTGTGAAAAATTTCTGCAAGATGCTGCGGAAGCACCATATAACTAAGCCTGATTGCCGAAGTCATCGTCTTAGAAAACGTATTCAAGTAAATCACTTTTTCGGTGACATCAATATTTTGCAACGCCGGAATCGGTTTTCCAGTCATGCGAAATTCGCTATCGTAATCGTCTTCGACGATATAACGTTTTGGAGACTCTGCCGCCCAACTAAGCAAACGATAACGTTCTCCCACGGGCATCACTAAACCTGTCGGAAAATGATGCGATGGTGAAATGTGGACAATATCTGCACTGGATTTTTTTAAAGCATCTACAAAGCTTCCGTCTTGAATGGGAATTTGGCAAACCTGAACCCCATATTGGCTATACAATTTTGAAATTTTTCCCCATCCGGGATCTTCAACAGCATAGCACTTATCAAATCCAAGCAACTGCACCAACAAACCATATAAGTAATCTGTCCCCGCACCAATAACAATTTGTTCCGGAGAAACTTGAATATTCCTAAATTCACGAAGCATGCGGGCAATGGCCCGGCGGAGTTCCAACGAGCCTGCAACAGGAGATGCCTGCAACAAATCTTTTTGCATTTCACAAAGGACTTCACGCGTAATTTTAGCCCAAGTCGTAAAAGGGAACGCCTCGATATCGGCACCATTACTTGCAAAATCAGCAATATATTTAGGATTGGTACGTTCAGATTCTTCAAATTTTTCTGTATTCCGCCGGCGAGAGCGCGGTGTTTTACGTTGATTTTTTTTGCAATTTGTTGCACTGACATCTGCAACAAAAAATCCTTTCTTTGGAAGCGAATAAATATAACCTTCGGCCAAAAGTTGAGCATACGCGTTTTCAACCGTCACGACGCTCACGCCAAGATTTTGAGAGAGATTCCGCTTTGAAGGAAGTTGATCATCGGCAAGAACACGCCCACTCACGATGTCTTTTTTAATGCATTGATAAAGGTAATGATAAAGACTATTCACACCCGCTTTAGACATATCGTAAGTAAACATAATCTGACCTTATTTGATTTACATATCTGATATTAAACTGACCTTACAAAAATAATAAAAAACTGAACATTGCGCAATCAGAATGAATGTTTTAAATTACGCCTTGAAAACAAACAATTCCATTTTCAAGGAGATTTACATGTCTGACCAGAATCGTTACGAACTCAATAAGAATCTAGCCCAAATGCTCAAAGGCGGCGTCATCATGGATGTAACCACGCCCGAACAAGCTAAAATCGCAGAAGCAGCCGGAGCAGCCGCAGTCATGGCTTTAGAACGCATTCCCGCAGACATTCGCTCCGCAGGCGGTGTTTCGAGAATGAGCGATCCAAAAATGATTAAAGGTATTCAAGATGCCGTTTCTATTCCCGTGATGGCCAAATGCCGCATCGGCCACTTTGCCGAAGCTCAAATTTTACAGGCCATAGAAATCGACTATATTGACGAAAGCGAAGTTCTCTCCCCCGCCGATGACGTTTTCCACATCAACAAGCGCGATTTCGAAGTTCCGTTTGTATGCGGCGCCAAAGATTTGGGCGAAGCCCTCCGCCGCATCGAAGAAGGCGCATCAATGATCCGCACCAAAGGCGAACCCGGCACCGGCGACATCGTTCAAGCCGTACGACATATGCGCCTTATGAATCAAGAAATAGCTCGTATTTCGAGCCTGCGCGAAGATGAACTTTTCAACCGCGCTAAGGAATTGCTAGTATCCTACGAACTCGTACGCTATGTTCACGACCACAAAAAGCTCCCAGTCGTAAACTTCGCCGCCGGTGGCGTAGCCACCCCCGCTGACGCAGCGCTCATGATGCAACTCGGCGCCGAAGGCGTATTCGTTGGCTCAGGGATTTTCAAGTCAGGTAATCCGGCCAAACGCGCCGCCGCCATTGTACAAGCAGTCACAAACTACACCGACGCAAAGCTCATCGCTAAGCTCTCCGAAGATTTGGGCGAAGCAATGGTCGGCATCAATGAACAAGAAATCGCATTACTCATGGCAGAAAGAGGCAAATAAAAGTGTTACACCCAAGGCCTGCATTTTAGAGAAAAAAATTTGCGTGAGACCCCCTGCTTGGAGTGGATGCTTACTCCTCACAGGGGTTTCCTTGGTCGACGCTTTTATTTTCTTAACGATTAAGCGTAGACTAAACCAACAAATATTACCCTTGCTAAAAAATCTATTTCATTTTTTTTGGGAGTTTTATATGTCTAATAAATTGCCACAAGAAAAAAAATTACAGATTGGCGTTCTCGCTGTACAAGGAGCGTTCATCGAACACGAGCACATTCTGGAATCGCTCGGAGCCGATGTCTTTGAAATCAGACAGTTGCGCGATTTAAACCGTCCAATCGATGGATTGGTATTACCGGGTGGCGAAAGCACAGTGCAAGGAAAACTCCTCCGCGATTTAGGACTGTTTGAGCCGCTAAAAAACCGCATTCAAGAAGGACTCCCCGTACTTGCGACATGCGCTGGAGCAATTCTCCTTGCCGAAAAAATTGCAGGCGAAACCAAAACACATTTTGCAACACTCCCCGCGACTGTTCGCCGTAACGCTTACGGGCGACAACTTGGCAGTTTCTTCACCGAAAACGAAGTGACTCACATCGGAAAGGTTCCGCAAACATTCATCCGTGCGCCATATTTTGAATCCGTCGGCAACGATGTCGAAGTTCTTTCGCGAACAGCAACGACGAACAAACATTCAAACAAGAATCCAAACGCAACCACGGACGAATCGAATAACACAACAACTAAACAAATTGTAGCCGTGAAATACAAAAATCAAATAGCGCTCTCGTTCCACCCGGAACTCAACAACGACACAAGTATACACCAATACTTTTTAAAATTAATCAGTTAATAAAAGACTCCGCACACAGACAAAGTGAAACATGTCTGTGATGACAAAAAAGCGCAAACATCCTATCTTTTGAATAGGATTAAAAGCGCGGAGATTTTCATGAACTACCTGATTGTACCTGGTTTAAATAATTCTGACGAAAAACATTGGCAAACTTTTTGGGAAAGAAGTTTACCTAGCACAAAGCGTGTGCAACAGCGTAGCTGGGACAATCCACAAAAAGAAGAGTGGATTGCAAAGCTAGGCGAAACAATTGAAAAATTGAATCAGGACACAATTATTGTAGCACATAGCTTGGGCGTTGCCACTACAGTCATGTACCTCACGCAAAAAAAGGGAAAAATTCCAACGCACATCAAAGGCGCGTTTCTCGTTTCGCCAAGCGATGTAGACAACATAGACATAATCAAGTCGTTCGCCCCGATGCCGTTAGAGAAATTGCCCATTCCCGCTTGCGTTGTCGCTAGTGAAAACGATCCGTTTGTCTCAATGGAACGTGCTAAATTTTTTGCAAATGCTTGGGGCGCATCGCTGTTTAACGCAGGCAAACTTGGCCACATCAATTCCGCCACAGACTTACGCGAATGGGAACAAGGCCGCGCTTTCCTTGCTTCGTTTGAACGAAGTCTTAAAATTTTCTAAAATTTGCTCATAGAGGATTTATGAGCGAAGATATTTTGCAAAAAATTGTGCGGAAGCGCCGCGAAGACATCGAAAGACTTGGTTTGAATTTTGGAATCGAGATTCCCGCTTCACGCCGCCGTGGTCATGTAGAATTTTTGGGAACGCCCGGTGCCATCCTAGAGGTCAAGAGGGCTTCGCCATCGAAAGGCGACATTGCACCTGATTTGAATCCTGTTGGACTTGCAACAACATATGCAGACGCACATGCCCAGGCTATTTCTGTCCTGACCGAAATGAACTACTTCAAAGGTTCGCTCCGCGATTTGATTGCAGTCACCGACGCAATGGAAGAACGAGCCAAGCAAGGCTTGCACGCCTGCGCCGTACTTCGCAAAGATTTTCTTTTATTCGAAGACGAAATTGATATCGCTTACCGCTGCGGCGCAGACACCGTTTTGCTCATAGCCCGCATCCTCGACGATGAACAGCTCGTAAAAATGGCAAAGCGCGCCCAGAGTTTTGACATGCAGGCTTTCGTGGAAGTTCGCGAAACAGATGACTTGCGTAAGCTCAAGCTCGTCACAGAAGCGCTCGGCGATGCCGCCGCAAAAACGATTGTCGCCGGAGTCAATTCGCGCGACCTCGCCACGTTCCACACCGACCCGCTCGTTCCGGCAAGTGTCCGCAATAAGCTTCCGGCAAAGGCTGTTTTTGAATCAGGCATTCACAGTGGCGCCGATGCCGCCTACGCCCGCAGCCTCGGATTTACGGGCATTCTCGTCGGCGAAGCGGTCGCCAAGAATCCGCCACTTGCCAAAGAAGTCGTAAGTTCGTTCGAAGGCGGCAATGAAAACGCTCAAGGCAAGTTCTGGAAGGAATACGCCGAACGCCGCGATGCCAAACGCTTCAAATCTGCAGAAGCCGCTGGAAATGCAGGAGCAGGTCTCGCAAAATCGACGCCCATGGTCAAAATCTGCGGCATCACTCGCGAAGAAGACGGCCTCCTCGCCGCTGAACTCGGCGCCGACTTGCTCGGATTCGTATTCAGCAAGACCAAGCGACTCACCACCGAAGAATTCGTCCGCAATTTCGCTGCGAAAATTCACGCGGGGCGTCATCCTGAGCCCTTCGACAAGCTCAGGGACCTAAATAAGGTTGGTGAGCCTGTCGAACCACTACTCGTCGGCGTCATTACCGAAACCGATTCCGTCGAAGGCCAAACCGCCATCAAGCTCGCGCAAGAAGGTGTTCTCGACGCAGTGCAGTTCCATGGAATTGCGCCCCTTCGACAACACTTCGACAAGCTCAGTGTACCAGCTCAGGGAACAAATAAGGCCGGTGTGGTTCGACAGGCTCACCAATCTGTAGCCGAACCGCCGCATTACTGCGCGGTCCGCGTCGGAGACGCCGCAGACTTCGACAAAGTCGAAGCGCTCCGCAAGAACGGAGAACCGCGCATTTTACTGGATGCGAAAGTCGAAGGAATCCCCGGCGGCACAGGCAAGCAAATCCCCGAAAGCTTACTCCGCGAAAAAGCCGGCGACATTCCGCTGTGGCTCGCCGGCGGCATCAATCCCGAAAACGTCTCTGAACTCGTCAGCAAGTTCAGCCCCGAACTCATTGACGTTTCAAGCGGCATTGAAGACGCCCCCGGCATCAAGAACGCCGATAAGATGAAGGACTTGTTCGCGAAACTGCGCTAACGCAAGCGCCACTGAATTGCAAAATGCTCCGCACATTGATGCGGAGCATTTGTTTTACCGTCCCCAGCGCTTAAATTGGAGATTGACCTATTGCTTTGTAACGCCTTTGATACGGCTATTCTTCAATTTTTTAGCACTTATTTTGGGCGTTGGTAGATTTTCCGACATTGTTCCACCGAGTTCCGCAATCGTCTGGCGAACTTTCTTCCCTACGGCAAAATGAGTTTCGTTAGCCAATTCCTTCCCCTTGATATTTTCACGACGGAGTTTATCGTCCGTTTGCGTAATACGAAACAGATTTGCGGCAAGCTCAGTCGCCCCCATATGATCCAATATTTGTTGATTCTTCTTAAGCCCCTTACGCTTGTGAATATCCTTCATTCCCAAACCGTTATAAAGTCCTTGATAACCGCGATTTTGGAAAACAGCATAATCCATAGGAGTTTCTACTCCGGCAGCCTTCGCAGAACTGGCAAGAAATTTATTCCGAATGGAAACTTCATCACGAATCGCCAAACGCTTTTCATCTTCCGATAGCTCAGTAACAGTGTCCGATATTTCTTTTTGACGAGTTTTTACCGCAAAATAAGTCTGCCCAAGAGCAATCACTTCTTTACGGGGATCCCCGTTCATTACAATCAAATAACAAGCGTAACGAGAAAGTTTGATATCAGTAATTTCGCGCTGAGCCCCTTTAGCGAGGTCTATCATTTTGTTGACGTCAACAAAATGATCTATTTCAACAAAACCGCTTGCCGAGCAAGCTTCCTTTGCGCGTTTTACACTCTTTTCAAAATTTCGCCATTCTGTATATTCTAAAGCACTTTGCAGCTCTCTTGCGTACCAAAACTCGGCTCCATTTTCATCAATGTGCTTGATATTTTCAAATGTCTGCTGTGAATAAGTAGCAACTTCTTTTTTAGCCATAGGGCCCTCCTATATTTGTTGATTCTATCAGGAACGCCCTTGCATATGACAAAGCCATACAAAGCAAAAGCGCATCATTCCTTTCTACGGAATGACGCGCTGAGGTGTAATGTAGCCTGATTTCAAAAAACTGGCAAGGGGTTTAATGAAATTTTACAAAAAAACAAATTACGCCCAAATTTTGGAAAACAACTCAAACAAAAGTTTGTGGCGTTCTTCAAGTTCTTCTCTACCAAAAGAACTCATTGAATGCATATTAATCTTATTCGCTTCAATCCACGACGACAAGTCTTTATTTGATTTATACAAGTCTTCTCTTAGCGATTCATTCCAAAGTAAAGTGCCTGAATAAGTTTTCAACTTATCCTGATAAAGTTCATTACTGCTAGATTGGTTGTCAGGCCCTTTCAAAACAAGAAGCCCCCCAAGACGATTTCGTTCCTGAGAGAACAAAGCTCCATCAGGTACTCCCTCCGCATCAAGAAATAGGTTACGATTGGCTTCATTGTCAGACAAGATGTGTTCCACATGGAAAGCCTTTCCTGACGACGCCATTTTCTTAAAGTCATAACGCATCTTTGTTTTCGTGCTGTTGCACAAAAATTGATCAAGACGAGCCAACACATATCTTAGAAATTGACGACTACAAGATGAATAGCCAGCATTTCGGAAATAATTATAATTCCAAACATATTGGACATTCGACTCACCTTTAGCTTCTTTCAGTAAAGAAATTAAAGCTTCATCAAAGGCCGGCCTAATGGAATCAATAGAGCCATTTCTAATTTTAGAACTAATTTCATAAATGATTCGTCCAAAAGAGTTACTTTCATAAGCTTGCTGCAAAGTCAATAAACAAAAGAAACGATCCATTTCCCTAGAAACAATTTGAATTTTTTCCGTTTCTTCAGGATCTTTTATTTTGCATGCAGATAGAATCAACAAAATTTGCTGATTCATTTTATTAAGAGAATTATAATAAACACTTTCGAATCCCGCAACCAGCTCCATACGGAATTTCAATAAACGTAAATAAAGATCCGTATAATAGTTAAATTCATTTCTTAAAAAGGATTTAACTTTAACTTCATTATGATTCAATCCCAATTGCGACAAATCCATAATTGCGCGATGGTAATTGTTGTCAAATTGTTTTCCACCGGATTGGACATCAGCGAATTTTGACTTTAAATAGTAAATGAAAAATTGGTCTATTTCATCAGCTGCATAATTGTTGATTTTTTCAACTTGATTATCCCATAAATCATTCAATTTAAGTTCATCTAATTCTTTTTTGTTTACTTGACCTAATAATTTTCCTTTTAAAATTTCATAAGGTTTCAGTTTAACGCCTCTATCATTTATGACTTCAAAAACCATTGGTACATCAGTTTGAGAAACATCTAAACGAATTACGACTACTCGACGCAAAAAATAGTAAACAAAAGCTTCGTACCGCTTAACGTCACCTCCTGAAATATTAGCATCTATATAATCTGAAACGTATTTATAGTTTTGTACAATATTCCTTTCTGTTATTCTAGCATTATCAGATATACTTGCTGAACCCGAATCATATAAGTTTTTCAAGACATCTTGACAACCTTCATGATTCATCCAAAAATTAGATTTCTTTCCAGAATGACCGCATATACAAGAGCCAATCCAATCGCTAAGTTCTTCATCAAATTCTTTGGACATTCTATACAATTTTATAAGAATCAAAGTTAACGAGGTAAGACGTTGTTGCCCATCTACAAGGTATGTATTACCTTCAACATTATTCGTCACTACGGTATTTAAGTAATACCATCCATAATCAAGTATTTGTTTTTCAATATCAATATCTGATGTTTCATTTTTTTTAATTGAACAACTGCTCTATATTTTGTGAATCTGGTTTTACTTCCATTATATATCTCCATTCATTCTTTAAATTAATCTTCTTTCAATTCTATAACAGCCGTCAATTCAATTATCTTATTGCCTTTAGAAATTGCGAATTTTTCGGATCCATAACAAACAGCCTATTCTATCAAATTAACTTTGGTCCATTGTTATAATGCAATAAAGACTTTTGTTTTACGATTTTGTTTTTCTTGACAGCTATCTAAGATTTTTCTTAAAATATAGGTATTTCTCCTACTTCTTAAATCTCCGTCCAACGATTAGCGTAAGGAACGCCGCGGCAGCGACGCCTGCGATTTTCTTGATATCACTCCAATATTCACGCCTTTTTTGTTTACACGAATCGCAAAGCTTTTCGGCATCCTCATTTTTTTCGCAGCCACATTTTTGGCAAGTCTTCCATAATTTTTCAGTCATAGCAAGCCTCCATCATCAATATTTTTCCAATATAATCTCAAAAAAACAGTACAGCCCCCTCAAAATCCACCAAATCGCGCCGCGAATGTTAAAATCTTATTACAAAAATAATTCAATAACCTATTGACTATCAATGAGTTACAGTGTATATTGATTAATGTAAAGGTGAAATCGGTAATCCAACTCAAACCGCTTGCGGGAGGGGTTCCCGTAAAACGGAATCGGTTTGCTGGTTTCATCAAGTGTTTAGTTAAATGGCTTCCGGAATGTCCCGGAAGCCTGTTTTTTTTTGCAATCGTTTGAAATTCCATAGAAAAAGGCTCTCGGTTTTCACCGAAAGCCTGTTGTTTTAGGTGGTTTTCAAAGAAATATCGTTTTACATTTCTTGCAATCTCTGGCATTGAGCCATAACTTCTTCGTAAAGTTCGTCTCTATTTTGTCCCGTCAAAGTCTTCCAATCAAAATTTTTCTCATTCTAAACTCCTTAAATCAGTTAAATTATTTGTAGTTCCAAATTACAAAAGTACTACCGCAAAAAACAACTTTATTTCGAGTCAAACCAAAGAAAACTTTACATAAATCTGTCAAATAAGAATTAGCTTATTTTTACGGCATGAACAAACAAACTTTCTTCAACAACATTTTATCGGTTTGTCTCTCAGGCGCTATTTTCTGCGCATGCAGCGACAGTACTTCTTCGGACTCAAACAACGAAGGAGAAGAATTCAAAAACACCATCAACGCTTTGGACTGGGGTTCCGACACGACGTTTGTCATCGGGCATAAGACTCCCGATGTCGACGCAGTCGCTTCGGCATTGAGCTACGCCGCACTCATGCGCGCCCTCGGCCACAATGCGGTAGCCAAAATCGTAAGCCCGATCAACCGCGAAACGGTTTTCATCTCCGAGAAATTCGGATTCGAAATACCGGAACAGATGTCGTCTGTTGACGCCGGCACACGCCTAATCCTCACGGACCACGCCGAATCCGCACTGTCGATCGATGGTGTTAAAGAAGCGAAGATTCTCCAGATTATCGACCATCATGTTGCTGGAGATCTTGATGAAAAAATCACCTCTGACACATACGTGAACCGTCAAATTATCGGTTCCGCCTGCACCATCATTTGGGATCTCTACAAGAAGACCGACGTCAAAATTGATAACGACAAGGCCAAGATTCTTTTGGCCGGCCTCCTTTCGGACACGCGCAACTTGACCAAAGTCGCCTCCTCGGCTCTAGACTCGTCTGCATGGAAAAGCCTCGTCGAACAGCTGAAGCTCTCCCCCAATAGCGTCGCCAAGCTCTCCCGCGAAATGAGCGATGCGTCGCACGATTACTACGGCATGACCGACAAGGAAATTTTCCTCGCCGACTACAAGGATTACGAAATCGAAGGAGTCAACATCGGCATTGCAAGTAACGACTGGTACGTCGACTCGACCATGAACGATTTCATTAAACGTCTCGCCGCCGTGATGCCCGAAATCGCCAAGGAGAATAAGCGCGACATTCTCTTTGCCAAGGTTGATGCTCACGACCCGAATCCGGATCCGGAAACCGCAGAAGAAATGCCATACATCGAAACGGGATCTTACACCCTCGTTTACGCCACAAACGGCAAAGAAACAATCGCCAAGGAAATTGCCGAAAGTGCTTTCGGTGAGCTCTCCAGCGAAGGTGTTTACTTCTCTGCCACAAAGTTAAGCCGCAAGTCGTTCATGGTTCCAAAAATTACGGAATACCTCGAAGGCACGAAAAAATAAAACCACCCCTTGCCAAATTAAAAATCCATACCTATATTTTTGATATGAAGATGAACGCAGTAATCCGTTTCAACCGTTGGTGGTGGGGCTCTACGAAATAGAGTCCGGTTTGCTGATTTCATCAAGTGTTTGCAATAAGAAATTGAAAAAGGCTTTCGGACTCACCGGAAGCCGATTTTTTTTGCTTCTGGCGAGTCTACGGCACTTCGGCAAGCTCAGTGACCTTAACCTTTAACCTACAACCTAACTCCTACGACCTATGACCTACTCTAACAACGGTTTCTTTGACAAGTTCGGCGGCAAGTACGTTGCCGAAATCATCCGCCGCCCGCTCGACGACCTCGAAGCGGCATTCAACAAGTACATCCACGATCCGGAATTTCTCGAAGAGCTCCGCATCATCCAGCGCGACTATATTGGCCGCGAAACTCCGCTGTACTTTGCCCCGACGGCAACCAAGCTCTTGGGCGGTGCGCAGATTTACATCAAGCTCGAAGGCCTTGCCAACACGGGCGCCCACAAGATCAACAACGCTATCGGTCAGTGCCTTTTGGCCAAGAAGATGGGCAAGACCCGCATCATCGCCGAAACGGGCGCCGGCCAGCACGGTCTCGCCACTGCTGCCGCTTGCGCTAAGCTCGGCCTCGAATGCGTCGTGTACATGGGTGAAGTCGACGTCCGTCGTCAGCAGCCGAACGTAGCAACGATGGAAATGTACGGTGCAAAGGTAGTGCCGGTCACGAGCGGTAGCCGCACGCTCAAAGATGCCGTAAACGAAGCCATGCGCGACTGGGCAACAAACTTCCAGAACACGCACTATGTGCTCGGATCCGCACTCGGCCCAGCCCCGTTCCCGGATATCGTTCGCACGTTCCAGTCCATCATCGGTGAAGAAGTCAAGCGCCAAGCCGCCGAACGCAACATCGACATCGCAGCCGTTGTCGCTTGCGTGGGTGGCGGTAGCAACTCCATCGGCGTGTTCACGCCGTTTATCGAAGACAAGAATGTACGATTGATCGGTGCTGAAGCTGGTGGCGTCGGCCCGAACGTCGGCGAAAACGCAGCCCGCATGACGGGTAACGCTAGCCGCGAAGGCATCGTACAGGGTTACAAGAGCCGCTTCCTCATTGACGAAGATGGTCAATCCATGCCGACGCGCTCCATTTCGGCAGGCCTCGACTACATGGGCATTGGCCCGCAGCTCGCCGCTCTCGGTGAATCTGGTCGCGTGGAATTCACGGCTATTCTCGACAAGGAAGCTCTTGAAGCCGTCAAGTTCTTTGCCCGTAACGAAGGCATTTTGTTCGCACTCGAAAGCGCACACGCCGGTGCTGCCGCCATGAAGATTGCGAAGGAACTCCCGAAAGACAAGGCGCTCGTCATCAACATGAGTGGCCGCGGTGACAAGGACATCTTCATCACAAGCCCGGTGTTCCGCCCCGAAAAGTGGAAGGAATTCCTCAAGGCCGAACTTGTTCGCCTCGAAAACAACGAAGACATCCACGACGCGGAGATAATGAATAAATAGGTTGTAGGTTACAGGTTATAGGTCTTAGGAAAAAAACACGCGCAAGCGCATCTATAAAAGTGCTAAAACCGTGAAGTAATCCTAACTCCTATCTCCAAATGCCCAAAACCTAAAATCCATAACAAAATCCTAAAACCTAACACCTACTACCTAATACCTATTATGAACCTCATGTCTCATCTTATTGCGGGTTTTCCTGACGCTGAAACTTCTATCGCCATCGCCGATGCACTTGTGAAGGGTGGCGCGAACATTCTTGAAATCCAGCTTGCCTTCAGCGATCCGAGCGCAGACGGTCCCGCCATCCAGACGGCATCCACCATCGCTCTCGAAAAAGGCTATTCCACCAAGCAGGGCCTTGCCATCGTGAAGCAGATTCACGAACGTCACCCCGAAACGCCGATTTACATCATGACTTACGGTTCCCTCGCCTTTACGCCGGGCGTCGAAAACTTTGTCAAGATGTGCAAGGACGCAGGCGTTTCTGCTTGCATCATTCCGGACCTTCCGTTTGACCATGATGAAGGCCTCACCGAAGCTTGCAAGAAGCACGGCCTCGAAAACATTCCGGTTGCCGCTCCGAGCATGACCAAGGAACGTCTCGAAACGATGGCTTCCGCAGGTTTCAAGTACATCTACGCCGCACTCCGCGCTGGTACTACCGGAAGCGAAACGACGATTGACCAGGCAACACTCGACTTTATCGACACAGTCGGTAAGCACGGCGCCAAGGTTCTCGGTGGCTTCGGCATCCGCAACGGCGAACAGTCCAAGGTGCTTTCGAAGCATGTGTACGCTGTGGTCGCAGGTTCCGTGTTCGTGAACATTGTGCTTGCAAACGCTGACACAGCCGATGGTCGCGCAAAGGCCATCGCCGCTATCGAAGCAAAAGCCAAGGAAATCGCCGGGAAGTAAAAATTCGCGCAGTCCGAGCGATAAACTAACCTCGGCAAAATGGTGGCTTGCGCGCTGCCATAACATTTCCAACAGCGTATGGGCATCCCAATTCAAGCGGGATGCCCTTTTTGTTGATCTTGGCATGGAGAAAACAATGAGCAACCAAAATTTTACATAAGTCATTTTAGCTCATTTTTTTTCTTAAAAAAGCAGCTATATTTCGTTTTATTCAGCTGAGACCCAATAACTACGGGCTTCAAACACAACAACTACAAAACAATTTGGCCCATTGCGCACCACTTTTCGCTGGGCTATATTAAGACTACTTGAAAAACAAAGAGTCATATGTACCCTAAATATCAATCAGTCAAATACAACCCAGCATTTGGAGCATTTTTCGACAACGAAGATGCTATCATCAATGTTTGCAACGAGGCACTTTCGTTACGTGATAATCAAAAAATCACAGCTACGACCTACCAAAAATGTGATGTAGATGATATGTTGCAAGGCAACCCATTTGACTTTTTCTTTTCAATTGAAGCGACCCAACAAAATGGTTCAAAACTGCATATAGCCTTGCATAAAAAATCAATTATTTCACTTATTGACAAAGAAATTCTCATAAGCAAGCCAAGCGATAAAAGTAGCAGCCTCAATGCTCGTTGATGGAATCGACCCGTTTTACATAGCTCAGAATACAGTTCTTTTAGGCTCTGAAATAGAAGAAATTCAAACAGAACTTCGCAAATTGCAGACTAATAAATAGAAAAATTAAGTATCACAACAATTAAGGAGATAAAATGATTCATGGCGATAAAAAACTCTTTTGCACCGTATTTTCAAATCCACTTAGAGCCTGGACTTTAGCAATATTATTACAAGAGATTTCACCACAATTAAAGGAACAAATGGAGGAACTCAATTGCTACACTATGTTAAATCTTAATCAAGATTTAGTTAATGAAGAAAAAAGCGAATTAAACTTTCGTTTTAACATTTCAGACGCTTGTATTATTAAAAAAGTTTCCATTTCTTATCATAACAAAAAACACAAATCTTTTTTCACTGTAACCATCTTTACAAATTCAATTGCAGCATTAAGGAATAAAGCAACTTTCAAAATCAATATAAGTTTATCTAAAATCACAAAAAAAGAAATAGATAAAGTTCCCGATAAACTCATTCACGTTGTATTTTTACTGCTAAAGTACAAAGACGACCTTAAGAAATTAAAGGAAGAACTTTTTAAGTTAGGGAACATCCAATACGAAACAAAATTCTTTGAACGAAAATGGTTAGCAGACATGGTTATTCTCTACATGAATGACTTCGTTGACGAAGATACACTTTTGTATTTACAAAGGGGTGATTTGAGTATTGGTCAAAAGAATGGTTCCGTAAGTATTGCTGATTGTGAAAATCGAAAAGAAATGGAATTTTATCGAAAACAACTACGAATAATACAATATTTGGTCAAAAAACAGGGTATTAAGAACTAAAATATTACCCTATAATCCACGTCAAGTTCCGTTTGTAAATTTTTACACAAATTAATTCAGCCAAATAGGTGAAAAAAGCGTGTTAAAGAAATAGGAGGCAAAGTTCCCCCGATAAAACCTACAGAAGGATTTAACTACGATGAATATTAAAAATGAATCTATGAATGAGGAACGAGACATAGTCAAGGAGTTCAACACAATTCTTGAATCCGTTGCGGACGATAGCAATTTCAATCATGACCGCTACTTACGCTTTGCATTCGCAGATCCAAAGAGAATGGCAGAACTGCTAAAATTGTATGCAAAGCATAACCCCTCCGTTAAGGGAATTTCTTGATACAATTGACCTTTCGACGTTGCGTGGTTCGCCAGAAAACTTTTCGACTGCAAAGCACACCGGCTCAGCGGATCTCGTGTTCGAGGCAAACATCAAGACTGGCGGCAAAGCGGGACTATTTGTGGGAATTATTGCAGAACACAAGTCCGATGTGGACGAAAACGTGTTGAACCAAATTTCCGAGTATCATCACCATCTTTTTGCAGAAAAAAAGAAGGACGTTCCCGTAGTGGCGTTCATCGTCTACAATGGAAAAGATAAGTGGGATCCACTGTCAAAACCGCATTTTGAAAACTACCCCAAATACTACCACAAAATTGGCTATCCTTTCATGTTAGAGTTTTTGGATGTAGGATACGGCATTAATGACGATGATTTAAAAAACGTTTCACCAGTGACCCTTGTCGCACTAACGTCGTTGAAGTATATTTTCGATGAAAAAAAATTCACAGAATCGTTCCGCGAGGCAGCGGCCCATTTACTCAAACTGGACCGTTCGCCCGAAGGAAAAGATTTTATCAGACAGTCGCTTTCATATTTCTTGTGGAGGTGGCCAAACAGGCAAGAGGATATAAAGATGGACAGACCGGAAATCGTAGCAAGAAGAGGTTACGAGACTTTTGCGGAACATTATGTGAATGTTGGTATTGAAAAAGGCCGTAATCAAGAACGCGAAAAAACGGCTCTTGACATGCTTGCAGAAAACGAACCCGTCGAGAAAATCGTCAAATACACGCATCTATCAGAAGATAAAGTCCTCGAATTACAGAAAAAGCAAGGCTCTAGTCATAGCAAATAGCTTTATCCTCCTCTAAAAGATATTCTCGTCACCCTGATTCACAAGTGCGGGACAACGCCAAAAAGAGGTCAGATTTTCCGATCTCTTTTTCGTACATTCGACTTTGCCCTACGGGCTCCGTTCAGGGTAACTCACAAAGCCGAGGCTGATACGAGGGGAGATTCCTCCCCCACTCTTCCGATAACAAATCGTTTCCATTTGCAATCAATTCTAAGTTCTAAGTTCTAAGCTCTATGTTCTAAAAAGCTATCTTTACGCGCGAAAAATTCATGAGGTAACTATGCTTTTCAATTTCGACATGATCCAGGGCGTCTATGCCCGCATTCCTGCCCGCGTTGAAGCTGCCCGCAAGCAGCTGGGCCGTCCGCTCACCCTCGCCGAAAAGATTATCTACAGCCACCTGATCGATGGCGCCGAGAACAGGACT
>CACYRP010000021.1 GCA_902776765.1 Fibrobacter succinogenes
GATGAGGCCCTTGTCGAAGCACTGCTTGAACACCCACCACACAGATTCCATGAAGTTCTTGTCCATGGTCTTGTAGCCCTTGTCGAAGTCCACCCAGCGGCCCATGCGGCGCACGGTCTTCTTCCATTCGCTGGTGTACTTGAGCACCTTGCCGCGGCAGGTTTCGTTGAACTTGTCCACACCGAGCTTCTGGATTTCGGCAACGCCAGCGAGACCGAGTTCGTTCTGAACGAGAGATTCAATCGGAAGGCCGTGGCAGTCCCAACCGAAACCGCGCGGAACCTTCTTGCCCTTCATGGTCCAGTAACGCGGAACAATGTCCTTGATGGTACCGGCAAGCAAGTGACCGTAGTGCGGAAGGCCCGTTGCAAACGGAGGGCCATCGTAGAAGGTATAGGGTTCAGTTTCCGGACGGGAGTCCAGCGACTTCTTGAACGATTCATCCTTATCCCACAAGCCGAGCACACGCTCTTCTATTTGCGGAAACGATTCTTCTTTCTTTACTTCACGAAACATTTTTGAACCTCGGAAGGGTATTGCTAGACGAGAGACGAGCGGTTCGACAGGCTCACCGACCTTGTAAGATCCCTGCCTGCACTGAGCATGGCCGAAGTGAGCTTGCCGAAGGGATTGCACAATCCATCGCCAACGCAACCTAACGTTAAATTTTCGGCGGTAAATTTAGAAACTTTTGCGTAAGGCGAGTGAAGCGGGACTGTTTACAGGCCCATTTCCGAGCCTAGCAAAAGACACTCAAAGAGTGTCAAAGGCGAGAGCAGCGGCAAAAGTGTGCAAGGTGAGAAAGCGCAAAAACTTGTTTTTGCATTTTCGAACCGCAGCCACTTACGTCATAGACGTCAAACAACTTGTTGTTTTGACATTGCCGAGCCGAACTAAATGCGCTCCGTAAGGAGCGCCAAGTAGAAAATTCCCCCTCCATTATCAAATCAATACATGAAAATCCAGCCAGCCAGAAGCTTGCCGCGCTTGTCATTTAGCGGAAGTTCTTCCGGTGCATATTCCAAATACAAACCCCAGGGATGATTCTTCACCAAGACCAAACATCGCACCGCCGCTAACGTTATACAAAATAAAAAACATAACAATCCTTAAAAAAATTTGCCCGTTTTGGCCAAAATACCAAAAATAAAATTGCAATTCACGTAAAAATTTATCCTATTGTAATAAAATTATATATATCTATTTACATATAAGACGGGAGCAGTGACACCACAACTTTCGACTTATGTAATAAAAGCGTTAGTCCATATTGGAATATCGAGCCTTTTTGTAAAACTTGAATTTACAAAAAGCCGTTTTGTATATTGTACGCAACTTGAATGACAACCAAATTAAAAAAAAGAGGTAGGGACATGTCAACAGAAAATAATTATAACGTCGGACACGTCATTATGGTGACCCTATCCGCCGCCATCGGTGGATTCCTGTTCGGCTTTGACTCATCTGTTATCAACGGTGCCAATGTGGCGCTTAAAGGCTATTTCAACTGCAACGACATGCAGCTTGGGCTTGC
The DNA here is from genome assembly GCA_902776765.1 of Fibrobacter succinogenes. GTDB lineage: Bacteria > Fibrobacterota > Fibrobacteria > Fibrobacterales > Fibrobacteraceae > Fibrobacter > Fibrobacter succinogenes_N. The sequence goes on from CACYRP010000021.1 coordinate 1,535, forward strand.
AGTTTCTCTCGCTTTGATTGGCGCTGCCGTCGGTGCCTATTTTGCAGGTCGCTTGGCCGATAAATTTGGACGTGTGCGTTGTATGATTGCCGCGTCCATTCTTTTCTTTGTCAGTGCAATCGGCTCTGGCCTTCCGTTCACCATCTATGACTTTATCGCATGGCGTGTCATTGGCGGTGTCGGTATTGGCGTGGCATCCATCATCGCTCCGATTTACATTGCCGAAACTTCTCCGGCACACTTGCGTGGGCGTCTCGGCTCCATGCAGCAGTTCGCCATCGTTATCGGTATTTTCGTGGCACTACTTTCTAACTACATCATCGTCCGCATTTCAGGTTCTGCAAGCAACTTGATTATGGGAGTCCATGCATGGAAAGTGATGTTCTGGGTCGAAGCCGTTCCGGCACTCATTTACGGCATCGCCGCTTGGCAGCTCCCGGAATCTCCGCGCTACCTCGTAAGCAAGGGCTTAATGAAAGAAGCCAAAAGCGTTCTCTCATTGCTTTCTAGTTCAGGCATCGAAGAAAAGGCAAAAGAAATCCAGGATTCCTTCAAGACCACGAAGCCGGCTATACTTTCGGACCTTCTTGAAACTGTCGCTGGCAAAAAGCGCATCGCCCCGATCGTTTGGGCAGGCCTTGGGCTTGCCATTCTCCAGCAGTTTGTCGGTATCAACGTCATCTTCTATTACGGTTCCATGCTTTGGCAGAGTGTTGGCTTTGGCGAAAGCGACGCTTTCTTCACCAGCATGATCTCTAGCGCTATCAACCTGACCATGACTATCGCAGCTATTCTCCTTATCGATAAGATTGGTCGTAAGCCGCTTTTGCTCATCGGTTCTGCCGGCATGACCATTACACTTGGAGCTCTAGCCCTCTGCTTCATGTTCGGTTCTGACGCAAGCGGTAATTTGGGAGCCAACAGCGGCATCGTGGCACTCGTCGCCGCCAACCTCTACGTGACCTTCTTCGCTGCAACTTGGGGACCGGTGATGTGGGTGATGCTTGGCGAAATGTTCAACAACCGCATTCGCGCTGTGGCAATTTCCGTTTGCGGCCTTGCACAATGGGGTGCAAACTTCCTTGTTAGCTGGTCGTTCCCGGTGCTCGTTGGCGAACACGGAATCGGTATTGGCCCGACCTACTTAATTTACACCTCTTTCGCAGCCATAAGCTTTGTATTCGTCGCTAAACTGGTGCACGAAACCAAGGGCAAGGCGCTCGAATCGATGTAATTCAAATAATCAATCTATAGAAATCGTCCCGGTTTTTCCGGGACATTTTTTTTGCGGAAAAACACATTTTCCATTTTTAGAAGAGAGCCTTACAACTTGTAATATCATAAAAAAGACCTTTTTTGGAGAAAAAGGCTATTTTTTCATTGTGAGGGGAATAATTCATGTATTACAAAAAGAGAAATATGTCCTGGAGAATCACCCTGGCAAGCATCCTCACTTTGGGGATTATAGGTTCTAGTATGGCAGCCCCTATTAAAACTGTACCTTGGAACGGCCACATTGGAGCCGTATCTTTCACTTTTGATGACGCTCTCGAAACACAAGTACTTAACTTAAAGCCTCTGCTAGACGCAATGCCGGATGTCCATGTGACTTTTTTTTTAACGGCATACCAAAGCCGTTTATACGAAAATGCCTCTTTATTTGCTGCAATAGCAAACACCGGTAACGAAATCGGCAACCATTCCGTAACACACTGGCACCTGACTCAAGAGACCGACACCGAACTTGAAGACGATGTCATCAACTTCGCAGACACCCTCGAATCCATCCTTACAAAACATGGCGTCGACATTCAAGTGACATCATTCGCTACCCCATTCTGCGAAAACAATGACTACGTAAAAAAGTTCATCAACAAACGACATTTTATCAATCGCGACGGCGGTCTTGACGGCAGAAACTATTGGAACACCGAACCGGATTGGATGACCATGAAAGCAAAGGTCTGGACACGCGATGGCACTACCGTCAAAGAAATGCTCACGGCACTCGATACCGCCGCAAACATCGGAATATCCAATAACACCAATCCTTCGGAAGCACAAATAACCGAAGGTTCTTGGGTCATTTTTTTACAGCATGACGTTTCTAAAGACTCGCAAAACATTTACGCCATCAATCCCGACGACATCAGGGCTCTTTTCCAGCGGGCTGTCCAGAACAAGCTCTGGGCAGCACCATTTGGAACTGTAGGCGCCTACTATCGCGCCCACTTCGCTTTCGACAATGCAACAATGACCAAAATAGATGGTGGCTATAGCTTACAATGGGACATTCCCCACAAGCATATGCCTAAAAGCGTTCCGCTCCGCGTACGCCTTGACACAACCCGCATCGGGAGCAAAACGACTATCGAACAAGACGGCAAGAACATCCTCCCCGAAAGCGATGGCACCTACATTATCGAGTTCATGTCGCAAAGTCTGATACTGCGCAATACAGGAGAAGTTTCGCTCCCCAAAGCATCAAAGATCAAGCAAAATACAAAAGGCTACAAATTCTCATTGTATAATTTGAACGGGAAACCGCTTGGGATGGTAAAGGATTTTGCAGTTCCAGAAAACTACCCGAAAGGCATTTACTTGATTCGCGCAGAATCAAATGGAAAGCCTACAATCACGAAGAAAGTGGTTAAATAAAACCGACAATAAAGCGATAGAAATACAAAAAGCCGAGGCGATGCCTCGGCTTTTGCAATTTCTTTTTCTAACGCGGATTACTTCACGTTGACGCGGTTCATTTCGGAACCAACGCGAACGATGTAGGAACCAGCAGTCGGAACGGCAACTGTCAAGTTGCTGCTCATCAGCATGCCACCAGCAATAGCCTTGCCCTGCATGTTATAGACTGCAAACACGTTACCGGCCTTAGCACCATTGATTTCAAGCTTCATGCCGTTTGCGCGAACGCTGAAGCTCGGAGCAAAGGAAACCTTGTAGAGGCTGACCGGCTTGATTTCAATGCCAGTGAGCTTGACCGGATCAATAGCGGTCTTGTTTGCATCGAGGAATTCGACAGCCTTGATGGAAATTTCACCAATACCGCCCTTGGCATCCTTGACTTCCCACTTGAAGCCCTTGATGCAGGCGAGAATTTCATTGCCTTCCGGAGCATTGTTCTTGCTAACCCAGTCAAGAATAGTGATTTCCTTGCCGTTACCTCTACCGTCACCCAAGCCCAAGAAGCCGTATTCATACGGAGTCATGTCATAAGTCACAGCTTCATAATCTGCGGAATTGTCAACATAGATACCCGGTTCAGAACCAGCACCTGCGTTTTCAACTTTATTCTTTTCGTTTTCATCGGTAATGGTATTGAGGACAGCCATGCGGATCGGGCCAGAGCTCTTAGCCGTCACGCGGACATACTTGATGCCAAGTTCTTCGAAGTTAACACCGCAGCTACCGTCATTCTTGCATTCGTCCTTCTTGAAGGAAACGGCAATACCAGCAGACGGATACTTGAGGAGACCAGCCTTAGCCTTTTCTTCAGTCCATTCCGGTTCTGCACCGATTTCCATGGAAGCACGAGCGATGATAGTACCATCTTCCATCTTGTAAAGCGGAGAATCGCCAGAGTCCGGAACCATCTTGGTACCGATACCGAGCTTGTCGTGATAAGCACCCCAGTTCCAGAGACCAGAAACACCAACAGTCGTATCACCGAATGCCAAGTGTTCACCATCGCCTTCCTTGATGGACGGAGCCTTGGTCGGATCCGGTGTGAACTTTTCAAAGCCACTCAAGTTATAGAGGTTCGGCATGTTACCCGTCACGAGGAGGAGGTAGAGCATGTTCAAGGTAGCCGGATAGTACTTTTCACCAGCAAGGGAACCTTCACCGCAACCCTGAGCGGTAGCGCAGCTTGTCTTTTCCTTAAGAACCTTGTAAACCGTACCAAGATAGGTCTTAGAAGCATCGTCATCAAAAGAAGACGTTGCAAGGCCGAGGCCACCGGAGAACGTAGAGGAAACAAAGTTACGCTTTGTGCTTTTATCAACAAGGTATTCATTGCCGACGTACTTATAACCGGAGTTCACACCACTAGCAGTGCGGGTTTCCGGAATAAGCCAGTTAACCACTTTCTTGTTGAAAGCCTGTGCCTTGGTATCGCCATACCAGTAATAAGCCCAAGCCATGCGCCACGGAGTACGGGCAGCATCGTCATAGAAACCGATGTCGTTGGAAACTGCTGCAGCAGTCAAAGTCGGCTTGTGATCACCCCAGCTGCACCAATCCGGAACAAGACCGGTCTTAGAGTCCTGGCAAGCGTTCAAGTCAGTATAAGCCTGAGAAATGACACTCGACCAAGAACCACCAGCAACGTCCTGGAAAAGCTGGAAGTTTGCCGTAGTGGAATAACTCGGGTTGAAACCGTCGTTCCACTGGTTACCCGGATTAATCTTATTGCTCTTAATATCATTGGTAGAGATCCAAGAGATAAGACCCTTACCGGCATCCAAGTAGGAATTGTTGTTCCACTGCTTGGAAGCCATCACGAGAGCGAGGGCTGCGTCAAAGTCAGCGTCAGAAGCAGTACCCGTACCGCCACTGCAGCCGATACGCCAGTTCATACCGCCATTGGAGCCAACAGAATTAGAAGTCCAAGTATTGTAGAGCTTCTTAAAGACTTCTTCGTCGTCCATATAGACGGAAATCAACATACCGTATGCGATAGCTTCGGAAACGGTAGAGCAAATTCCTTCAGGTGCATAAACCCAGCCCTGGGATGCATCGTACCAAGCAGCCTTCCAAGTCTGGTAGTGTTGCTTAATCATGTCCGTATCGGCATATTCAATGATATTGCCGTGCGGATACTTCATGTTCTGCGGGAACGGGTACTTACCCGCGAAGGCTGTCACTGCAGTTACAGCAGCAAGGCCAAACATAACTTTTACCAAATTCTTCATATGAATTCCTTTTTAAAAAAAAGATTTCACCCATCCAATATAAAAGATAGTTTGATAGTGTAATAAAAATCAACCCTTCTTTTGTAAAAGGATTGACATAATGCGTGAAATCACAAAAAAGTGTTCTTAAAACGTTCCTGCACGCTAAGTTTCGTTAACTTTTCTTTGCATTAAAGCATTCATCGTTTCCAGAACTTTCGCGACCACGAATGGTTTCGACAAATGATCGTCCATTCCGGCATCAAGAGATTTTTGACGGTCCTCTTCAAAGGCATTCGCAGACAAAGCGATAATGGGGATTTTGGCATCCGGATAAATCTTTCGAATAGCCTTTGTCGCTTCGTAACCATCCATGACAGGCATCTGCACATCCATCAGAATGCAGTCATAAAAATCCGGAGAATGTTCACGAACTCGGGTCACGGCTTCGAGTCCATTTTCGGCCATGTCCACTGTCATTTCGGCATCTTGCAAAAAGTCTTGAGCAACTTCCCTATTGAATTCGTTATCCTCGACAAGCAATATGTGCTTGCCTTTCAAAAAATCACCGTCATCCGCTGCGTTATTTTCGCCATGATCCAACGCGACATCTTTTTCCGTTGCAATCTTGAGCTGTACACGCACATGGACTGTCGTTCCAAGTCCAACTTCACTTTGGATATTGATTTCGGCACCAATCATATCGGCAAGCCGTTTTACAATGGCCATGCCAAGCCCAGTTCCCTGTAGCCTGCTTTGCGTCGAATTTTGTTCACGGGAAAATTCTTCATAAACGTGTTCCAAAAAAGCCTTGGACATACCAAGCCCATTATCGCTAACCTCAAAGTCAAATACGGTGTAACCGTCCTCTTGGCAAGGCAACTCTTCTATCGTAAAAACAACGCGCCCACCGTAAGTCGTGAACTTTTGTGCATTCGATATAATGTTGTACAAAATTTGGCGAAGGCTATTCACATTGGCCATGACGAATTTATTCTTAACCGAAGAAAAGTCCCAAATAAACGAAAGATTCTTTTGGGTCATCATAGGGACAAAACTTTCGCAAAGCTCCGTCATGCAAGAGGTCAAATTCACCACGCGTTCCTTGACCAACATTTGGCCAGATTCAATCCTTGCCATGTCTAGCACTTCGTCAATCATCTGGAGCAAATAGCCCCCCGATATGCGGATTTTCCTGAGCGCATCCTGTACATCAACACTGTTTGTGATATGGCGTTCCGCGCGGTCCGCATAGCCAATAATGGCATTCATCGGCGTTCGAATATCGTGACTCATGTTGAGGAGGAATTTGGACTTCGCTTCTTTAGCTTCGGCGGCAAACGCATTTGCCTCGCGCAATTTATAGGTCAATTCATCTTGGCGATTTTTCAACTTACGCCTGAAAGCAAGCCACACAAGGGATGCAATCAGGGTTATTCCCAAAAATGCAAAGAACGACCCAAATACAACGGCGATGCGAGAATGTTCTTGCAGCAGTTCGCCCGAGTAATTAGGCATGCGGAACCCGGCATACTTGGTCACCTTTGCGCGGACCGTCTTTGGTGATAGCGCTAAGACGCCCTTCGTCAAGATAGAAGCTAGTTCACGCGGAGAATTTTTCGGCACGGCAATACACATTCCATACAACAAACTATCGTACCCCGCAAGGACTTGTTCATGCAAATATTGCGGAGTAAACACCCATGAATTATCGCCACCTTCCATATCATAGCGGCCATCAAGTACAATGAGCGGCTTCTTCGTATTGTGGCTTATAACAAATTCATACTTCAAGCCATTGTGCAGCGCAATTTCAGAAAAGATGTCCAACAGGATTCCTTTCGGGATTCCATTATCGATGTAAGCATACGGGAACACGGCATTACGGACACTCACCTTGAGCATGCGATCTGCACTGCGGAATTCCTGCAAATACTTGCGTTCGCGGTCGGTAAGTACAGATACATCCAGAACATCGTCACCGAAGTACTTGCGATACATCTGATTTTTCCAATTCGGTTCCGTCAAGTCCATCTGGTTGATGGCATAGTCGATTTCGTGCAGCAATGTTGAATCCGATTTTCGGACGACGATATATTCGGAATTCATGCTTACAGGCAGCGAGAATGCAAATAAGTTCACCAACTCTTTTGATTTATTCAATGGCAAAACGATATCGACATCGCCATTGACGAGCATGCGCAACATATCATCACGGGTTCTGTTGCGGAAAACATATTCAAAGTTCAAATTTGCATAGCGGGACATTCGACGAAACAATTCGTAACCATAGCCATCTTTTTCACCATTGTCGGAAATTTCATGGTAGCCGGAATTAGCGAAAAAGCCCACTTTAACTTTCTGTGGACCCGCGTAGGCAAATTCCCCTAGCATCATCAAGAGCAAAAAAATGAAGATTTTTGCACACATAAGCAAACATCCTGCCAAACAATCTTACATTTATATTACAAAAACATATACAATTTTAATATAATTGGCAATATTGAACATTTTAGCACAATAACAGGCCTGTGATAGCGAGCAATAAATTTACAGAAGTTACATTTTTCTTACGCAAAATGTTCAAAATTATATACATTTAATATGCATTGTATTTGGGATTTAAAGGAATCGCGTTTATGGATGAAAAGCGCCCACTTATACTGATCGTTGATGATGTGGTCATGAATAGGACCCTGTTGTCCGACATACTCAGTGACAAATACAATATCATAGAAGCCCAAAACGGCAACGAAGCGCTCCTTTTGCTCAGGGAAAAGACTTCCGAAATTTCGCTCGTACTCCTCGACATGGTGATGCCCGAAAAAGACGGCATAGAAGTGCTTGCCATCATGAACAAAAATGGCTGGATTAACGAAATTCCGGTCATCATGATTTCTGGCGAAACAGCGCATTCGCTTGTGGAAGGCGCCTACATGCTTGGTGTTACGGACTTTATCGGGCGACCCTTCGACGAAATGGTGCTCAAGAACCGCGTGAACAATACAATTCGCCTTTACAAAAAGCAAAAGAGCCTTTCGGACCTTGTCTTAAACCAAATTTACGAAAAAACGCGCAACAACAGCATGATGGTGACGATGCTAAGCCATATTGTGGAATTCCGCAATGGCGAAAGCGGAATGCACGTGCTGCACATCAATACGATTACCGAAATGCTTTTGCGTGAACTTTTGCGCCGGTGCAAACGGAACAATATCACAAAATACAACATCAACAAGAACGACATCGGCGTTATCTGCACAGCATCCTCCATGCACGATATCGGGAAAATCACGATTCCCGATGAGATTTTGAACAAGCCCGGCAGGCTCACCAAAGAAGAATTCGAAATCATGAAGGAGCATACCATAAACTGCGCCCAAATGCTCAACGCCGTTCCAGTCGGAAAAGACGAACCCTTGATGAAGTACGCTTACGAGATTTGCCGTTGGCACCACGAACGCTGGGACGGCAATGGATACCCCGACGGGCTCAAGGGGGACGAAATCCCCATAGCCGCTCAAATCGTTTCTATCGCGGACGTTTACGACGCGCTCACAAGCGAACGCTGCTACAAGAAGGCGTTCTCCCACGAGAAAGCGCTCGAAATGATCCACAACAACGAATGCGGCGTATTCAACCCGCTTTTGATAGAATGCTTCGACGCCATCGCCGACAAGCTCGTGATTTCTTTACAGGCATTCGACTGGAGCAAGCAAGCCGACAAGGACTTTTTCTACATCGCCGATGCCATGATGAACCACAGCAAACACCCCATATACAACCAGGTGTTCAGGCAGTTTATCGATGAGCGCAAAAAATCCCATTTCTACGAATCCATGTTAAATGGTATTCTCTTTGAATATTCCTATACGCCAGGCGTCATAAAGCTTTCGTCAAAAGCGTCCAAGAAATTGGGGCTACCAAGGACAATCATTGACGACTACCAACCCAACAATGGCGAACAAAGCCAGGCATCTATCGAAAACTTGGAAAAAATCAAAAAGATCTTACGGCGCCATACAGTGCCAAAGGACAGACCTACTCTAATCAAGCAGGTATTCAATATTGATGGCAAGAGCACGCCTTGCAACGTCAAGGTACTTCATATTTGGACTAAAGGCCAAAACGAAGCCCCCGTGCTCACATCGATGTACGGACATATCGATATATCACAATAAAAAGGATGTTTGTTATGACTCTCTCTGAATTTTATAGCTCTCTCAGCGAATCATTAGACGAAGTACTCGAAAGACTCCGCATGGAATCCCGTATTGTAAAATACCTGGGACTATTTCTCAGCGACCCTAGCTTTACCGAACTCAAGGAAGCCTTTGCAAGTAACGACGCACAAACGGCATTCCGCGCCGCACACACGCTTAAAGGTGTTGCCGCAAACCTCGGCCTGAACAAGCTTTCTTCATCGAGCAGCGAGCTTACCGAAGATTTGCGACCGGGAGCATTTACGGCGAATTCGCCTGCGCTTTTAGAAAAGGTGGAACTGGATTATAATGCCGCCGTGGAAGGGATTAAACAGCTGGAGCAGTGATTAGTGGTTAGTAAACAGTGGTTAGTAAACAGGGCGGCTTCGCCGCGATTATAAATCCTAATCACTAACCACTAACCACCAACCACTAAACAGATCCTCTTATTTCTTGAGAAACTTCTTCAATGCGTCTTCGAGTTGAGCGATGACAATGGGCTTTGACAAGTGACCGTCCATGCCCGCCTCGATGGACTTGCGGCGATCTTCGTCAAACGCATTTGCAGAAAGTGCAATAATCGGGACTCGCTTTTCCGGGTACATACTACGGATAATACGAGTGGCCTCAAAGCCATCCATCACCGGCATTTGGATATCCATCAAAATACAATCGTAGTAATCGGGGCCCTTTTCTTTTAGGCGTTCCACGGCAACAGAGCCATCTACAGCCGATTCGACAACAATACCTGCATTTTCAAGGACATCTCTTGAAATTTCCAAATTCAAATCATTGTCTTCGACAACAAGGACTCTGAACCCTTCAAACGAAATGATTTCGCGTTCAGAGTGCACAAAGCGAACCTGTTCTACCGTTTCTGGATTTTCTTGAATACGCAAGGGGATGCGAATCGTAAACTTGGAACCTTCACCCACCTTGCTTTCTACATTGATGGAGCCTTCCATCATATCGACAATGCGCTTGGTGATGGCAAGGCCAAGGCCTGTTCCCTGCTGCTTACTGACCGTAGATGTTCTTTCGCGGGAAAATTCATCAAAGAGGTGTTGCAAGTATTCCGGGCTCATACCGATTCCAGTATCCTGGATAATGAATTGGTACATCCCGAACCCTTCGCGGTCTGAAGGAATCTCGCTAATGTCAACGAGAACAGAGCCTCCCGATGGCGTGTATTTTACGGCATTAGAAACGACGTTGATAATCACCTGATTCATGCGCAAGAAATCCACATAGACATAGCGGTTCTTGACGTCATGACGTACAAATTCAAAGCGAACATTTTTCTTTTCGGCAAGTGATGTCAGCATGGAAACGATGTCATCGCCGTTTTCATCTAAATTGACCGGATTCAAATCCAGTTCGACTTTGCCGCTTTCAATACGCGACATATCCAAAACGTCATTGATCAGGGACAATAGATGTTCGCTCGAAAGTTTGGACTTGTTCAAGCAATCAAGCGCCTTTGCCTTGTCGTCGATATTTTTTACAGCCATGTTGGTAAAGCCAATCATCGCGTTGAGCGGTGTGCGGATATCGTGTGACATGTTGAAGAGGAACGCACTCTTTGCCTTGTTTGCAAGTTCTGCTTTTTCAAGGTTCGCCATTTCTCGTTTTGTTTCAGCATCGACGCTGTGGAAACCCGCAATCACATGGTTCTTGGAATTTTCGTCCTTTACGAATTTAATTTGGTAGTAAATATCTTCGCCATCATTTTGCAATCTGAAATTGACGAAATACATGTGTTCGCGCTCGACCATGTCGAGAACTTTTGCAGGTTCCGTCGCCGCACAGAACGCTTCGCGGTCGCTAGGGTGCACAACCGTATTGACGAGGAGTTCCAGACGATTCCCAAAATTATCGATTTTAGACCAGCCCGGCACAAACTTTTCGAACAACGGATCAAATCGGTAATGCGTTTCGGAGAGCGTATCGTAATCCACGTAGACTACGCAACCAAAGTCATCGGACAATCCAGAAATCACAGCCATGTCGCGAGTTGCCGCAACTTTACGTTCGGCCTTGGCGGATTCTTCTTCATCTACGTTTTCAAGCGTCACCACAATATGGCTATCGGAATCGGGAGTTTTCGCCGCCTTCAAACGGTAATACACCAACCGACCATCAATGAAAAAGCGGAAAGCTATAGACACGGCGCGATCATCTTCTAGACCGCTCAAGAGTTTCTCTTTATTGATAAAATCCTTGACCGCTTCCCAATCGTCCCGATAAACAACCTTTTCTAAAGCCTGTTCAAAACCTTCAAAAAAATTGTTGCACGTTTTGACATCTAGGTTTTTCACGACCCCTTGAGCGTTAAATTCAATAAAAGAATTGTCGCTTGTATCGACGTAATAAATGTTATCGAAGCCATCGCCAAGCGTATTAGCAATATCGGAATACTGAGCCAGTTCACGCAAGTGCATCTTGAACTCAATTTGCTCGGTAACGTCCGTAGAGCACCCTTCTAGCCGTACACCACGTGTGTATTCGTAACTTCGACCACCATGGCTTCTGAGGTAGATAATCCCACGCGTCTGGTGGTTCCATGCGTACTCCAGTTCAGACATTTCACCGCGAGTCATGAGGTCAATGGATTCGGCAAAAGTCTCGTAATACGAGAGGTCAATATTACTGCTCCATAAATTGTAAAGATCTTCGGGGAGCGTTTCTTCGGGCAAACCAAGAGTTTGGAGGAAAGCCTTGTCAGCATACATTCTAGGAGGCTTGCCATCGTCAAGTTCGATGGTCCACAAGCCAAGACCTGCACTAGAAAGAATCGCATGCATCAAATCTGACGATTCAAGGCCGTCCATGATTTGCAGTTCCTCCAACAAAAAAAATCCCACCTTAACAACCCTCAATGGTCGCCCCAATGTATAAGATACACTTATTTTCGAGACTTGTTTGAGAAAGCACGGGCAAAGTCTAGCTTTTTTAGAGCAAATAGAACGGAGCTGGTTATTAGCCAAAGGTCAACAGTCTTTAACTATTGTACAATGCTGGTATTGTAATCGTTTAAAGTATGGATCGACGAATCTAAACGCAACCAACGAAGCTCTGCCTACCCGCTCAAAATTTTCCACCTAACCACCAACCACTATTTACTAACCCCTCGCCTTCAATTTCTTCTTGCGCCAGATTTTGAATTCCATGTAGAGCGTGCTGACGGTGTAAACAAACAGGAGCAGGAGAATCGTGTTCTTCGGGCGATTCAGGTTGCAAATGCCCCACGCAAACGTGATAATGGGCAGATGGATCAAGTACGGATAGAACGAAGCACGGCCAATGCGGCGCACAAGCGGGATGCAGAAAAATTTTGCCAAGAAGCCCTTGCCCGAAAGGAGGCTCACCACGAACATACCGTAAATGAAAATCGGGAGGCTATGATGGATAAAGTAATTATAGCCAGGGTTAGCATCAGCGCGCATGAGGAAAAGACTCCCATAAAGAGCCAAGAGCAAAAGCGCTTGCGCGATGCCGCTCATAAAATCTTTCTTGAGAAAATCGAAAACGCCCTCGTTGTAAAGGCGGTAGAGCACCATGCCAAACAAGTATTCAAAAACGCGCACCGGAGCAAACATGTGGAAGAACCGGTACTTTGCATCGTAACCGTCAAACCAAAGATTGCCTGAATTGCCATACACAACCGCCCAAAGAATCCCCGGAATGAACACAGCGCCAAACAGCCCCCAAAGCGTGCGGCGGTTCTGCTTGATCAGCCAACGGCTAAACCAAGGCGTAATGGCATAGCAAACAAAAAAGCTCGTCAAGGACCAGGAAGGTTCATTCAACTTCATGCCTAAATCGGGAGCAATCGACCACGTGAGCGTTAGGTGCATCAAGAGGCTCCGCCACGGATGGAACATCTTGGAAAGCCCCGTCGATGCACAATCGCCAATTTCTGAAAGCGCGGGCAAGTGCGTGTAGCCGCTCATCTTGAACATCACGAGCACAAACATCAGAAGCGTCATGAAAAAATGCAAGCGGTACAGTTTTGCAATGCGACCGAACATGAACGGAATCACAGGGATTCTGCGGTCGGGGTCGCTATACTTGCTTGCGAAAAGGAACCCTGCCAGCACGTAAAAAATTCCCGCCGCAAATGCCGGAGCAGAAATAATGGGCATCACCCATTTGCAATCGGCCATGTACGTAAGGGCATTTGAACTGCCCAAATGGAGCATGACAATGTTGAGGCTCGCAAGAAGGCGAAGGCCATCAATAGCGGGGAAATAATTTGCGGATTTCGACATTTCAAGAAGAAAATTTAGAAAAACAAGGAGAATTTCTCGCCCAAGATAATGTCAACCGAAGTCTAACAACTCTAAACTGGAATAAAAGCATGCGAAAAAAACAATAAAAAAGCCTATATCTATAAATTCATAGTATTACAGTTACCACTTTGAGCCGTTTTTTCTTAAATTAATGTAACACAGCGTTATGATTTTCCATACGCACAACATGAAATAAGACAATGAATAATGAGAGGGCAAAAATATTAATCGTCGATGATGACGCGATGAACAGAGTCGTGCTTTCCGACCTGCTTTCAGACGAATATGACATCATCGAAGCAAAAGACGGCGACGAAGCCATCGAGATTCTCGAAAAGATGGCAAAGGAAATAACGCTTGTCTTGTTGGACATGGTTATGCCTGGAAAAGATGGGCTCGAGGTCCTCGAAATCATGAACGAAAAGGAATGGATCAAAGGCACTCCGGTCGTGATGATTTCTGCAGAAACATCAAGTCCACATGTAGAAAAAGCTTTTGAACTTGGCGTTACCGATTTTATCTACCGTCCGTTCGACCAGATGGTCGTGCAAAACCGCGTGCGCAATACTATCGGGCTGTACGTGAAACAAATGCGACTTTCGGAACTTGTAACAGACAAGATTTACGAAAGAACGCGAAACAGCGACATGCTCATTTCCATCTTGAGCCATATTGTTGAATTCCGTAACGGCGAAAGCGGCCAGCATGTTTTGCATATCAAAAAGATTACTGAAATTCTTTTACACGCATTGAACAACCGCACTAAGGAATACAATCTTTCTGAAGAAGAAATCAACACCATCGCCACAGCGTCTTCGATGCACGATATCGGAAAAATTACGATTCCCGATGAAATTCTGAACAAGCCAGGCAGGCTCACAAAAGAGGAATTTGCAATCATGATGCAACATTCCATGAATGGCGCTCAAATGCTTGACACCATCCAGTTTTTCAAGAAAGAACCTTTGATGAAGCATGCTTATGATATTTGCCGTTGGCATCACGAACGCTGGGATGGCCGTGGTTACCCCGATGGACTCAAGGGAAACGAAATTCCCATCAGCGCGCAAGTAGTCTCCGTTGCAGACGTTTACGATGCTCTGACCAGCGAACGCTGCTACAAGAAGGCGTTCTCCCACGAGAAAGCGCTTGAGATGATCCGCAACAACGAATGCGGCGTCTTCAACCCATTGCTTTTGGAATGCCTCGGCGATGTTGCCGACCGACTGCCTCAAGAAATCAACGACAACAGCAAAAGCCATTTAAGCGAAGCTGAATTCTCGAAAATTGCAAGATCCATTTTCGAAAGTACCGAAGACAACACAGACAATATCGTTTACGAACAATACCTTAACGAACACAAGAAGAGCCAATTTTTTGCATCACTGCAGCGCGGGGTTACATTCGAGTACACTTACGAGCCTTCGATGCTAAAGCTCCATGCAAAGCGGGCTAAGGATTTGAGTTTCCCCAAAACGATGGTCGAACCCGAAAACAATCCCGATTTCTGGAATATTTTTGGACGCGACAACTGGGATGAATTCGTCAAGCTTTTGCATGATCCCCAACTCAATAACGACTCCTTTATATACAACAGCGACATGAGAATTAAGGGAGAAAAAAGACCATGCAAAATAAAGGTCCAACAGAGTTGGAACCGACGCGACCCGGAAAACCCGGAATTGATTTCCATTTACGGCTGCGTGGAGTTTATATAGATAAATCTTACGAATCCTATTCCACGGCTCGCGGGAACGACAGCGCGTTGCATATTTTAGTTTAAGAATTTCCGAAGGACTTTCTTGAATTTTTCGACATCAATGGGCTTGGCGACATGTTCGTTCATGCCGGCATCGAGGGCTGCTTTACGGTCTTCTTCAAACGCATTGGCAGTCATTGCGACAATTGGAACTTTTCGGAAATATTCATCGTGCATATCCCTAATGCGGCGGGATGTTTCAAGGCCATCCATAATTGGCATTTGCACATCCATCAAAATCATGTCATAGCAGCCAGGCTTTTCGGCACAGAGCTTTTGTAGAGCCACACTTCCGTCTTCGGCATAATCCACAACAAAGCCCATTTCTTCTAGGACATTCTCTGCAATTTCACGATTCAGTTCGTTATCTTCGACAAGGAGAATTTTCATTCCAGTGAAATCATCCTCTTTTTCTTTCACCGTTTTTACTTCTTCCTTTTGAACACCAATAGCACGCGCCAAGGCTCCATGCATTTCGGAGAGGAACAAGGGCTTGTTAATGAAATCTGTCACGCCGGCTTCACGAGCCGATTTTTCCATATTCGTCCAATCATAAGCCGTCATGATGATAATCGGATTACCGTTATCCGGGATAGAACGGATTTGGCGCACCACATCAATACTATCCAAATCCATCATGAAATCATCGACGACAATAACGCCATAGCTTTCATGCCTTTCTATCGCTTCTTTCACGCGCAGAACCGCCTCGTTGCCATACATGGTCCATTCAGCCCTCATTCCCAAACGGCGAAGCAAGCTTGTCGCACTGGAGCATGCATTGTAATCGCTTTCAACGACAAGCGCACGCACATTTTGCAAAGCCGCAAGATTTGAAGAATCCACTGTCGTATTCTGGATTTTCAGCTTGAGACGAACTATAAATTCAGTTCCCTTGCCGGGGATACTTTCGACTTCAATGGTACCGCCCATCATATCGACGATTTTCTTCGTAATGGACATGCCAAGCCCAGTGCCTTGCGTCTTGGAAAGCGTCGAAGTTCGTTCGCGTTCGAACGGTTCATACAGGACTTTCAAGAATTCGGGACTCATCCCAATTCCATCATCCTTGACATGGAACTCGAACATTCCCGTAGTTTCATCTTTACCGATTTCACGCACAAGTACATGGATATTTCCGCCCACAGGCGTAAACTTGACCGCATTCGATAGCAAGTTGATCAACATCTGGTGTAAGCGCAGTTTATCGCAAACCACATTTTCGTTTTCGATATCAAAGCAATCCATGTAAAAATTTTGCTGCTTTGCATAAGCTTGCCCCAAAACAATTGTATTCAAGTCATGCATAATTTCGGACAAGTTGCAATTCACTTCTTCGAGGCGAATTTTGCCCGACTCAATACGGCTCATATCGAGAATATCGTTAATGAGCGAAAGCAAATGCGTACTGGAAACAACCGTTTTATCCAGATAGCTCTTGACCGCAGAAGGGTCATCCAAGTTGTTCAAAGCCAAATTGGTAAAACCGATAATAGCATTCATCGGCGTGCGAATATCATGCGACATGTTCGAAAGGAACATCGTTTTCGCCTTGTTTGCTGATTCGGCTTGCACCAAAGCCTTTTCCAAAAGCCCTTGCTGTTGTTCGAGCGCAATTTTCTGTTCTGCAATCTTGGCATCAAGTTCCAACTTTTGTGCGGTCACATTGTCGATGAACATAAACGCCAAAATAAAGCTCATCGGGATGCCATTCTTGCGTTCGACTACAACCATAGTGGCACGGCGCCATTCTCCTTTAAGCGCCCTATAGTTGTATTCGCGTTTGTCATCATCGGCCAAATATGAACGCATGAATTCGACACTCGACATGTTTTCCCAAGTTTCGCGGAACTCCGGAAGGACAGCCTTGCTAAATTCGAGGACGGCACTACTGTATTTGGTGTAGCCGCCGTTGGTGCTTCCCTTTTCGTAAATAGGCGACTCGCGGACGCCGCGGATGGTATCATCTTCAAGATTTACGAAATAAACACCAAAATAGTCTTCGTAGAGCTTACTATCGACATAGCGGTTCAGGATTTCGGCATCCTTGTCGGCAAAACCAAGCACAACGGCTCGCGGTTTTTCATTTTCAGGCCCGACTTTCACGAATTTCATTTCGCAAAAACGTGCAACACCACTTTCATAACTGCGGTATTGCGTAATAAACGATTTTTGCGAACCGAGTTGAGCCTTGATTTTTTTGATAGAACCGGCATCAAGAACCATTTTCTTGTCGAGCTCGTAGACAAAGCTATCGACATACATCTTGAACGCATCAGAATAATGGATCCCGCTCGAAAAAATCTTTCCGAATTTCGATTCCGTATCGGCATTCATCGTGTAGGGTGTAAGGCTATCCGTTTCGAGGTCAATGTAATAGACAGACGAATATTCCGTTGCAAGGACGTTGATGATATCAAAATTGCGCTCCATATTGCGTTCGCGCTCTTGCCTTGCTATAACTTCTTTATGGATGTTGGTGACGGCGATAATGACATAGTTATCCACGGCATTAGACAAAAGAGCCTTGAGGCGATAATACTGCGGTTCGCCATTGACCAAGAGCCTGTATTCCATGGAGAAGAATTTGTTGTCCGCAAGCTTCGATAGCAAATTTTCACGTTTCAGCGTCGAATGCATTTTTTCCATATCCTGCGGATACACAATTTTCTTGATATCCCTGGCACATTCCTGGAAAAAATTTTGCCCAGTCGTTAAAAGCTTAAGCTTGATATAGCTGCCTTCCTGACTGAACATATCGTACGATTCGTCTTTCAGGTTCACATAATAGATGATTTCGTATTCGACACTTAGCGCATTCGCAATTTCTGAAAATTCGCGATTCATCAAATCCGTGCGCATTTTTTCGTCACGGTCCGCAACACCAAGCACGACAACCGATGAATCTTCGTCGGAAATCCGAACGAACTTCATCTCGTGGTAGCGGCCCTCTTTATTTTGGTATTCAATTTCAAAATGGCCAAAATTCAAGAGTTTTTCACGGATATTTTGAATATCCCCGCCCGCCAAAACCTTTTCTCGGTCTTTATCACAAACAACTTCTTTAGCGTACCTTTTAAAAGTTTCGGAATACGAGCTATTATCGCGAATGGTCTTTTGAAAACCAGTTCTTGCCTCTCGCTTTATAAACGAGACAAACTTATCCGTGTCAATGTTAATGCGAAAAAGAGCTTTGTATTCAGACGAAATGGCCTGGATAATGCGGTTATTTTCTTCGATTTTTTTGCGTTTGCGAATTTCATCATCGACGTTCAAAAAACAGATGGCCATGTGGTCTTCATCGCGACCGCGAGTCACCTGAAGTTTGCAGTAACGTTCCCTGCCTGTTACCATTTCGCGCACGACAAACGAAAAGCTACTTTCTCTTTTGAGGCGTTCACGGACATACTCCGGCGATGAAAGATCTTTCAACTGTTCACGATCTTCGGGGCGGACATCTTCGGAAATAAACTTTTTAATGGCTTTTGCGGCATTTTCGCCATTGCCGTACTTTTTTTCGAGGCCTTTTTTACGATAGTAAACAACATATGTCAAATCAACAAGATTGACATAATATGCGGAAATAAACTGTTCATAGAATATATCAGCAAACAGTTCGGCGTAAGCGGCTTGATTATTACTATCACTCATTTCGGCTCCCACTCGGTAGTTAAATAAAATACATCATTTTTGCGCACTCCGATAAAATCGAGTAATAAATTGTCAATTATTTTGAATAATTTCATGCGCTTACCCCATTCCAGAACAGATGCAGGAGGCCGGGGTGGCCGCAAAAAAAGAACCTTCGAGGGTGAACTCGAAGGCCTTTGGGTATTTAAGGTTCCCTTTTAGGGAAGGGAGGATGAATTAGGAATTTTAGCGAGTCACGCGAACCGTCTTGGTCATGCCGTTCTTGACGGAGCGGAGCATGTAAATACCCTGAACCTTGATATCGCTGGTGTTCTTGAGCGTGTTCACGGCTTCGTCCATGGTGTAGGCGCGCATGCGGCCGAGACGGACACCGTTCATGTCAAAGACATCGTAAGCGCCGAGAGTCGGAACTTCCATGTGCACTTTCTGGCTGATGGAAATCGGACCCGGTTCATCGCCGCCCTGACCCGGATTATCACCACCCGGATTGTCACTTACTTCGCCCTTCACAAAGTTGATATAGTCAATATCGAAGTACTGCTGAGTCACATCAAGGCGGAGCACGTGCTTACCGGCCGGGAGCGTCACCTTTTTCTTCACGTCGGAGAAGTCGTCGTAGCTTGTGCCAGTGACTTCGAATTCAGCAAGAGACTTACCATCGAGGGAAAGCGTGAATGCGCCCGTGCCTTCGGTTGCGACAGAAGCAACAGCGGTGTAATCGCCTGCTTCAGCGACATTGATGGTGTATTCGAACCAGTCGCCAGTCGTGTTATAGCCGAGAGCGACGCCAGTTGCCTTCTGGTAAAGGTCTGCACCGGTATCCTTGCGGTAATCGGAATCGCCATGGTTTTCGGTATCATCGCCATAGGATTCGTTGCTCGTACCGTCTTCGTTCTTGCCCTTGCCCGGAATGTCGAAGTCTTCAACTTCAATCTTGCCCGGAACAGCGAGCGCTTCGCCCTTGAAGGGGAGCTGCGGTTCAGGTTCAACCGGGGTAACAACGCCAGTTTCAAGACCGGTAGTATTCGCACCCTTGTTCTTGGAGAGGTAATCCTTGAGCCATGTCATTGCCGGACGATCCTTGTTGTCCTTGATAATACCAGAGGTACCGTCATTCCACGTAGCACCGTAGATATAACCCCAAATAGTGATACCGGCAATATGTTCGTTCTCCATGAAGTAGGAAATCTGTTCCTGATAGCACTGTTTCTGAACATTGTCATTGCTTGTGAAAATATCGTATTCACTAATGAACAGCGGAATCTGGGTCTTGTTCCAAATTTCTTCAATGGTGCTCTTCAGGGTGTTGATGCTCAAGCAGGAGCCACCACCACCTGTACCACCAGCGCCACCACCCTGGCTCATCATGTCATGAGCCTGCAAGCCGTAAGCATCCACCGGCGCACCAGCTTTTTTCAATTTCTGAATAAGGTCGATACCTTCGTTTTTCTGCCACTGGACGGTATTGTAGTCGTTATAAATCAAGATTGCCTTCGGCCAACGTTCGCGGGCCATTCTGAACGCTTCTGCCACGAACTCGTAGTTGCCGTTGTCGCCACCGAGGGCGGCAATAATGTTGTTATTGCCCTGCGGTCCGTAATTGGAATGGTACTTGCCACCCGACTTGATAGCTTCGTTCACCACGTCAATCATTTCGAGTTCTGGGTAATGCTGCTTGACAGCGTCCATCCAAGCGGTAATCGCCTTCTTGGTTTCAGCGGCACTAAGGCCGTTCAGCCAATTCGGGTACTGGGAGCCCCACACCAGAGCGTGGAACTTGAAGTGGCCACCGTTATTCTTTGCCCAGTTAAAGGCAGCATCGCAACCAGACCAGTTGTAACGACCGCGGGAACCTTCGATAGAAGCCCACTTACATTCGTTTTCAGCCGTAATCTGGTTCCACAGCTGTGTAAAGTCGCTACGGACCTGACCACGGGTAGTAATGTTACCGACGAATTTTGCAGCGCCATCAGCCAAACCGGGGCCTGCAAAAGCACTTACAGCTCCACCCAAAAGGGCAGCAGTCATGACACTTTTAATGATGTTTGATTTCATTTTCCACATCCTCATAGTTAAATACCCATACAACAACTATAAACATATCCTTGTATTTGGGAATTTCCCTAATTACGCAAAAATTTATCATTGACAAAATGTCGATAACGTTTTGTTTACACAAGCGGCCCCATCCTGCAACACGTGCGGGGATGATAAAGGTGGCCGACGACAGCAAAAAAACCTTCGAGTGTTACCTCGAAGGCCTTTGGGTATTTAAGGCTCCCTTTCGGGAGTATGGATTAGGAAATTTTAGCGAGCGATACGGACGGATTTGACAGCGCCATTGCTTACGGAACGGAGCAAGTAGAGGCCCTGGACCTTGATAGCGCTGGAATTCTTGAGCATCGTTACGGCTTCGTTCATGGAGTAAGCGCTCATGCGACCAAGACGAACACCGTTCATGTCGAAGACATCGTAATCGGCGAGTACCGGCGTTTCCATACGGGCTTTCGAGCGGATGCCAACTTCACTCTTCTTCACAAAGTTGAAGTAGTCCACGTCGAAGTATTCTGCAGTCACGTCCATACGCAAGACATGCTTGCCTGCCGGAAGCGTCACGTCAGCCGTCACATCGCTATAATCGTCCCAGCTAGAGCCCGAAACCGAGACTTCGGCTATGGACTTGCCATCGATGGAGAGCTTGAAGGAGGCGTCAGAGCTTTCCGTTGCCACAGAGGCGGTCATGGTGTAATCGCCAGTTTCTGCGATGTTGACAGTGTATTCCAGCCAGTCGCCCGTTTGGTTGTAACCCACGATAACACCTGTAGCCTTAGCATAAAGGTCAACGGCCGAAGCGTCATCCTTGCGGTAGTCGGAATCGCCATGGTTTTCGGAATCATCGCTGTAAGAAGCGTTGGTCGTACCGTCTTCGTTAACGCCCTTGCCCGGAACGTCAAAGTCTTCGGCTTCAACCTTACCCGGGATAGCGCGAGCGGTACCCTTGAACGGAGTTTGCGGTTCCGGTTCGATAGGAGTGAAGGTCACATCGTTCTTGCCCTTGTTAAGATTTTTGGCAAAATAGTCTTCGAGCCAAGTCATTGCAGCACGCTTGCGGCCATCCTTTTCCATAATACCGGTATTAGCAGCCCAAGTTGCACCGTTGATGTAACCCCAGATGGTAATGCCAGCAACCCACGGCGTTTCCCACATGAACGGGATCTGGTTGGCGTAGTCATTCTTCTGCTTGTTGTCATCGGCTTCGCCGATATCGTATTCCGAAACCAAGAGCGGGAGGCCCGTTTCGTTGTGGATGCGGGTCATCTTGCTTTCGAAATCGGACTTGCTCATGCCCTTGCAGTCGTGAGCCTGCTGACCATAAGCGTCCACCGGAGCGCCATTCTTGACAATGGTCTGGATGAGTTCAATACCTTCGTTCATCTGCCAAGAGAGCGTGTTGTAGTCGTTATAGATAAGCACGGCTTTCGGCCAACGTTCGCGGGCCATCTTGAAAGCTGTGGTAATAAAATCGTACTGGTGCTTGCCATTGACAACGCGGTCACCACCGAGAGCTTCAATGATATAGGAACCACCGCATTCGGTATCATCAGTGCTACGGCCTTCGGCACCTGCAGCCGGTTTACCGTAACCGGAGTGGTAGTTGTCGCCGGCCCAAATTGCTTCGTTCACCACGTCGATGTATTCGAGGTCCGGGAACTTGGCGGCAACAGCATCAAACCATTCTGTAATGTATTTCTTGGTGAGTTCTACGGTAATGCCCGGATTTTTCTTTTTGCAGAGGAAGTTCGGGTACTGGGAACCCCAAACGAGAGCGTGGAACTTAAAGTGACGTTCACCCGGTTTTTCCTTGGCCCACTTGTAAGCACCTTCGCACTTGTCGTAGTTGTCCCAAGCGAACTTGCTAGTGCCACTGTTACCATTAGAAAGAGAGTGGATGGAACCCCACTTACAGCCGTTTTCGGGAGTAATCTGGTTCCAGTAAGTGCCCATATCGTCACGGATCTGACCACTTGTAGTAATGTTTCCGACAAACTTGGCACCACCATCGGCGAGAGCGGCGTTCGCAACAGAGGCAAAGCCTGCGATGGCAGCGACAGCAAGAGAGAGAGAGATTTTTTTCATAACCCTAATCCTTATACCAAAAAAAGTTAAACCCCATATAACCATCCTAAACATATTCTCGTTTTTAAGGAATGCTCAAAAAACGCAAATACTTATCATTGATAAAAAATCCATGATGGAATAATTTTGGTTGGAACCGAAGTTTTCTTGAATGCAAAAATGTACGTCATGCGGGCGGGGCCCCAGCTCAGCAATGTTTATTTAACACGGTGGCCGGTGAGGTCGAAGTGTTTGCCGTTTTTCTCGACAAAGAGCTTGTTATTTTGGACGCGAAGGAAAGATTTTCGAGATTCGCCGGGAAGTGCCACGCGGGATGCGCGGATTCCAACAGATTCTACGCATTTTTCGCCTTCGCAGAAACGGATGTTGTCGATATTCACGTAATTCCCGACGATTTGCATTTTGAGGATGTGTTCGCCGGCAGCGATTTCGCCCAACCTGGATTGAATAGCGGAGTAATTCGACCAGTCTTCACCTTGTTCTGCGTAAATGGAGTCGGACACGGCCTTATTGTCGATGAACAATTGCACGCCAGCCTTTTCGGAAGCGGTCGCCATTTGCACTTCGACTGAGTAGGTTGCAGTCTTTGCGACATTGACCGTGTACTCGAGCCATTCGCCA
This sequence comes from Fibrobacter succinogenes, assembly GCA_902776765.1. Lineage (GTDB taxonomy): Bacteria > Fibrobacterota > Fibrobacteria > Fibrobacterales > Fibrobacteraceae > Fibrobacter > Fibrobacter succinogenes_N. The sequence goes on from CACYRP010000021.1 coordinate 25,104, forward strand.
TCGTTCGTAAATCCAATCGCATAGCCTTTCGAGAGGTCGGCGGAATCTAAAGTGACGATATCCACAGCATCCTTGCGGTAGAAACCGCCTTCGTTGTCGGAAGACTTGTCGTAGAACGAGACGCGGCTGCCACCGAGGTCATAGTTTTCGGCTTCGATTTTACCAGGGATTGCGGCAGGCTTGCCTGCGATTGCTTCATCCGCATCAAAACCGCCAAACGGGTCCTGTTGAGGAGGCGTTGTTTCAACGGTATCGGCCCAGGCCATTTGCATGCGGTCCACACCGGACTGGTTCACTATCTGGAGCTTGGTGTTTACGCCTTCCCCGCTGCGCTTGGTCATGCTGTACCAGTCGCCATCGCGGAGGCCCGGCCAGTAGAAACTGCCCATTTCCCATTCGCGCAGCTGATCGGACATGCCGCGGATGTAAGCCGTGAAGTAGTTGGTGGGAGCCTTGTTGTAATCTTGATAATCGTAATGCACGCCGTTCTTTTCGCCAGGAGACATGGCGCCACCCCATTCCGTGCAAACGGTGCGGTCAATGTACTTGCCCACCTTGCCCTTAAAGCTGTTTTTCCAGCCTTGTTCGGTGGTGATGCTCATGTTCCAAAACGTGTATTCATGAACGGCAAAAAGGCAGCCTTCAAAGCGCGGGTCGTCAGCGATGTCCGGGACGTTCCAAGCGAGGCCGGAGCCATCGAGCAAAATGTGGTCGCGCGGGACGTTCGGGAATTTCTTGAGCCATTCCGCATAGAGGTTGCGAAGTTCGTCCTTGCTATACATGTGCGGTTCGTTGAAAATTTCAAAGTAGGCATTCGGATGATCGCCGTATGTTTCGACAAGTTTCGCCCACATTTTCCACCAATCGTCCATGTTTTTGGGGCCCGCAGGCTGCGCAGGGCCCCAGTAGCCCATAGCCACACGACCATGTTCAAGGGCTGCATCCAAGGCGCCCGAATACATGTCAAAAGCTTTAAGAATGGTCGGTTCGTTCACCGGCATGCGCACGCTGTTTGTACCAAGCACTTCTTGGAACTGCCCGACAATACGGTCTGCAATGGCATAAGCCGATTCATGATTGTCGGAAAGGCTTAAGCCCGAAAGTACCAAAACATCCGAAACGAAATTGTCGCGCTTATCCGCCCAGTTGACACCGCGGAACTGGCTTGTAACGGCAAATGAGTTTGTGCAAAGAAGAAAAGCTAAACCAAGAACTCCTAACGTTTTCATAATAGCATCCTTTTTTAATCGTTCTACTAACCCACTTATAAAAGTATTCTTTGAAAGGGGCGAGCGAATATGGGGATGTTAAAGTTCTTTTGTCAATTTATCAATAGGAAGGGGCTTCTTTAGCAGAAAACATCAATAAAGCTTTAGTGATAAAAACAGAAAGGCTCAATTTCCAATCTGCTTTGTTGTATTTCGCAATATCGATTTCAAGCATCGAAAAGTCTACTCTTGCGGACCATCCATAATCAAATTTGGACTTCGTCACTCCGAGTTCTGGCCCTGTTGCCAACAAAAATACGCAATCAATAGCGTAAACAAAACTGGGATTTACATAGGCTGAAAAAGAATTTTTGTTAAAATGAGTCTTGGCTCGCAAAAAGAACAGAAATGAATCAAACTTTATATAAGAATCGTATAACCATCCACCGACATCAAATCCTGCAGTCACATAGCCTTCGCCAAACACATATCCACCAAAACCAGATGCAAGCGAAATATTCTTGTTGTCCGCATTATTTGCAAAAGACAATCCAGCAAGCAACAAGAGAGATAGCCAAAAGTTACGCATATATGGAATATACAATTTTCAAAGCGTTAAAAAGAATTCAGCTTTCAATATACTTTTTTAAAATAAAATGAGTAAAAAGCCCCGAACCATCGAGGTTCAGGGCCTTGTGAGTGAGGAAAGGACGACTAAGGCTACTAGGATAACAATTGTATGGATTCCCTCCTTCGCCTTGCTCAGTCGAGAATGACCAAGCCACGAAGTGAAATGACGTTAAGGAGGGTTGAAGTTTGCTAGCGGACGGAGAGTTTCAAGGTCTTTTGCATGGAACCGCTCTTGACGATGGCAAAGTACATGCCGGGTGCGAGAGAAGCGCTCTTGCCAAACTCGGCGAGGCCTTCGCCGTGGCCGCGTTGCGTTCCAATGAACTGTCCGTTGACACTGACGAGATGGACAACGTAATCGTTTGACGGAGCGTTTACCATCAAGGCGATGGAGGCACTCGAATGCGGGACGCGGCTCACGGAGAGCGATGCATTACGCATTTGTGACTGCGGGAGTGCCGTCGGATCAGCCGTAAAGTTGTACCAGTCTACATTAGCGAGGTAAGTGTCTTCGCCGGTGTAAGTGAACGTGAGCTTTTGCTTGCCCGCCGGGAGCGCAATCTTCGTAGAAACTTCGTACCAATCATTCCAGCCCTTAGATTCTGCGGGGTCAACAGAGAGCGTTCCGAGGATTTTGCCCGTAGAATCCGTGACCGTGATGACGCTTTCTTTTTCGGCACCCGTTGCCACGCGGCCCGTCAAAATGTAACTACCAGCAGCCGGAACATTGATGTAATACTGAGACCAATCGCCATCGTTAATCCAGCCGATGTTCGGAGTGCCCAAGGAATCTTCTTCAATTTGCACACCATCCATAGCCACATAGTTTTCGGCTTGAATTTTGTCTGTAATTTCGAGCGGTTCAAATGGAGCGTTTGTCACCTTGAGGTTGCCATCGAATTCATAGACCTTGCCTGGAACGGTCGAAGTCGAGAATTTATTTGTACCAGACACAACATTCAACGTGCTACCGACGAGAGATTTTATTGCAACATAGGTCAGCTTGCCGCCCTTCCATGCCATGGAATCGATTTCGAAACCACCGCGAGCGCGAATACCCTTGACAGAACCATTCGCCCACTGCGACGGGAGCGCCGGAAGCAAGTTGATTCTGTTGTTGTGGCTCTGCATAAGCATTTCGTTCACGCCAGAGACTGCACCGAAGTTACCGTCAATCTGGAACGGCGGATGTGCATCGAACAAGTTGTTGTAAGTCTTGCTCGGCGTGAGGAGCATGCGGATCATTCTGTAGGCATGGTCGCCATCGTGCATGCGGGCCCAGAAGTTAATCTTCCAAGCGAGAGACCAACCGGTTGCATCATCGCCGCGCTGTTGGAGCGTAACGCCTGCGCCTTTGATCAAGTCCGGAGTTTCTTCCGGAGTAATCTGAGCACTCGGAAAAAGTCCGTACAAGTGGGAAATGTGACGGTTCTTGTTATTCGGATCGTCCCAATCTTGGAGCCATTCCGTAATTTGTCCATACTTACCGGTCTTTGTCGGTGGCAAACGCTTGACAGTCGCTTCCATCTTGGCGCGGACATCTTCATCGACGCCGAGAATCTTGGAGGCTTCGATTGTGTAATTCAACACGTCGCGAATAATCTGATTGTCCATTGTCGGGCCAAAGCAAACGTTGTAGCCACCGTGATCGTTTTCCGGAGAATCACTCGGAGCCGTGACCAAGTACTTATTACCTGTAGTCGGTTCTTCCACAAGGCTGTTCACGAAGAAGAGCGCAGCCCCTTTCATCGTCGGATAAACATCTTGCAAGTACGCCTTGTCGGTCGGATTGTAGAGGTAGTGTTCCCAAAGATGCGTACTGAGCCAGCCTGCGCCACTCGGCCAAAGGCCCCATGCACCATCAATCGGAGCGGAACGGTTCCAAAGGTCGGTATTGTGGTGTTCTACCCAGCCTTCGTCAACGCCCCAATGCACTTTTGCAGTCTTTTCACCTTGCGGGACCATGCTCTTGATTTTGTCAATGAGCGGCCAAACGCATTCTTCGAGGTTGCCGGATTCTGCCAGCCAGTAGTTCATTTCGAGGTTGATGTTCGTCGTGTACTTACTGCCCCAAATCGGGTTTGTGTCCTTGTTCCAGATACCCTGCAAGTTGGCCGGCTGGCCACCCTTACGGGAGCTTGCGATGAGCAAGTAACGGCCATATTGGTAATGAAGTTCTACGAGGGACGGGTCGTTTGTAGAATTAAAATTCTTAACGCGTGTGGACGTGATATCGCCTGCGCTCTTGTCGGCAGTACCGAGGTCCAGCTTGACGCGGTTGAAAATGGTCTGGTAGTCTTTCAAGTGTGTAGCAAGCAAGTCTTCATAAGACTTCTTGGCGACCTTCGACATAATTTCGGAAGCGATGGCGTCCGGATCTCCGGAAACATCGTTATAAGCCTTGAAGTTCGTAGCCGTTGTGAGGATAAGCGTCGCGCTGTTTGCGCCTTCGACATTGATGTTGCCATTCGAGACGCTAGCCTTACCGCCATCCGTAACCACAGTCAAGCGATTCTGGAACTTGATGGAGTTGACGGTCACATCGTAAATGAGAGTGTTGCCGCTAGATGACATGCGGTTTGTGCGGTGCGGCGTAGTCATTGTAGCGCCAAAGCTCACGGAGCCGCTCTTGTCCGCAGACAAATGAACGACAATCACATGGTCCGGATAGCTTGCGAAATATTCACGCGTGTGCTTGACACCGCTATGCGTGTAAGTTGTCTTTGCAATAGCTGTCTTGAGATCAAGTTCACGACGGTAATTCGAGGCACCACTATGAGACGTAGAAATAATCAAGTCACCCACAGGCTGGAAGCTTGCAGGACCAGGGCCAATCATGTACTGGTTCACGATGGATTCTGCCGCGCGGTAGTCGCCACGGAACAACGCATCACGGGCTTCTTTCAAGTGGCTTGCAGCACCTTGCTTGTTGTTATCGCCAGGACCGCCCGACCAAACGGTACTTTCGTTTAGGCCAATATAATCCTTGGTGACGCCACCGTAAATAAGGCCACCCATGTAGCCGTTACCAATCGGGAGCGCGTTCGTGAATTCGGTACCGGCATCGCTATTGTACCAAAGCGTAAGCGGATTGTCCGTCGTCGCAAAAGAGCTTGTAAAACCCACAGCGCAAACAAACGCTGCAGAAGCAATAACGCGGCTTGCTAAAGATTTCTTTGTACTAAACATAATGTTCACCTCTTAACCTAAACACACCTTTTATCAACTCCTCGCCTTACTTCGACTACACTCTCTTCGACATGACTCACTTCGACATGGCTCAGCGCAGGCAGTGCAGGCAGCACAAGTCGCGAGGATGACAAATAAAAAAGGAACCTATTCCCACAATAAAAAATACCCCTCAGAGAGGGGTTTTCATATAGTCAAATAATTCTTCTCATTGATTTTTTATCAATACATTCTCTATTAAAAAATTCACTGGATGAGGGCAAGTCCCTACTCCTTGACTCGGAAAAAAGAAACAAGAGCGATTAGAACTGTATGGATGGGGCACAAGCCCCTCCCTTTAGGTTCGGTCATGTCCATACAAGTATGGACGCGACGCTCGCCCTGAAGGGAGTCTCCTAGCGGAGGATGACGATGGTCGCGACACTCGCCTTCTGAGTAGTCTTCGACTTCGCTCAGGATGACAAAAACGAGATTTCACTGGATTTTTCGCTTCGCTCAGAATGACGATTGCATAAAAAAGTCATCGCGGGGCCATTTGCAAGCCTCGCGATGACAGTTCTTCAATCGATTATTTTTTACTTCTTCACGGTGATGCGGAAGACTTGGCCGCCGTTTTGGGCCTTGACTATGTACACGCCGGAGGTCTTGACAACGAGAGATGTCATTGCCTTGAGATCTTCGACACCGCGAGTCGAGAACGAAGCAACCTTCTTGCCCTGAGCGTCAAAGACATTGTAATCCTTGCCAGCAACAATTGCGAGCGGAGCCTTATTCTTGCCCGGAAGAGCCGTGATATCATCCTTGCCTTCATCGTTCTTATAAATCTTTTCCATTTCATCCGGACCGTACTTAGCCGGCGAAATTTCCTTGTTCCAACCGAAGTTTATGAAGCCGAGGAGAGAGTATTCCGTCGGATCGTTCAACTGCTTGCGAACCGGAGCAATGCGGAATGTGTGAGAATATTCACGATTTGCATTCAAGCGGTAGGCAGGCATCGGTTCTGCGCCCCAGGAGTTGATACCACCGAGACCCATCTGGTGCAAATCTACACGGAGTGTGATATCCTTGTCGCGCTTGAGTTCCCACGGGAGCTTCACGTCGGTGAGCTGCTCCGGTGTGTAATGCTGGGCGCTGAATTCAAGACGCGGATTACCCACAATCATGAGGCCCTTGCCATCCTTGTTCGTGAGCGTCGCCCACTTCACATCGGTGCGCTGGCCAGTTTCACCAATTTCCATGTACATTACGGTCATAGAATCTGCCGTCGTAGAATAGAGACCCATAAAGCTACCGCGATTACGTCCGATGTAGTTTTCATCCGGGCCGCGACCAAACCAGCGAACCTTTTCGTAACCACCCGGAACCGTGAAGAGTGTACCCACATTCGGGATATAGCTCTTGGTGCCATCCGGATTGAACTTGTAATCCACAACGATATCGCCGCTGCCATAGACATAGTAGGTAAGTCTCATCTTGGAGCTGCCGACATCCGGGAAGCTGAAGTTGAACGTCACCTGAGTTTCTTGAGCAGAAACTTCCTTCACTTCGGAGGTCACGTTGCGTTTTTTACTTGCGCTGCGCCATTCGCCGTGGCCGCGTTCCATGTTGAAGCCCTTGTCGTTATCGGTCGGAGCACGCCAGAAGTTCGGGCGGCCGCCATTCTTGATAATCGTATCGCCATCGAGAACATAGCTTGCGAGCGTTCCATTTCTTTCATCGAATGTAATCTTGAAATCGGATCCTTCGATTGTAAGGCCATTGCTCTTATTTACCTTGGTCGCATTCATGGAACTGATATCAATTTCGGTAGACCAGAGTTGACCCAAATCAATGCCGAACTGTTCATGAGCGACACTGTGGCCTGCATAAGCCCAGAGTTCATCCTTTTTCAAGCGGAAATCGATATCGAGGAAGTATTCAGAACCAACCTTCGTTTCGATTTTCGGCATGTCGATAGACACTTCCTTCTTCTGGTTCGGACCAATGTTCAACTGAGAACCATCGATCTTGCCTTCGGCAATAACCTTACCATCTTCCTTAATTTGCCAGTAAGCATCGAGGAAATCACCGAGATTCTTGAACAAGTAACGGCTCTGGATTTCAATCTTACCCTTGGCGGCATCAACATTCTTTACACGAATCTGAGCATACTGGTATTTGACTTCCCACATTTCCGGTTGGAGCGCACGATCCGGGAACACGAGGCCGTTAGCGCAGAAGTTGTCATCGTTCTGCCAGTCGCCCCACATGCCTCCGAATTCAAAGTACGGAGTACCCTTGTGACGGAGCCCCTGGTCGATAAAGTCCCAAATGAAACCACCGAAAGCGCGCGGGTTGCTATAGAAGGCATCCATGTATTCTTGCAAGTCACCTACAGAGTTACCCATGGCGTGTTCGTATTCGCACAACATAATCGGCTTATTAGCATCATTGTAATTTGCAATAGCTTCAGGACCAAAGTACATCCAGCTGTTCACATCGGCGTTATTCCAGTCGCCTTCGTAATGCACAAAGCGAGTGGAGTCGATTTCATGAGCTCGCTGACGTTCTGAAGCAAATACGTTACCGTTACCGGCTTCGTTACCGAGAGACCAAAGAATAATGGACGGATGGTTTTTGTCACGCTGCACCATGGAATTCAAGCGGTCCACAGCCGGAGCGCGCCAATCATCGCTGTTCTTCGGAAGATCGTTATTGGCACCGTGGCTTTCAACGTTCGCTTCGTCAATCACGTAAATACCGTACTTATCGCAAAGATCGTACATCATCGGATTGTTCGGATAATGCGACATACGGAGAGCGTTGATATTGAACTGCTTCATGAGAATGATGTCTTTTTCCATGCGTTCGTAAGTGACTGCACGGCCATTATCTGGATCGAGTTCGTGGCGGTCAACACCGTGGAATTTCACCGGCATGCCGTTCACGAGCAAACGCGGAGCACCATTTTCTTTCTTGATTTCAATCTTTCTAAAACCAATCTTGTTGCTTTCGACCTGGATAATCTTGCCCGAAGCATCCTTAAACGTAAGCACGGCAGAATAGAGGTCCGGCGTTTCTGCAGACCAGCGCTTCGGCGAAGAAAGCGGAAGTTCAAAGTGAACGCTCTTTTCGCCTCTCACACCAATGCCAGAAACCTTCTGAGCAGAGGGCTTAATCACTTCGGCACCGGAAGCATCGTAGAGGGAAAGTTCTACAGTGTATTCACCCGATTCCTTGCCACTTGAATTGTAAATCCAAGCGGTCGTCTTCAAGAGACCATCCTTGTAGCTATTCGTAAGCGTTGCATCGATCTGGAAATCTTGAATGTGTACTTCCGGGACAGCGTAGATATAGACGTCACGCATGATACCGGAAAGACGAATAAAGTCCTGATCTTCGAGCCAGGAACCGTCGCACCAACGGAACACCTGCACGGAGATGTTATTTTCGCCTTTGCGGAGGTACTTGTTGATATCGAATTCATGGCCCGTGAAAGTATCTTCACTATAGCCAACGTAATTGCCGTTCACCCAAACGTAATAAGCGGATTCAACACCTTCGAAGTGCAAACGGATGCGCTTGCCATCCCACTTTTCGGGAACCGTAAACGTGCGGCGATAATGGCCGACCGGGTTGAAGTCCGTCGGAGCATACGGCGCAGAAACGCGATTGTTCTGGGACCACGGATAAATTACGTTTGTATAAATCGGATGATCGTAACCCAAGAGCTGCCAAGAGCTCGGGACCTTAATATCATCCCACTTGGACACATCATAATTGTCCTTGTAAAAATCGTTGTTGCGCTGGCTCGGTTTTTCGACGTGGAAAAATTTCCACTTGCCCGAAAGCGTCTGGTACCATTCCGAAGCATGGCGGTCGCCCTTCACAGCTTCTTCGACGGTCGTGTACGGCATCGAAGTTACGTGCGGAGTAAGCGTGTTCACGCCAAAAATTCTCGGTTTGCCATTCCATTCGTCGTTGGGTTGAGCAAACAAAGACGTCGCCAAAACCAAACCGGCTGACATTGTCAAAGACAAATTAATTCCGAACTTCATAGAGTCCTCCCGTTCATATTCCTACACAAAAAATATTTCCAAACACAAGTTTTTTTTCATTTTAAAATCAAGGTTCTGTGGACATTTTATCAAAGGCCACGTTATTTTAAAGCCCGTCGTTATTGCAACTTGGAATGTTTTAATCTGTAACGTTACAACTTTTTCGACAATTAATTCAGCAATAGAAAAAGGCCCGCCAGAGGCGGGCCGAGTGAGGTTAGAAATTTATGGATTCCCGACTTAGTCGGGAATGACAAGATTACGTATGGCAAATCCGGCACTTCGGCTAATTCGACAAGCTCATCAACTAACTCTGCGACATTGGCCAGAATGACAAGTATGGATGAGATGGCGAATAGGAGGCGGGTCGATGCCCGCCATGACGTATTTTACTTCACGAGAACGCGGAAGGTCTTGGAGTGACCGAGGCCGCGAACCATGTACACGCCCGGAACATAACCTGCAGAGCGGATGGACTTTGCAAGGCTCTGGCCCTTAGCGTCAATGTGTCCGAGGTACTTGCCAGTCATGGTGAACACTGCGTAAGACTTTTCGGCAATCGGGAGTTCCACGCGAGCGTTCTTGATTCCAACTTCATCGTCACAATCAAAGCCCATGCAGAATTTGAACCAATCTACGTTTACGAAATTTCCGACAATCTGCATTCTGAGCACATGTTCACCCTTCGGGATTTCCTTTGTCTTGGCTTCAATCGTTGAATAGTGCGACCAATCTTCGCCCTTTTCGGCCTTGATAATATCGGTGATTTCCTCGCCATCGATATAGAACTGGACGCCCACATCATCAGACGCAGTTGCCATATTCACCATAACCGTGTATTCCGAAGCAATCTGGTTATCGACCGTGTATTCTACCCATTCGCCGTCTTCGGTGTAACCGATAGCGTAACCCTTAGACGTGTCGGCAGAATCGAGCTGGACAATATCCACTTCGTCTTCGCGATAGGCACCGCCCTGATTAGCGCGATCGTTATCGTAGAAGGCCTTGTTGTGACCGCCCTTGTCGTAATCTTCAGCCTGGATTTTGCCCGGAATTGCGGAAGCTGTACCCTTGAATGGTTCCTGCGGAATCTTGGTTGCAGCGCTTTCCATGTACCAATAGTCGAAATCAAAACCGCCCTGTTTTACAACAAAGTAGAGATCTTCGACACCGGCAGCATCCGTCAAAGCAAATGTATTTTCTTGCCAGCTGGAGCTCTTCGGAACATCAATCGTTGCAATTGTCGGGCCCGTCGTAGAACCGGTATGAACTTCAAGCTTACCGCCGTTGCCCTTGGTGCAAATGATGATATTTTCAGCACCATCGCCCATATCCACGGAGCGAACCTTCGTGTAGAACTTGTCGTTCATGTTGGTGAGATAAACATTATCGCCCTGCTTAGCCACGTGCTTGATGATGGTGTATCCACCGCTCTTGTCCACGTTGATGCCACCCACCCAAGACTTGGTTTCGGCTTCGACGCGTTCGAACGGATCGAGATTCTTGATCGGCTTCACGACACCATTGTCTGTAGATTTGATGGTCGGAATAGAGCCATCTGCATTCCAAGTAAATTCTTCGACAGCGGTAGAACGGCTATAGCCACCGCCGTTCACATTCTTCTGGTTGTGATAGAAGAAGAAGCTGCGGCCCTTGAAGTCAATGAGGCCGGAGTGGTTCGTGAACGCAGTTCCATTGCCCTGGTCCATGATGATGCCTCCCCACTTCCACGGACCCGTCGGAGAATCACTCGTGGAGTACGAAATCTTTTCAGGCACGCCATGAGAAGCGTAAATCATGTAATACTTCTTATCGCGCTTGTGGATCCACGGGCCTTCGGTATAGACGGAGTTTCCGTTCAGTGAAAAACCGCGGCTCATGTCTGTCACCTGAATTTGCCCGTCAAACTCAATCATATTCTCTTTGAGCTTGGCATAATACAGCTTCGGGTTGCCCCAATAAAGCCAAGCCTGGCCGTCATCGTCAATCCAAACAGTCGGGTCAATGTAATCCCAGTTCGGACCAGCAAGATGCTGACCATTGCGGGCATCCTTGAACGGACCTTGCAGCTTGTCGGCCACGGCAACGTTGATAGCGCGGCCACCGCGAGTCGATTCGACGGTCACATAGTAATAATACTTGCCGTTACGACGGACAACTTGAGCAGCCCAGTCGCCGTTATCTTTCGCGTTGCCGCCAAAGTCTTTATTCGAAAGGATGAGCTCACCCATGTCGGTCCAGTTCACCATATCGGTGGTGCAAGAAACGCGCCAACCGTGCATGGTAAAGAAGGAACCGCCTTCGTCGTTACCGGTGTACACGCAGACGGTGTCGCCAAACACAACCGGAGCCGGGTCCGGCGAATAGTACGTCTGGATAATCGGGTTTTCTGCAAGCGCATTGGACGCAAAACCAAGTCCAAATGCGAGCAACAGTTTATTAGTCAGTTTCATAGAGCACCCCACTCCAATTTATTTTACTTGCACCATCTTACCAAAGACCTTGTTCACGCTTTGGACAAAGTACACACCAGACTTGAAGTTCTTTGCGTGCATTTCCTGAAGCACAGAGTTCGTCGTCGGCATGCCCATCACACGGAGCGTTCCCAAGTGTTGGCCACGGATATCGAAGACGTTGAGCGTCGAGCTGCGAGAGATATCCATGTTCAAACCGTAACGGGCATTCGGCTTGATCGAGAGAATTTCTTCCTTGGTCTTACCGAACTTGATCCAGTCCATGTTCAAGTATGTTCCCGTAATAAGCACGCGGAGAACGTGTTCGCCAGCTTCAATAGCAGTCGTCTTTCCATCGACCGTGCCATACGTGTTCCAATCTTCGCCCTGCGGGGCCACAATCGTATCGGAAATTGCCTTGCCATCCAAGAAGAGTTGGAAACTAGAGCCTTCGAGACCGGTAGCCACATTAGCCATGAAAGCGTATTCGCCAGCAGCAGTGACATTCACCGTGTATTCCATCCATTCGCCAGCCTGCGTGTAACCCACGGCATAGCCCTTTGTCTTGTCGGTAGAATCGAGCTGAACAATGTCTACGCCATCTTCGCGGTAAGCGCCACCTTCGTTCACAAAGTCCTTATCGTTGAAGGAAATGCTCTGGCCACCTTCATCGTAATTTTCCATTTCGATGGCACCCGGAATCGTCATACCTTCGACAAAAGCAGCCTGCGGAACAACATTAGAGAAGTCCGGAAGCGGAATGGTGTTGATGCGGTCGCCAATGTTCTTGAATTCGCCCTGGAGACCAGCAGCTTCGGCAACAGAAGCGATATAGCCATTGTTATTCTTTTCGGTAAACTGACCCGGAGCATTACGGCCAACACCACTCGGAGCATTCTTGTAAGAGTTGTTTTCAACAGTAAAGCCACTGGAACCTTCATCGAGGTAAATCGGAAGAACCCAATAGTCAGCCCAATCAGATCCACCGTAATCGTGGAGGTAGTTTTCCTTGATTTCGCTGCCCGTACCCTGGTTACTCAAAGTGTAAATCGGACCAGAATCGCAAAGCAAGCGAGAAATGTGGTGGATGTTGTTCTTATTGATGTGGTTGTTCGTCATAGCCGTTTCTTTAGTCGTCCAGCCATAACCCACAGAAATACCGGAATAGTTTGTATAAGATACTTCGTTATTTTCAATCACGACATAGCGCGGATAGCCTGCGGCAATACCCACAGCGCCCTGGTGTTCGTTCGTCACATTCGTGATGAGGTTGTAACGGAGCGTATCGCGAGTGCTGATTTCGTCCTTATCGGTCGGATTGTACGGGATGTGAATTTCGGTGAGGGAGTCCTGAGAGAACTTGCCGAGCATAATGCCGTTTGCACCGAGTTCATAGAAAACGTTACCTTCGACCACGTCATCGTTCGTACCGGAGACCATGTCAAGACCGGTTGCAGCCATCTGCGTGAAGGTGCAATTCTTAATCTTCATGTGGTGAGCGTTTTCAACGCGGAAGCCTGCATCTGGACGCCAAAGGAGGAACTTATTACTGCCAAGGCGGCCGTTTTCAGCCATCACTTCGATATTGAACATGCCAGCCTGCAAATCCAAGAAGCCTTCTTCGCTCGGGCGCAAATAGTTTGTATGGGCAAAGGTGATACCTTCGAAAGACATGTAACCAACTTTGTTCTTAGTATCCTTACCAAGGATGCTGAAGAGCGTATTGACGCGCGGTGCAACGACATTTGCCGTACCCATCGCTTCGCCTTCGCGAGCCTTGTAGTAAAGCGTGTTGGTCGATTCGTCGAGATACCATTCACCCGGCTGGTCGATAAATTCGTATGCGTTTTCGAGGTAGTAAACCTGCTGCTTCGGCGGATTGCTCATGAATGCGGTACCGAGCATCGGGTACTTGCGGCGGAAAAGTTTGCTTCTTTCAGGATCCTGCGGTTCAAACTTCAACACACCACCCTGGCTAGAAATCTTGTCAAGACGCAAGATGCTTTCGGCCCATGCAATCATCAAGTGGATTTCGACTTTCTTGGGATTCTTCCATTCGGTAGATTTGACATCGCTGCTGTTCAGGAGGAATGCAGAACCCGTGGAGTCCACCTTGTTCAAGCGGAAGAAGTTGTGGTCGCCATTGTCCTTGAGGTTCGGCATACGGGCACGAATTGCCTTCTTGCCGTTCACGTAAAGCTGACGGAATCGAGCATCGACACCTTCGACCTTCCAGATGTTATTCTTTTCATCGTGAATGGTCCAGCCAGACATCGGGATACCGCCCGTGACAAGCGGAGTTTCGTTCGGGTAGGCTTTATAGCGCACATAATGACCATCCTTACCGCCATCGGCTTCAGTGAAGTTCACCGTGCTCGGGAGCTGATAAGTACCACCGCGAAGAATGACAGAAATATCGCCCATCATGGTGCCATTGATAGCGCGCACAGCCTTTTGAGCCTGCGTAATCGTCTTGAACGGGGCCTCTTCGGTACCCTTGTTGGAATCGCTACCATTCGGAGCGACATAGAATGTAGCCTGATCAGCAGCGGTTGCAATAGTTGCACCCAAGAAGAGCGCAGAAATCGCAGCCATTTGACTTAATGTTTTGAAGCTCATAATACCTAACCTCACGTTAAAAACCAAACATAGTTTGCCCTAACAACACTTTAAAATTATTCTTGAAAAAGGCTTTTTTCTATGCGCAGCATCAAGATAGCGTGGACTGTTTATCCATGGGGGGGAATTAGGGAGTTAGGAAGTCGGACAACTGCGTAAGGCGAGTGAAGCGACGATGCTTGCATCGGCATTTCCGAGCCTAGCAGTTGGTACTTGAGCGAAGCGAAAGTACAATTAGGAGTTAGGTTTTTTTTTCAAAAAACAAAAAAAACACCTTACAGGATTGTAAGATGTTTTTAAGTTTCAAAAGATTATTCGTTATTAACGGGCGACTTTCACGCGATAGATTTGGGATCCCTTGAGAGGGCGCATCATGTAAACGCCGCGTGCATAGCCTGCATTTTCAAGAGCACCAGCCATGCTTGCACCATTCAAATCAACACGGCCCAGATGCTTGCCCGTTGCACTAAATACGTTGTACAAATTTTCAGATTCAAACGAAGTCAATCGAGCCTTAGCAAGCCCCACCTTTTCATCAACGAACTCGATCCAGTCAATGTCCATCCAATCGCCGGTGACAGTGAAGCGGAGAATGTGTTCGCCTTCGGTCAGGCTCACCTTAGCTTCGACCGTATTGTATTCGTCGTAGTTGTCTTCGCCCGAGGTTGCCTGCGGGACTGCAATTTCTTCAGTGATGTCCTTGCCATCCATGGAAAGCCTGAAGCTAGAAGTGCTGTTGGCAGAGGCAACGGAAGCATTCATCGTGTAAGCTCCCGTCTTGGCAACCTTCACGGTGTATTCCAGCCATTCGCCGGCCTGGTTGTAGCCTACGATAACGCCAGTAGCCTTCTCGTACAAATCGACGCCCGTACCCTTGCGGTAGTCAGAGTCACCGTGGTTTTCGGTATCACTTTCGTTGTAAGTGGTGTTGCCCTCACCCACGCCGTTGATGTCGAAGTCTTCCATTTCAATCTTGCCCGGAATGGCGAGAGCCTTGCCCTTGAACGGTTCGCGCGGAACAGGCTTGAGAATCAAGCGGAGGAGTGCAGAACCGTGAGCCGGGAGTTCAATAGAGACATGGGAAACCGGACCCAGATCTTTCTTTTTCCAAGCGTCGCGAACTTCCACTTCGCCTTCTACGCCAATGTCAGCAAAGTTACATTCAACGGTCTGGGTAGAGCCGTTGTTATTGAGGAGCGCCACAGCAATGTCGCCATTCTTCAAAGGCTTGGTCCAAACCTGCTTGCCGTTCTTGTCAGAAATGCGGTGGCCCTGAACGCCCAAGGAATCCTGGTTAATAGCAATCATGTCCTTGTTCAGATAAAGTTCCTTGGTCTCGTTGCTCATGTTGCGCACGTCGGAACTGATCATGATAGGTGCGGCCATAATGGACCACATCGTCATCTGGGAACGCTGTTCTTCGTAAGAGAGGCCCCTGTTGCCGACTTCAAGCATGTCCGGGTCGTTCCAGTGGCCGGGCTTTGCAATTTGCCAATACTTGTTGTTGGCATCGATAATTTCATAGACGCCGCGGTACCACGAAGTGGAAATCCATTCGGGGCCGATATCGAAAGTGGTGCGCCAGAGGTTAGCGATTTTGGGCATCCAGTCCTTGTATTCCCACATGCAAATACTGAACACGATATCGCGTCCGGAATTGCGGAGGGCCTTGGACATGGCGGTGTAATCTTTTTCCTGAGTAGTGGGGTCGGAATCGCAGTTGTCGTACTTCCAGTAGTCCACACCCCATTCGGCGAGTTTCTTGGCGTCCTGTTCTTCGTGGCCATTGGAGCCGCTCTGGCTTTGCCAATTGCTATTATAATGGTGGCAGGTACGTTTGCCGCGGTCACCGTAAAGACCGAATTTCAGGCCTTTTTTATGCACGTAATCGGCAATGGCCTTCATGCCGCTGGGGAAAGTCTTCGGGTTGTTCTGGAGGTTGCCTTGGGCATCGCGCTTGGTATCCATCCAGTTGTCGTCGAGGTTCAGGAAGACGTAGCCCGCATCTCTCAAACCCGAAGAGACCATGGCATCGGCGATTTCCTGAATCTGCTTTTCGTTGATGTTTTCGTGGAATACGTTCCAGCTGTTCCATCCCAGCGGTGGCGTAAGCACCAAAGTATCGGCACTAGCAAAAGCCGATCCCACCAAACTCGTTAAAGCCAAAGTTGCCAACACCCCAAGTTTGCAACCGTTTTTGTTCTTCAAACCAAACATAAGCACTCCTGTTCCTAATTATTAACTATACCCCAAAACTAAAGATATCCCCTAAAAAACGAATTATTTCAATCCACGATACTGATACCTTTGACATTTTGTCCACGGTGGATAAGGAAATGGAAAGCGATGCTAGCTTATTGACTTTTCCACAAACTTTTTGTATATTATTTATAGATGACAGGGTGGCAGACCGGACCACCTAAGATAAAAAAGAAAGGTCAACCAATGACAGGGTGGCAGACCAGTCCACCTAAGATAAAAAAGAAAGGTCTAAGATGAGCCGTATTTCGTTATATATGAAATACGGTTTTTTTATTTTTGAGGAAAAAATGAAACTGGCACAAACCGTATTTCTTAAGCAATCATTCTTTGACCGACATAAAAACCACAAAGAAATTCTAACAAATAAGGCAGGCAGACCTTACTTGTCTTTCATAATCGAATGCAATGGAACAATATTCGCCATTCCATTCCGAACAAATATCAAACACCCATACGCTTTCATATTCAAAACATCTGGCAGAATTGTTGACGAGAAGAAAGGACTGCCAGGCATCGATTTTACCAAAGCGGTAGTCATTCAAACACTAGATATCGAATGCCAATGCACCATCGACAAGAGGGAATGGGTCGAACTCAACAAAAATTTAATGACGATTGTCACTAACTTCACCGAATACCTCAAAAAATTTGCAACATCAATAGAAAGTAACACTTCTAGCAAATTGCCCATATTCAAATTTTCTTCGCTACAATATTTTATTGAAGAAGTGAAATCAGTCGTCAAATCTTTATGATAAAAAAGAGCGTCCCCTTTGCAGAGGACAACTCTTGATTAGAGAGAGACGTAAAATTTTAGATTAACGGTCCACGGGAAGCATGAACGAGCGCGTTTTGTTACGCAAGATGTAGAGTCCCTTGCCAAAGCCTGCATTTTTCACCGTCTTTTGCATGTTCTGTACATCGTTTTCGATGATTTCGACAAATCCGAGGCGTTTACCTGCGAGGTTATACACTTCAAACGTTGATTCCGCGACCGTAGCGCCGAACCGCGTTGTCGTCAACTTCAACGAAGGTTCCTCAATTTTCTTGAGCGTGACGTTATCCAGCGTAAGCGTGCCCGTGGAGGCGCCCGCATTAAAGCTCAAGCGGGAATCCTTGTCGGTGGAAGCGGTCATCTGGAACTGGAAAGAATACGTTTTGGATTCCTTGCCGATTTCAAAGTTTTGTTTTTCGGTGAGGTAACTTGTCCACGGATCCGTGTGCTGTTCCACGTTCACTTCGAGCGTGCGGGAATCGCCAGCGCTAGCTTCAAAACTCACTTCGTACCACTGCCCTTTTTCAAGATGCAAGTCATGCTGAATCACCTGAACTTGATAATTTTCCGTGCCGATGGCAGAAATGTCGAGCTCATACTTGCCATTTTTCACGTCACCTGTGGCAGCGGCACTGCCGTGAGTCTGCAAAGTCCAAGCGACATCTGTGGAATCGAAACCACCGTTAAAAATGCTGTCGCGGTCGGTCGGCACCTGAATCGGCGGCGGGAGCGAGGAACCGTCTAGCGAATAATTCTTGACAAAGTTCCAAATTTCAACGCTCGTATTGACACTGACCGCCTCGTCCATGGAATACCAGTGGCCCTTGCCTGCAATGGTGAGCAAGCGGACTTCGACGTTATCCTTGCAGCCGCTCCAGACTTCGAGAGAGGCGGCAGAACCCGACTTGTGTGCAGGATACGGCTTTGTGACTTTGGAACTTGAAGAACATTTTTGCGCAGAAACCCAGCCCTTAAGGGTGTTCACAGTGCTGTTGTAATTCACCACGTCATCGGTCGTGCCATGCGTGTGCATAATCGGCATGGCGCGCTTGGGCGAGTTTACCCCACCGCCCCCAGAAACAGGGGCAATAGCCGCAATCTGGTCGCCCATTTTGTTCGCCACATGGTAGCTCATCATGCCGCCCATCGAGAAGCCCGAAACATAAACGCGATTCTTGTCGATGCCGTACTTGTTATACATTTCGTTGATGATGGCCTTGATGAAATTGAGATCCTTGTCGCCGGAAATATCCCAAGCCTTATTTTGACCGTTCGGAAACACGACCACAAAGCGGGCCGTATCGGCAATCGGCTCCCACTTGGCAGCGTTCTGCTGATACGGAGCATCCTGATTCATGCCGTGCATTTGGATAATAAGCGGACGATTTTTTTCGATGTTTCTCGGCGCGTACACATTCATGGTACGGTTCGTGCCGTTCACATTAATGTTGTCTGCAAAAGAAAAACTTGCGAAGCCAGCCAAGGCGGCAACCGTCAAAGCACAATGCGCCATACTGAAGATTTTACCAAACATTCCTCTACTCCTTGAGGTTTTTCCCATTTTACCTATGATGAAAATACCTTTTGGATTGGCGATTATCACTTAGCGGTAAACATTTTCCATTGCGCTTTTGACAATGGGTTGAGGGGGGGGGGACGGGAATGTAGTGGGTGTGTTTACAGAACACAAAAACGGCTTGGACATACCCGCCGAAAAGCAAGCTTTCCGCGGGTGCATCCAAGCCTCGGGTGTGTTTATAGAACACAGAAACGGCCAGGAAATGGATGTCCGTAAGCTTCGCTTCCGACATCCGCTTCCTGGCCTCGGGTGTGTTTGGAGGAATTAGAATAAATTACTTAGTGACAGAGATGCGGTGGGTGAGGCCGGTGGTGAGGGACTTGACGACATACACGCCACTTTCCTTCACGAGCGAGCTAACCTTAGAGCGAACGTCGAAAGAGTTCGATGCATCGACGCGGCCGACAAACGAACCGTTGAGGCTGTAAACGCCATACGTTCTGGAGGCATCCATGCCATAGCGGAAGCCCTTCAGCGAAGTCGTTTCACACTTGTCAAGGCAGAATTGCAACCAGTCCACGTTTACGTTATTGCCAACAATTTCCACTTTAAGAGCGTGTTCGCCTTTTTCGATTTCCTTTGTCTGAACAGAAACTTCGCTATAAGTGGACCAATCGCTTTCGCCATTCTGCTTAGCAATAATTTCATCCGTCACAGCCTTGCCATCGATGTAAAGCTTGACGCCGGCATTCTCGGAAGGTGTCGCCATATTCACCTTTACTTCGTAAGTGCCCGTTTCGGCAACATTCACTGTATAGCGCAACCATTCACCTTCACCGGTGTAGCCAATGGCGTAGCCCTTGGACTTGTCAGTGGAATCAAGTTGCACAATATCGACAGATTCTTCGCGGTAGGCCTTGCCCTGATTGTCGCCATCCTTGTCGTAGTAGGCGCGGTTCGGTTTACCGACATCGTAATTTTCGGCTTCAACCTTGCCTGGAATCTTGGCTGCAACATCGCCATACGGTGTCGGCGGAGTCGTATCCTGAGCCGCATCCAGATAAATTTCGTCCTTGTAGTCGGTACCGACCTTGAACCAGTCGAAGTCTGCATAACCGCCGGCAGTCTTTGTCGCAAAGTTGAAGAGTCCCCAGCGTACCCCCACGAACATGTGAAGGTCATAATTCAGCTTGACATCGTTGCCAATTTTTGTCCAAGTGTTGCCATCGGTGCTGTAGTAGAAATATGCAGTGCCGCGATCAATGGGCAAGTCGAAATCGATTCGCAGATAAACTTTGGAGTCCGAAAGATTTTCGCTTTTGACAAGACTCTCGCGATCCTTGTTTCCGCTGTACATCACTACCTTGTAGCTGCCACCGTCTTTTGCAAGAGCGACAAAGCCTTTGTCATCTTGCAATGCAACGAGGCCCGCCATGTCGCCATCCTTCATGCCCTTGCCATCCACAAGCGTTCTGCCAGAACTCTTGGGGCCAAAGGAACGCTGCGTGAGCGTGTTCTTCGCGTTGACAATGCGGCTATCGGTGCGGCCCGTGGTAATGCGCAAAAATCCCGGATTCGCCGTCAAAGACCAATTCTTGTTATCCGGGTTGTGGTTCCACTGCCATTCCAGCGGAAGCACGTCGGAATCAAAGTCATCGGAAGTCACCATGCCGTAGCCCGGCAGCGGGGATTCCGGCAAGTCAATCGTCGCAGGAGCCTTAGAACCACTCGTGGGCACTGGCCAGCCATCCTTCCATTCCATCGGAACCAGGTGCGACATACGTCCAACCGGGCCTGAATCGCGGAACAGGAGGGCATACCACTTGCCATCCGGCGTATCGAAGATGCCACCCTGCGCAACACCGTTATCGGACAAGAAATATCTTCCGCTAAATCCGGAGAGAAGGTTCTTGGAACGATAGACAATTTCACTACGGCTCTTGCCAGCCGGCCAAGAAATCGTAAAGAGGTAGTATTCGCCGTTCACCTTTTCCATGTGCGAGCCTTCCTGCTGCACATAATAGTTATTGGTGCCGGTCACTTGGTTCACGCTCACGCCGCCAACCTTACCGCTCTTGCCACCGGCCTTTACGCCGCTCGCATCGTCGTTCAGCTGCACGTAGCTAATCTGGTCGCCCGAGCCATAGAACACCCAAACCGTGCCATCATCGTCAAAGAACAGCGACGGATCGTGATAGAACGGGAGCTGCACTTCGGACCACGGGCCATTTTCGACATCGGCGGTTTTGTAAAGGTGCGTCCTGTTCGTCGTGTAAGACGGCGTCAAGACGTAGAAAAAACCCTTGTGGTAGCGGATGCTCGATGCCCACGAACCCTTGCCGTAAGCATCCTGACCGCCATTCAAACTGATATTGTTGCCATTCGAAAGAGTCTGATAAGCATACCCCACCGTACGCCACTGGGCCAAATCGGTGCTTTTGAAAACAGGCACGCCCGGCGCAAAGTGCATCGTAGTCGTCACCATGTAATAGGCGTCGTCAACGCGGACAATCGAGGGGTCCGGGCTATCGACATACATAATCGGGTTATTGACCGTCACGGCAAAACTATTCACAACAGCTGCCGCCAAAACCGTAAATGCGGCAGATTTTGCCATTTTACTAAACAATCCCATAAACAACTCCTTTCCTATATAGAATGGACATATCTACAACCTTAATTTACCCCGTTTGGGGGATTACATCGCAGCGGCATCCCCCCTTTTCATGGATTTTTTATCAACAGCTTAATTTTATTTTTTTTACAGAGCTAGTGACAATTCTCAATTTTCACAACGCTTTGTATTTTTTCACAACAAATTTCTATTTAAAACTTTTTGTTTACTTCTATATTTTTGAGCGTATCAGGCTTAGCATTTTATCTCGAGATAAGCTAGGTTGGTGCAAAACTGGTTTGGAAAAATTTTAACAGCAAAAGGAGTCGTATGACCATGTCTAGATTCATGGCATTAACCGGAACAGTAGCGTTGTTCAGCACGCTTACTTTCGCATGGAGCATCAGTGGTGTGGTTCAATCCGACAAGGGCGAGCCTCTTTCTGATGTAAAAATCAGCTCATTCAACTACGCTGGTGTCGAAACAACCTCTATTGAAGGCGGAAAATTCAGTCTCGCCTATGAACAGACGGCAAACAATGGCATTCAGGCCATCCAGACCGCCGTCACATTCAAAAACAATGTGATTACCATCGCAAACATCAAGGCTCAGACTATCACAGTGTCTGTCATGGATGCACTCGGTAAGGTCGCCTTCTCCAGGACGCAACACTACGTCAACGAAACAATAAGTTTTGACTTGAACAAGACGACAGCAAAGGGCGCCAAGTACCTCCGCATCAACGTTGATGGAAACCGCAGCACCTACCAGCTCGGCAAAACAGTAACGCTCCTCAAGGACGATGGCCCGCTTCCGGCTATCATGTTCGCCAAGGAAGGCTACCAAAACACGACCTACCAAATGACAAAGACCGTAGAAACCAATGTCAACGTCACCATGAAGGCCGGCGGCACGGAACCCACCAGCTCCTCTTCCAGCAAGAAGGTCGAACAGTCTTCCAGCTCTGAAAAGCCGGTTGCATCCTCCAGCAGCAAGATTGAAGAAATCATCGACTGCTCCGGCAAGGCTTACCAGTCCGGCAACCACAACATGAGCGTGACTGTCGATGGCAAGAAGCGCACCTTCATCATGCACGTGCCGAGCGCCTACAAGGGCGACAAGCCGGTACCTCTCGTTGTGGACTACCATCCGGTTATGGGTTCTGGCTCCAACCAGCTCAACGGCACGACCTACAAGGCTCAGACAGACCCTGAAGGCGTTATCTCTCTGTACCCCGATGGCACGAAGTCTGCTGACACCAGAAAGATGGGTCCGGGCTGGAACGTTGGTCCTTGCTGCTCCGACGATGACGACGTGAAGTTCTCTCGCGAAATGATCGCCGCAGTCGAAGAAAAGGTCTGCATCGACAAGAAGCGCGTTTATGCAACCGGATTCTCAATGGGTGGCGGTATGAGTAACCATGTGGCCTGCTTCATGTCTGATGTGTACGCCGCAGTTGCTCCTGCAGGTATGGACTTGAACACCACAAACAGCGCCAAGTGCAATCCTGAACGTCCGATTTCTATCATCATGTTCCGTGGCACGTCCGACCCCGTCTGCAAATACCAAGGTGGCGATAGCGGCTATGGCGACGGCCTGAACTTCCTCGGTGCCGAAAGGAACTTCAGGTTCTGGGCAGAAAAGAACGGTTGTACCGGCTCTTCTTCCAAGAACTCTAACGGTTGCGATGAATACTCCAACTGCAAGGACGGCACGAAGGTTGTGCTCTGCACCAAGCAGGGTGGTGGCCACGAACAGGGCGACGGCAAGATTGGCTGGCCGTTCCTGAAGCAGTTCACACTCCCGTAATGAATTTGATTTCATAATTCATCCTATACTACACTAGATCGCTCCGGAAAAATCCGGAGCGATTTTTTTATAGTCCTTTGGACAATGCCACTTGCCGCACCTTTCCCGAAGCAGCTAAAGCATACGAAAAGAGCCCTGGGTTCACCAGGGCTCTAAGGAGTCACACTAATTTTTTGCAGAACTTAGGCTAGCATAAAAAACACCGCCCGCCGCATTTCGCCGACTGCCGCTCGGTTTACCCGTACATGATGCCAAGGGCAACTGCGACGACAAAGAAGAAAGCAATTTGCTTTACGATAACCAACTCGTTTTTATTCATGTATCACCACCTTTTTAGTTAGAGGTTTATCTCCGTTTTTACGAATGAAGAACACGCCCTTCCCTTGCCTACGAAGCTTTGCATTTTCCTTAACAAGGCTCATGGCTTCATCCACGCCCTTGGCGGTAAACGACCCGAGTTTAATGCCCTGCATATCGAACACGCTAAAGCTGCTTTCGGCTTCGGTCATGTCCAAGCGAACCTTTGTAATCTTGCTCGGGGTTACGGCCTTGAATTCGACGTAGTCAATATCAATCCAGTCGTTCGTGATTTCAAGTTTCAATTCATGCTCGCCCTTGGTGAGCGTAACCTTGCCGCCTTCCACAACAGTCAAAGAATCAAAGCCCAACCCAGCGCTTGCCATTTCATCGCCAATGCGTTTGTCACCCATATAGAGGACGAAACTGCCGGTCGTATTGTCGCTACCCACGTTGGCCGAAATTTCATATTCGCCATCGGCTTCAACGTTCACGGTGTACTTGAGCCATTCACCCTTTTGGTTATGTCCCACGGTAATTCCCATGTTCGGCTGGTAAATATCGACGTCATTCTTACGGAACTTGCCACCTTCGTTACCCTTGCTTTCGTCATGATAGGCAACTTCGGCACCGCCCTTGTTGTAGTTTTCGGCCTGCACCTTGCCCGGAATTGCAATAGCACCATCATACGGACCATATTCCTCTGGCGGTTCATCCGGAACTACGGACTTACTCGGGTCCACCAAGTTCACAGCCGGAGCATCGGGGTCAATCGTCTTGTCGATGAGCTTGAGCATTTCGGAGCAATAGCGCTTGCCAAGTTCGATTACGCCAGCACGGCCAAAGTGGTACGGGTCCCTGCCGTTGCCCTGCAAGCCCTTGGACGATGCCAAACCGAACTTTTTGAACTTGCTCTTAAGCTGAGCGATACCGCCATTCTTGCTACCGCAGCAGTTGTTGCCTTCTTGGAGCAATTCGCCTGCCACAAACGGGACTTCATTTTCGTCCAGTCCAAGTTCATCGATAATAATCTTGTAGGTCTTGTAGACGTTGTTACGCCAGTTGTCGTCGGTACCGTCACTTTCACCCTGATGGAAAAGGATTCCCTTGATCACGCCAACTTCCTTAGCCTTTTTGCCAAGTTCCAGAATTCGAGCCATCGGGTTTCCACCGTAGTCATTTGCCCACCCCTTAAAGCTGCTACCATCGCCATTGAAATAAGCTTGGTACTGGTCCGGGAGATAAGCTCTAATGCTCACACCACCGATAGCCACCGGAATCATCCCCACGGTCACGCCCGGCAGGGAATCGACCATCGCGCGGCCAAAGTAGTCAGCCGGGGAAAGGTTTTCAAACGCATGGAACATCGGCGGAATTGCCGCGGCCCATTCGCCCGCCTTGATAGACTGCGTGGTCTTGCCGCTACGTTGGCTCGCATTTGCCGTGTGCGAAGCAAGCATGATAAAGTTCTTAGGATCAGTCGCCTGGTCCTCGGAAGGCACGATATCGCCGTTACCCGCCATGTTAGACTGCCCGTAGGCAATGTAAATGTGGAAGTTCGGGTTCGGGGCAGCATTAGCCGAAACAGCAAACAGAGAAAGGCCAGCCGCAGCTCCTGCGACAGCCATCATTTTTTTGACAAACATTTCAACACCCATAGTTCTTTCCTTAATCCAATTGATTACCAATTTAAAACTACCCTAAAATGTGATGATCGTCTCTTTTGTAAGCTCCATATATTATGGACGTTTTGTCAATGACTTGCGAAATCCGCACAAAAACCGCATTTTGCAAAAAAAAACGAGAGCCAATTGCTTGGCCCCCGCTTTAGGAATATGAAAACTATTTAACGACTGAAATGCGGTAGGATTTGGCGGACTTGAGTGACTTCACGAAGTAAACGCCATTCTGACGTACTACGTTCTTGGTCATGCGTTGGACATCGGCCTTAGTCACGGCTTCGAACTTACCCACCAGCACGCCGTTCATATCAAACACGCTGTAGTTTTCAGCCTCGGTCGGCATGCGGAAATCGGCACCGCGCAAACCAATCGTCTTATCGTCCGGATCGGCAGCATCCTTGCCCTTTGCAAAGTTGAAGTAGTCGATATCGAACCAGGAACCCGTCACCGTCATGCGGAGGATATGTTCGCCAGCCGGGAGTTTTACGTTGGCCTTGACCTTGGTAAATTCATCGAAGCTTGTGCCCGCAAGAGCGACATTTTCAACAAGCGTTTCGCCATCCAGGGAGAGTGAGAATCCAGACGTCGAATTGCTCGTTGCGACAGAAGCAAACATGGTATAATCACCAGCTTCCTTCACGTTCACGGAGTATTCAAGCCATTCACCTTCTTCATTGTAGCCCACAACGTAGCCCGTAGCCTTCTTGTAAATGTCAACTCCCGTACCTTCGCGGAAATTCGTTTCGCCACGGTCTTCGGAATCATTTTCGTAGTAGGACTTGTTAGCCTTGCCCGTACCCGGAATGTCGAAGTTTTCAGCTTCAATCTTGCCCGGAATTTCAGCGACCTTGCCGCCAAACGGTTCGCGAGGAGTCGGTTCAGATGGAGTGCCCACACCAACGAGCGTCACGATGCAATCCTTGAAGTTTTTGCCGCTGGATTCCATCTTGATAGTCACTTCGCCATTCTTGACTTCAACTTCGCCTTCATCCTTGGCGTTCTTCGTTTCGCTAGTGGTGTAAACGTGGAAGGATTGGACATCGGCGCCCTGCACCTTGACAGTCACAGTCTTGTCGTTTTTGTAATCGCGGTTCACAAGCACCACAATCACGGAGTCGCCATCGGCGCTCTTGTAAGCACTAGCAAAAACTTCCTTCTCGGGGTTTGCTGTAGCGCCCACGCGAACAGCACCTGGACGGACAAATCGAGCGAACTGCGAAAGCACATAGCCGCGCTTAGAAATCTTGCCTATTTCATTCTGCGGAATCTGGAGCTTGTTTCCAAAATCCTTTTCCATAATCAGGCCATAGCAACGACGGATGTACCACCAAGTGTACTGATTAAAGTTACCCACGACCATAGCGCGGTGGATTTCGTAACCCACGTCCATAGCGTTCACGGTATCGCGCTTGTTGGCATTCGCCTGGTCACCGGTATTGCGGATGGTACGCCAGTCGTTACCGCTTCCCTGGCTTTCGGTGTAGTGTTCCGTCATCCAGCGCTCGACCTTTTTCTGGTCGGCAAGGCTGTACTGGAAGAAATTGTCCCCAGTCCTTCTGTCGCTAGCGTAGAAGTGCGCCCCAAGAATGTCCCAGTTCTTGAGGGCATTGGCATCGTTCAAGACTTTGTTGTAAAGATTCTTGTCGTAGCGGAAGGATTCTGTCGAAATCACCTTCACGCCGTTCTTGCGCATCTTATCGGCGTAGCCCTTGGTGAAGTTGTAAATTTCGTCGGCACTCCAGCAGGCCCATTCACCGCACCAGTCCGGTTCGTTACTGATGGAAATGGCGTACAAAGGAACGCCCTGATTCTTCATGTAATCGTTAAAGCTATTCAGGTGGTCCACATACTTCTGGTAGTTCGAAGAAGACATGTGCTGGTTAGCGCCAGCGTATGGAGACGTCCACGGAGTCGCATACAAAATAAAATCATCGCCGGCATACTTTTTGGCATACTTTGCGGCGTTCACTTCCTTGTTGAAGGAGTTGCTATTTGCATACACAGGAATGCGAAGCGTATTGAGACCAATCGTGCCATCTCCCGTTCCAAAAGCAATTTTCGCATCTGCTTCGGAAAGGCCGCCACCCCCCTGCCATTCGTTGTGGACCATGCCGCCAAAACCGCGAATAACCTGGTGTTCTTCGGTCACGTCAACGTTCACAGTAGAAGCAAGCGCCGGAATAGCCAAAGCTAAACCAAAAGCGGCAACATTCAAAACATTACCCAAACTCTTCATTGTCTGTCTCCCATTTAAAATCAAACCCCTGCACTAAAGTGCTGCAATTTAAATTTATACCTCCCCCGCGCGCTTCTCGCAAAAACGGGAAAATTTTCCATTGACACTTTGGTAATGAGGTTTAGTAGACGGTAGGAAGTAGACAGTGAGTAGTCTGCACAAAAAGAATGCCTCCAAACTTTTTGGTTTAGAGGCTTTTTGGAGGCAATCTTGTTAGATTGGCGTCTAAATCAATTCACCGCCAGTCGGTAAAGGATCCAACGACGAGGCTTCCAACAGCTGTCCCTGATGCTTGAGTTCAACCACTCTCACTGTAGGGGTTGAGTATTCTTTTTTATGTTCGGTTTCGTTTTTCATATTTACCAACTCGTATTATTGAATGTTTTACTTTTTCAAATAAACGCCCTTTGCCATGCGGCCTGCGTCGCGAACATGACGGCCCTTCAGGTCGTAGGTACGCTTTGTGCGGTTCAGGCGGATTTCTCCGGTACGGCTGTTGAACTGGCCAATAACCGTCGTCTGTTCCTCGCCATCCTTTTTGCGGTCAACGATAACAATGTTCATCACATCCGGAATGTCGTTGTCGATAGATGCAGTCTGGCGCAAGCCATAGGCTCCCTTGACCGATTGCGGTACCGGCTTTTTATAGATATAGGCGCGGAACGGCTTGATGTAGGCGCCTTCGCCCACCTTGACAAACTGGCCAATCGAGATATCTGTAGCGGATGAACCCGCAAAGCCATAGGCGGCAGCCTTGTTCGTACCCAAAACATCCGGATCGTCAGCACCCCAGCTTTTGCCTTGGATAACGCCACGGAACACGAAATCACCATACGCACTATAATCGTCGTCCTGCGCCACATCGTATGCATCAGCGTCGGTCGGACTAGCCTTGAGCACAAGCGGGTCCGTATTATTTACGGAAACACTCGTTTTTCCAGACTCAAGCTGGATTAGATACGGCTTGTACGCTTCAAGCTTGGCAGTGCCGTAATTACATCTTGTGTTAGATTGTTCATTGCACCAGACCCGTTCCACAGCCACATACTTATGGTTTGTACCATCAACGCCTATGCCGAGGAACGAAACAACCTGCTTTACGTTACCCACTTTATTTGCGCTGATTTCGAACGGGAACATGATGGTGGAATAATTATTTTCACCATCGATGGCAGGGAACGTACGCTTAAAAATAACATTATCAACAGACACATCTTCTGTAAGGCTCAAGGCGTCTTCGCCGTTATAATTACCGTTAATAAAGGCGACGGTCTTGCTACCAGCGGTTTCAACATCAACAAGTGCCGCAGGGAATTCAAAGGAACTCTTTTCAATAGGCCCCATAACAACTCCACCGATAGTAATCGTAGAGGCAGATTCCTCATCCCCAACATTGATGCTATAGGGAGCATCAATCCCCTTTGTTGCCATAACCTTAGTTATGTCATTGGTAATTATAATATCGCCACTTTTTCCTTGATAACCATTGCCTATGCCGGCAGCTTTTTTACCAGCCGTCGCTTCAACTTCGCCACCACTGATTGTTATAGCACCACTGGTTCCTTCATTGCCACCGCCTATGCCGGCAGCCCAAACACGACCCGTTGCCGTAACTTTGCCACCACTGATTGTTATAGCGCCACTGGTTCCTTCATTGCCACTGCCTACGCCGGCAGCTTGAGGGCCACCCGTTGCTGTAACTTCGCCACCACTGATTGTTATATTACCACAGGTTCCTCTACCGCCGCTGCCTATGCCGGCAGCATAACTACCACCCGTTGCTGTAACAATACCGCCACGGATAATTATATTACCACAGTTTTTTTTACCAAACAAGCAATCAAAGTCACTATAACCACCGCCTATGCCGGCGCCATAACCGCTGCTTCTAGCATCAAGGGAGCCATTGCCCTCAATCACTAACGTATATTCATCACCTGCTCCTTCATTTTTCGCAGCTTGAATGCCAGGAAATTCATCATAAAAACCCTTCACTGTATTAGAGCCTTCGAGAACGACGGTACAATTACCCAAGCAGGTAAGGCCCGCCCACGGGAAATCTTTTGAGTTGGAGCCGTTGATTGTCGCGTCACTGAGTGTGACCTTGGCATCGTTGGCGATGGAGATCTTGATTTTATTTTGAAGCGAGCCCGTCAGGACGTCGCCATTCTGCGCTGTATAATTGCCTGTTAACGTAGAAGATCGACTGTCGCAGCAAACGGTGCCGTAGCAGCAAATAAAGCAAAAAACATAGGGTATATGCATTTCATATAATGATTCCTTGTTATAAGTCCATTTTCGCTTTTAAGCCGCGCGAAATCATACATTTTAAATATGCGATTGTCAAGTTTTTTTCACAAACACGCATTTTTTATAGCATGCGATGAGAAACGCACAAAACATAGGCCAAATGTAACACACTGCTGCGTAAGCCAAGCAAAACGGGACCGCTTGCGGTCCATACACGGCTCGAGGGATTGTATGGATCCTCGCTATGCGAGGATGACTGTAAGCACATTACCGTTCGAGGCGATACATGAGAATCTCCGGCATACGTCACCCTCTGAAGGAGGGTCCATACATGGCTTGTAGGATTGTATGGTTCCTCGCTATGCGAGGATGACTGAGCCAAAAGAAAGCCTCCAAACTTTTTGGTTTGGAGGCTTTTGGGAGGCAATCTTGTTAGATTGGCGTCTAAATCAATTCACCGCCAGTCGGTAAAGGATCCGACGGCGAAGCTTCCAACAGATGGCCCTGATGCTTGAGTTCAACCACTTTCACTGTAGGGGTTGAGTATTCTTTTTTCTGTTCGGTTTCGTTTTTCATATTTACCCATTCGTATTATTGAATGTTTTACTTTTTCAGATACACGCCCTTGGCCATGCGGCCTGCGTCGCGGACTGAACGGCCCTTCAGGTCGTAAGTACGTTCCGTGCGGTTCATGCGGAATTCACCAGTGCGGCTGTTGAACTGGCCGATGACGGTCGTCTGTTCCTCGCCATCCTTTTTGCGGTCAACCACAACAACGTTCATCGTTTCCGGAATGTCGTTGTCGATAGATGCAGTCTGGCGCAAGACATAGGCACCGTTCGAGTTAACCGATTGCGGTACCGGACTCTTGTAGATATAGGCGCGGAGTGGCTTGATGAAGGCGCCTTCGCCCACCTTGACAAACTGGCCAACCGAGATGTCAGACGTGGCGGTACCCGCAAAGCCATAGGCTGCAGCCTTGTTCGTACCCAACACTTCTGGACTGTTGGCATCCCAGGTTTTGCCTTGGACAACGCCACGGAATACATAATTACCATACTTATTGTAATCATCAGACTGCATTACATCAAAATCACCATCCTCTGTCGGAGTCGCCTTAAGAACAAGGTCAGTCGTTTTATTGATTACAATGTTCGTTGCATTGGATTTGAGCTTGATTAAATACGGCTTGTACGCTTCCATCGTATATGTTGTACCTACAAAACGACTGTACCAAACACGATCCACAGCCACATACTTATTATTACTTTTATCAACGCCTATGCCGAGGAACATGTAGACCAGATCTAAATTCTCGATTTCTTCAGCCTTGATTTCGAACGGGAACATAATAGTGGAATAATTATTTCCCCCTACGACAACAGGGAACGTACGTTTAAAAATAATCGTGTCAACAACCATATCCTTCGCAAAGTTCACAGCTTCATTGCCGCTATAATCGCCGTCAATAATACCAATAGTCTTGCTACCAGGAGTTACAATTTCGGCAGCTTTTGCTGGGAGCATGAAAGGATTTTCTTCAATACTTCCTTCTACATCATCGACGGTAACAGTACCGACAAGTCCATCAGATCCTCCAATGCTATAAGGAGCTTTCTTTCCCTTTATTGCTATAACTTTAGCAACACCTTTTGTAATTGTAACTTTTCCACAGGACCCACTGTTTCCACAGCCAATGCCGGCAGCACCTTTACCTCCCATTCCCGGCATCTCATCACCTCCCATTGCTATAATTTTACCGCCACTGATAGTTATATCGCCACACCCCGATTCTTCATAACCGCCACCGCCAATGCCAGCTGCATATAGACCACCAGCGGCGGTAATTTCACCACCTTCGATAGAGATATTGCCTCCATGAGCATCCTTGCTAGAGCCAATGCCGGCCGCAGTGAAACCACCCGTTGCTTTAATTACACCACTTTTGATAACTATATGGCCACAATTTGTATAACGGTTACAGCCGATACCAGCTCCATAACCATTGCTACTTGCTTCAAGGGAACCATCACCCTCAATTGTCATCGTATATTTTTGGCCATCTATATCATCTGGCACCTGGACGCCCGGGAAATTACCATAATACCCCTTCATGATATTTTTCCCCCTAAGAACGAGGGTACAGTTCCCCAGACACCTAATACCAGCCGACATAAACTGACCTTCATTCACACCAAGAACTTGCGCGTTTTCAAGAGTAATCTTGGCATCTTTGGCAACTAAAATTCTGACCTTCCTTTCAGTCCCATCAATGGTACCATTTATGCAATCGCCATCCTTTAGCAAAAGTTCTTCACCATCTTTAGGGCCGACTGAGATATTGTATACCGCTGCAAACGTTGCTGAAGCAACAAATAATAGTGCAGAAACCACACGATATATATTTTTCATATAAAATTCCTTTGTTATGTTTCAAGCATCCCTCAAAAACTACATAAATCATACATTTTTAACACGACTTCGTCAAGTTTGTTTATAATAAAAAAACACCTCGGAGCACTCGCTCCGAGGCGTAACAACGCCTTGCGGCATCATTAGGGTGTGTGGTTTAGGAGGATCTTTTAGATGAATACGGCTAGGGCAGCGGCTCCATAGCCAAAAACAGTTGCTAAAGCATTCTGCTTTAAACTCATAATCATCATCCCATAACTTCCCTTGCATGATTGCAAGATTTTTCCACTTTGAAATTTAGATTTTCTTTTGCCAAATTCCCTATTTCTGCCAATTTTTATCATTGACATTTTGGTAATGGAGATAGGGAGCTACAGCTCAGCGTTGACGCCTACGGCGTCAGCGACCACGCTCGGTCATTCAAGTAACAAAAAGGCCCGTTCGAAATCACGACGAAACATGTTTCGAACAGGCTTTTGACAGTATGGAATTTTTTAATAAAGATTACAAGGCTTTGATTTCCTCTTCCGAAAGGCCTGTATCCTCAACAATTTCGCTAATCGGTCGATTCCTAGCCTTCAACTTTTTAGCGATTTCGCGAGCTGCCTTTTCCAAACCTTTTTCCATGCCTTTTTGCAAACCGGTTTCAATGGCAAACTGTTCGATAGCGTAGGCATCCCATTTGGCTTTCTGTGCTTCGTCAATCATCTTCTGTTCCTCTTTCGATAATTTAGCCATTTCGGCAACAGGAAACAAGAGCTCGAATGCCGACTTAGCATACTGCTTGGGCATCTGCGTCAAGTTTTTCATGTTCTTGAGCGCGTATAGCCCCTTGTCAAGCACGGTTTCAAGCTCGTCCAGCGGCTTCTTAAACTTGAGCAATTCTACAAATGCAAAACAGAGCGTGTCGCTAATGCAGCTGCCGTTCACTTCACGAAGCTTTGCGCGACGAATATAGCGGTCGTCATCATAGATGTTGAATTCCATGATTACCACCGTAATGATTGGACTCAATTCATAATTATAGGCCTTGCCACGTTCCCCCTGAGCAACAATCGTCTGCGAAGCGTAATAGATTGCGCGGTTCACTACATTTTTCTGGCTTAAAATTTGCACTTCGATGATGAACCGTCGCCCAGCGGAATCGATGCAATACAGGTCGAAAATCGTGGTGCGGTTTTCGTTCGATCCGTCGTTGAATTCCTTGTCGCGAGACTGAACATCCACAATCGGTGATGCAATTTCGCCCTCCAAGACGGCATTCAAGAGCGCCATCAAGCAAACCTTATTTTGTGTATCTGGATTGAAAGCCTTCTTAAAAGTTCTGTCAAGGAGAAGGTCGGCATAGACCCCTGCACCCTTGAATTCCTCATAAGTCTTAGCCTCACCCATTACATTTCCGACAATAATTTCAGCCTGATCAGAATCGCTATTATTAGTTCGATTATCCATTATCTATCCATCATTCTATTCCCAGTTACGCTGAGACCGCTGGCAAAGAACATCTCTACCCTTTATATTAACACACATTAGCGAGGCATTTGGACTAATTTTTTTTGTAAAAAAAACACCCCGGAGGTTTTGCCTTCGGAGTGTTTGATGCTTTCGGAGTGATTGATACTTTAGGAATTATATGAATTTTATCTTGCGACAGAGGTCATGAAGGTCTTGCGACCGTCGATGCTCTTGAGCATGTAAACGCCCTTGTTGAAGCCAGCATCGAGCAAGGCGACGTTTGCCTTTTTACCCGTCAAATCGACAGTGCCCAAGAGCTTTCCGCTTACGTTGTACACATTGTAGACTTTGGAACCCGAAACAGCAAGCCTTACACCACTCTTGATGCCCACCTTTTCCACATCGCCAAGAGAGAACCAATCCACGTTCACGTTGTCGCCGGTAATCACAAGACGGATCACATGAGTACCCTTGGTAAGCTTGGCCTTGCCGCCATCGAATTCCTTGTAAACGCTCCAGTCTTCGCCGGTCTGCGGAACATTGATGGTATCGCCAATAGCCTTACCATCAGCCAAGAAGCAGAAGCTCGCGCCATTTTCCATGCCGGTAGAAGCCGAAGCCTTGATAGCATAGTCGCCGTCTTCCGGAACTTCGACCGTGTATTCGAGCCATTCGCCAGAAGCCGTGTAGCCAATGGCCATGCCCGTGCCACCTTCGACAATATCAACGCCCAAATCTTCACGGAACTTGGCATCGCCCTGATTTTCGGAATCGTTGTCGCTATAGGAATCCACATCGCCGCCGCGGCCCGTTCCCGGAATGTCAAACTTTTCAGCTTCAATCTTTGCCGGGAGCTTTACCGCCACGCTATCATACGGAACCTGCGGAGTCGGCGGAGTCGTGCCGCTGCCTTCGAAGCCCCAAGCCTTGATAGCCATGGTCGAATCCTTATCGCCCTTGAACACGAGGAACAACTGTTCCACAATACCTTTGAGGCCAGTCACTTCGCAAGAGTTGTCCGCAAAGGAATTCTTGTTGCCGGTATTCTTGAGAGTGCAAGTGCCAGTGAGCGTTCCCGTTGCAGAACCCGTATGGATTTCAATCTTGTTGCCATCGGCAGTGCTTGCCGCCTGCACCGTGAAGCCCGTTGCGGCCGTACCAAAGTCCACGCCACTCACGCGGATCCAGGATTCCTTGGTGGAGAGCGGAAGCAAGAGGTGTTCCGCGACCTTGCCCGGAGCCCAGTTAGAACGGCTGCGGATGCCCTTCTGCTTAGAACTCGTCAAAGCCGGATACCAGTCATACGGATCAAAGTTTTCAATCTGCTTCGGGCCTTCCTTCGTGAAGGTCAATTCCTTCATGGTGCCATCGGCATTGTAAGTAAATTCATCGACACTCACGCTGCGGTGGTAAGCCGGGTTCGGATTCGGCCTTCCATCTTCAGCGGGGATTTTTTCCAAACCGTCGTAACCATTAGCAATGCGGCGGTCATGGTAAGCTACATACCAATGGCCCTTGAATTCGGCAATGCCATGATGGTTGTTATTATTGGCATTAATGTTCTGGCCGCCAATGTTTGGGTTCCCCATGAAGATACCCTTGTATTCGTAAGGGCCCATCGGGTTCTTGGACATACCATAGGCAATGCGCAAATCCGCCGTACTGTAAGAGAGGTAGTAATTACCCTTGTACTTGTGGATGTAAGAGGCTTCCATCGCCTTCGGACCGCCAATCTTCAGCTGGGTCTTGGAGCTAACATCGAAGCCCTTCATATCCTTGTTAAACTTGTAGATATTGAAGATGTTATTGTTGTTATTGGCAGCCGGGCGGCTATTGCTTTCGCCACCGCCAAACGTAAAGTAGCCCGTACCATCGTCATCGAAGAAAATCGCCGGGTCAAAGCACCAGCCAATGCCATCGCAGTCCGCGAGACCGCCGCCCCAATTGTTGATGAGCTTCTTGTTGCCAGAGACCGGGTTTGTCCACGGGCCCGCAATGCTATCGGCGCCAATGAGGCCGATACCGCCACCACCGCCATCCGGGAACACAATGTAAAGTCTGTGGTCGTTGGGATTTACCGCAATGCCGGAGGCCCAAATATCACCAATGCCATCGACCTTGCGGGCATCGTAAATGATACCGAAGTCGGTCCAGTTTTTCATATCCTTGGTGCGGAAACCGTAAAGGGCCTTGATATCGTAGCCGTTGGCATTAGCGACTGCCGGGTCATCCGAGTCCGTGATGACGTAGAAATAGGTATCATCAGCGGCGGCACCCGGGTCCGCCAAATAGTGATAAGCTGAAATCGGGTTATCGGCAAGCGCGCCTACACCAAAGCCCGCCACCATTCCAAGCATTGTTACGCTCTTAAGTAGTCTCATTGTTCACTCCTCAAGATCGACCACACACCGTGAGTCCATCTCTTTTTTATAAAATTACCTCACAAAACGCAAAAAAGACCCACGGAAAACCGCAGGTCTTATGGATAAAAAGTCAATAGGTTTAGACTAGAGACGAAAGACGAGAGAGGCTTAGCGAGTGGTGCGAACTTTTGCCGTAGCGCCGTTGTGACGGTTGCGGATGATGCACACGCCCTGCACGTTCCTGGACTGCGGATTGTCGCGCCAGAGCTTCTTTGCTTCGTGGATATTGCGAGCAGTGAAGCTAGAAACTTTCTTGCCGCTCAAATCAAACACATCGAAGTTAGCGACAGCATCTGCACCAAGCACCCTAAAGCCCTTGATGGCAATCGTTTCTTCGTCCGGGTCCTTCGCGTCCTTACCAGCTGCAAAGGTCATGTAGTCGATATCGAACCAGTCGCCCGTGATGGCAAAGCGGAGGATATGTTCACCGGCCGGGAGCGTCACGTTAGCCTTGACCTTCACAAAGTCATCCCAGCTGTCGCCCGCCACCGGAACTTCGGCAATGGACTTGTCGTCAATGGAGAGCGTAAAGCTAGCCGTTGAATTGTCCGTCGCTACAGAAGCAAACATCGTATAGTCGCCAGCTTCCTTCACGTTCACGGTGTACTCAAGCCATTCGCCGGACTGGTTGTAGCCAACGATATAGCCAGTTGCCTTCTTGTAAATATCAACGCCAGTACCTTCACGGTAGCTCGTGCCACCATTTTCAATGCCATGGTCTTCGGAATCATTTTCGCTGTAAGACTTGATTTCGCTACCGCGGCCAGAACCCGGAATGTCGAAGTCTTCCATTTCGATCTTGCCCGGGATTTCCCAAGCCTTGCCGCTAAATGGTTTCTGCGGTTCCGGCGGAGTCGTGCCACTGCCTTCGAAGCCCCAAGCCTTGATAGCCATGGTAGAATCCCTATCGCCCTTGAACACGAGGAACAACTGCTTTACAATGCCCTTGAGCCCTTCCACTTCGCACTTGTTTTCGGCATAGATATTCTTGTTGCCAGTATTCTTGAGCGTGCAAGTACCCGCCAAGGTACCCGTTGCAGAACCGGTGCGGATTTCAATCTTGTTGTTATCGGCAGCGCTTGCAGCTTCGACCGTGAAGCCCGTTGCAGCCGTACCAAAGTCAACGCCCGAAACGCGGAGCCAGGATTCCTTAGAGGAAAGCGGGAGCAACACGTGTTCGGCAGCCTTGCCCGGCACAAAGTTAGAGCGGCTGCGAATACCCTTCTGCTTGGAGCTCGTGAGAGCCGGATACCAATCGTACGGATCAAAGTTTTCAATCTGTTCCGGACCTTCATCCGTTACCTTGACCGTCTGGATTGTACCGTCGGCATTATAGAACATTTCGTCAACGGAAACGCTACGGTGGTAGCCTTCGTTCGGCTTTGCCTTGCCGTCATCGGCCGGGATGATTTCCAAGCCATTGTGGCCCTTGGCAATACGGCGGTCATGATAGACAACGTAAGAGTGGCCCTTGAATTCGGCAATACCATGGTGGTTGTTGTTGCCATTGATGCTACGGCCGTTCATGCTCGGGTCGCCAAGAATGGTACCCTTCCAAGTGTACGGGCCCATTACGTTGTTCGATGTACCATAGTCAATCGTCGGAGCGCCCTGCTGCCATCCGGTACTGTAAGAGAAGTAGTAAGTTCCCTTGTGCTTGTGGATGTAAGACGCTTCGAGCATCTTGCGGGTCGGCAAGTTGTTCACCTTCACGTGAGAACCGTTGCCCACCGGAGCATCCTTCGCATCGTTCAACTTGACAATGTCAAAGTTGTCTGTGTTCGGGCGGCTATTGCTTTCGCCACCGCCCCACGTCACGTAGGTGGTTCCATCGTCATCGATGAAGATACCCGGGTCAAAGCACCAGGAAACGCCATCGCAACCGATGATGCCGCGACCACCGACAAGCTTATCCTTGCCCTGGCCCACAGCGTTTGTCCAAGGACCTTCAATCGCAGGCGCCTTGATGTAGCCAATGCCGCCGCCACCGCCATCCGGGAACACAATGTAGAACGTACCGTTGTGCACCGCAATGCCAGAAGCCCAAATGTCATTAATGCCGTTCACCTTACGGGCATCGTAAATAATGCCGTAGTCGGTCCAGTTCTGCATATCCCTACTGCGGAATGCATAAAGGGCGTAAATCTTGTAACCGTCAGAATTGTACGGAGCCGGGTCATCGGAGTCTGTGATGATGTAGAAGTAATCATCGTCGGCAGCAGCACCCGGGTCAGCCAAGTAATGATAAGTAGAAATAGGGTTATCGGCGAGCGCGCTTACTCCAAAGCCCGCCAGCAATCCAAACATTGTCACATTCTTAAGCAGTTTCATAACACTCCTCAGGATGGTCCCACACACAATCATCCCATTCACTTTAAAGATATTCTCAAAAAAGAAAAATGAATCTGCGGAATATCACAGGTTCATTGATAAAATGTCAACAGAGAAGTAGGCGGTAGGAAGTTGGATGCAAAAAAGGCTCCTCTTTCGAGAAGCCCTTTTAGATGGAGGTGTGAGTGAGGAAAATCTACCTCGTCGTGCGCACCTTTGCCATCATGCCGTTTGCACGGTTGCGGATGATGCACACGCCCTGCACCTTCTTAGCTTGAGCACCATCACGCCAAAGGTTCTTCGCTTCGGCCATGTTGTGCGCCGTGATGCTAGTCACCTTCTTGCCGGTCAAGTCGAACACGTCGAAGCTCTTGAGAGAGGTCGTTTCCAAGCGGAATCCCTTATGGAGTGCAATCGTCTCGTCGTCCGGGTCCCTGGCATCCTTGCCTGTCGCAAACTGAATGTAGTCGATGTCCATCCAGTCGCCGGTCACGGTAAAGCGGAGGATATGCTTACCAGCCGGGAGCTTCACATTCGCCTTCACCTTGCTGTAGTCGTCATAGTTTTCTTCGCCATCGTTCTTCGGGACAGCAATCGATTCCGTAATATCGTCGCCATCGATGGAGAGCTTAAAGCCAGAGGTCGCATTGGCAGAAGCCACCGCCGCAAACATCGTGTAGTCGCCATCCTTTTCGACATTCACAGTGTATTCCAGCCATTCATCGGCCTGGTTGTAACCGACAACGTAACCCGTTGCCTTCTTGTAGATATCGACGCCTGTGCCTTCGCGGTAGCTCTTGCCGCCATTGCTTTCGGCACCGTGATCATCGGAATCTTTTTCAGAGTAAGAATCGTTACCAGCGCCATAGCCCGGCTCATCAAAATCTTCCATCTCGATCTTGCCCGGGATTGCCCAAGCCTTGCCGCCAAACGGCTGCTGCGGTTCAGGTTCGCGCTTCGTGCCCTGGAATTCCCATTCGAGAACGCCCATGGTGGAATCTTTTCCATTATTCTTGAACACGAAGAACACCTGGTCGATAACGCCCGTAAGGCCCTTCATTTCGCAATCGTTATCCACGAAAGTCATGTTATTGGCGGTCTTTGCAAGTTCGCAAGTGCCGGCAAGCGTACCCGTTGCGCTACCCGTATGGATTTCAATCTTGTTGCCATCGCCTACGTTTGCAGCCTTGATGCGGAGGTTCTCAGCACCTTTACCGAAGTCCACGCCAGTGACGCGGATCCAGGATTCGCTACGGCTCGTCAGCGGCAAGAGCACGTGCTTCACCGGCTGGCCCTTGGTCCAGTCGGTACGGCTACGGATGTTCATCTGCTTGGAGCTCGTCGTTGCCTTGTAGGTCTTGTACGGGTCAAAGTTCTTGATTTGCTTTGGTCCTTCACGCGTGAAGGTGAGCTTGTTCATCTTGTCGCCATTCCAGGTGAGTTCATCAATGGACACGCTTCTGTGGTTTTCGTAGTTCGGATTTTCGGAACGCACGCCCTGCTGCGTCGTTGCAGCCGGATGGTTATTGGAAGTCACCAAACGGCGGTCGTGATACACGGCATACCATTTATCCTTGAACGGAGCAAAGCCCTGGTGGTTGTTACCGCCTTCGCCATGAGCGTCCGGCACGGAGCCAATTCCCGGAATGACTGTACCCACAAAGGTATAAGGACCCCAAATATTGTTAGACATACCATAGTCAATCACCTGGCTACGGTTGTTGAAGCTCAAGTAATAGGTGCTACCCTTCTTGTGCAAGTAAGGAGCTTCGAAGGAGTTCGGCAAAGAAACCTTCTTCAGGGAATTCTTGTCAAAAGTAATCTTGCCGTTGCTTTCGGTAAAACTGATAATGTCGAAGTTGTTGCCATAGGGGCGGCTAGAGCTTTCGCCACCACCGAAAATCACGTAACCCTTGCCATCGTCATCAATCAAGATGCCCGGGTCAAAGCAGTGCGCAATGCCGTCACAACCACCGATAAGGCTGCCACCACCCGCAATTCTATTGACGCCATGGGTTTCCTTGACCGGGTCGGTATAAGGTCCATCAATCGCCGGGGCGGTAATCATACCCACGCCGCTTGCGCCATCAGGGTAAACAATGTAGACCTTGCCGTTTTTCACGGCAATGCCCGAAGCCCAGGTGTTGTTCGGGTAGTTGCCGAATTCACGCTTGGAACGGAAAATCATGCCGTGGTCGGTCCAGTTCTTCATGTCTTCAGAAGTAAAAGCATAAAGACCGACAATGTCGTAGTTCCAGTTTGTCTGGTTGTTGTAGTCATCGACGTCGGTCAAGATGTAGAAGGTATCACCATCAGAGGCGCAAGAAGGGTCCGCCAGATAGTGATAGCTAGAAATAGGGTTGTCAGCAAGCGAATTTACTCCAAAACCCGCAAGCAAGCCAAACATCGTAATACCTTTAAATATTCTCATAACACCCCTTTGGACTAACCATACACTAGTCCGTTTTTTTATAAATCTATCTCCATATCACAAAAAAAAACCTACGTGTAAACGCAGGTTCTATTGACAAAACGTCAAATTCTGTTACAACTAATCTTTTTTCTTTGCTATTGGAGCATAAGGATCAAAGATACCATAGCCAAAGACTTCGACATCGTCAATCCAGACTTCCGTGCCCATCTGGCCAAAGATGCTAATCTTTGTCACGCTGTCCTTGATGGAATCCCAGCCAACATTACCGCCATTGTTCGACGTATCGAGTTCTGCCGGAATGACCACGAACTGCGTCCAGGCCGTATCTACTTCAAAGTGTTTCCAAGCCTTCTTGTTTTCCGAACTTGTCACGGAGTCGCTATTCACGAACACATCGAACGCAAACGAAATCTGCGAGGCCTTGGAAGTACGAGCCCAGAACTTAATGGAATCCAAGCTGCTCATATCAACATAGCCGCCAAGTTCACGACCGATAAGAGCCCATTCCCAATCTTTAACAGAATCACGTTCACAAACAAAGTGTGCGGCTTTGCCCTTGCGATTATGCCCAGCAGACACAATATCAAAGTCAACGCTTGCATTATAGGACGCAGCCGGTTCCCAATTGCCTGCGCCTTTCTCAAAGTCATCAAATACAAAATATTTCTTGACGTACGCAGAGTCACC
This sequence comes from Fibrobacter succinogenes, assembly GCA_902776765.1. Lineage (GTDB taxonomy): Bacteria > Fibrobacterota > Fibrobacteria > Fibrobacterales > Fibrobacteraceae > Fibrobacter > Fibrobacter succinogenes_N. The sequence continues at coordinate 66,426 of CACYRP010000021.1, forward strand.
AAGGTAAAGACCGTCACCGAACCCAACCCCGACGTCTGCCTCAATGCGGCCATATTCCGTAACTGAATCAGCGCCAGTATCATTCACAAAAGCGACAATCTCGACATTGCCGCTCGGCAACGCATCAAATTCAAAATAGCCCGTAGAATCCATCGGAACCTGGTAGTCAAGTCCCATCACGGAAACTGTAGCCGCACGGCGCACTAACTGCGGAAGGCCAACGCGACCAGAGACCTTGGTCGGTTCAGAAACTTCGACCGTAAGCGGAGTCGTGGAATCCGATTCCACATAGGCAATCTTTACAAAGCCCTTCAAATTCAAGGAATCATTACGGGCTTCGATGACATAAGAGCCCGTCGGGACATCAGACAGAACCACTCGGCCCTGCTCGTCCGTTTCGAAATGCAACTGGTAAAGGGAGTCCGAGCCCAGTTCGGTTGCACCCGACAAATAAGATTCAGGGCGGACAATAACGTCCATACGTGCAGCAGGCGTGCCATCGGCCAATTGAGTAAGCACCGCGATGGAGTTTTCCGTTTCCATCGACGATCCAGCGGTACGACCGCTATCGCAGGCGACATTGCAAAGAGCCAACGTCGCCAACCCATATGTCCACGCCCGTTTAATCATTTTTTATCTCCTGCACCTTCCCCTATTATTATAGTATTTTCCGAAGCCCCTCCTTTACGGGCTACCGGATAAAATGCCATAGAAAGCTGCATAACACGGTCAGGATTCTTGGCACCGTCTACTCTTTTTTGGACTAAACGGCGGAATTCCCTCAACATGTCGCCCAAATCCTCGAAGCAGGACTGGTCTACAGAAAGAGTCAGTGTAGAAATATTGCGTTCATTGACGGGGACATTTTCGAGCGCATCGCTCGCAAGGCTCAGCACCTGGCGCTGGAAATTGCGCACAGCCTTGGCCTTTTCGGGGCCCCCTACTGTCAAATGGGCTTCGGTGAGTGCGAGCTTACCCGATGCAAGCTTTTTCACGAGACCGACGCTCTTTAAAGTTTCAATGGCTTCGAGAGCCTGTTCCTCGGTAATCGGCGGGCAAATATCCTTAGCGATTTGCTTGACATTTACCACCCCACCGTTCAATTCCAGGTAGGCGCGTACCGCAGGAATCCACCAGTTTTCAAGAAGTTTAAGTTCGGCGGCTTGCAACGAATGGCGTTCCACATCGCGCAGCGAAAGGGCTTTCGCCATAAGTTCTTCGCGCTTAGTCTTATCCTTGCTGACAGCAGCAGAATAAAGCAGGTCGAAATACTCGGCCTCGCGACCGGCCAGCGCAAGGATTTCCTTAGCCGCAGGTAATGCATGAGCAGGCAAATGCTGCTTTTTTTGCAATACGCGATAGAGATAGCTGGAGTCTAGCCCGAGCTTATCACCCATCATGCGGTAGCTGTAGAAGGGCATCTCGACCTTGCGCCTGTCGTAGGTCCGCTATGTCAGAAAAAGTAACCATCAATATCTAAGATATTTAAATCTTGCTCGCGATGCCCTACTATGTAAAAATTTGGTATGGACTTTTTGTCAATGGGCGGCGGCAGAGCCGCAGTTTCTTGAACTTCGGGAGGAATATAGTAATTAGTGGACAGTAGGAAGTAGGAAGTGGTTAGTGGTTTGTGATTAGGAATGTGTCATCCTGAGGACCGAAAGGACGAAGGATCCAGTGAAGGTTTAGACGATAGACCGCTGCGCTGGTAGACGAAAGACGATAGAAAAGTAGGCTGTGGTTTGTGATTAGGGATAGTTGGTAGAACCGCGAAAATAAATTACATTACGGGCATGAAATGTCCTCATTGCCATAAATCTATAGAGAATAATTATCTATATCCAAAAGACTGGAACTCATATGGTTACCTGTCTCCATTAATAACTTGTCCAAAATGCAACAAGGATTTTCTTTGCAAAGCCTTCCACGAACCCGCAGCGGAAGGAGTCGACAAGAAATGGCTCAATATCGGCATTCCTCTAAAACGCGCACTCATTTGCACAGCAATTGGGGCGGTTTGCTGGGGCGTCATTTACTATGTTTCAAATCCAATCATTTCACTAAGCATAAAAGAGTTTTTGGCATTAAGCAGCGTCTATTTCCTAGCGTTTGCGATAATCTATTGGATGACCGTAATCCGCATCAAGTCTGGGAAAGAAGCCAAAATCCTGTTAAAGCTCGTTCAAGAATCCGAAAAACGCTTGCAAGACGAGAGCTATGCACGAAGGCTCTACAACTTAGGCTACAAAGTGCCGGAAAAATATTTGCCCAAAGACTTGCAATAAAGCGATAAACAAAAAAGCCCGACATTACGCCGGGCCAACAACACCGTTTCTTTTATGGATCCTATCGGCTCTGCGAGCCTCCAGAATGACAAACACACTCGTCTTTTGACTCTAAACAAATGACATAAGCAGTTCCCGACAGCAATCCCTTTCGTCTCTCGTCTGTAGGGCGAAGCCCGTTCTTTCGTCTAAAAGCGGCTCCGCCGCTACTCTTCCCCGAGGTATTCCACTGCAAAGATGAGCGTTGCGCCTCCAGGAATCGGACCTGCGCCGCGGCTACCATAGCCAAGGCCAGGCGGCACTACGAGGATTCTCTTTTCGCCGGGGAGCATGCCCTGCACGCCGAGTTCCCAGCCGCGAATGACGTTGCCTGCTCCGAGTTCAAATGCAAACGGCTGACCGCGATCGCGGGAACTGTCGAACTTGTAACCATTCACCATCCAGCCTGTGTAATGCACAATGGCGCGATGGCCAGCGCGGGCCGGTTCGCCTTCGCCCTGCTTCACGATAGCATAACGTAAACCTTCAGGACCATTTTCGTACTTGAGGAGCGTTGTATCCGGGAAGAAATCCATGTTCTTTGCCAGTTCCGGATCCAGTTCAGAAGAAACCATCTCGACGCGGAACACGAGCGTGGAGTTCGGCGGAATCATCGAAAACGCCATAGCGCCGTAACCCATTGCCGGAGAAACGCGTAACCAGCGCACACCGCCTTCGCGCATGCCGTCAAGGCCTGTTTCCCAGCCCTTGATCATCTTGCCGGCACCCATCACGGCTTCCAACGGCTTGCCCAGATCCTTGGAGCTACCGAACTTACGGCCCGACAAAAGCCAGCCCGTATAGTGGACCTTAATTACGTTACCCGAAACGTTGACCTTGCCGTTACCGACCTTTTCATCAAAGATCTTGAGGCCGCGGCCCATGTCGCGCCACTTGAGCTTTTCGACATCGGCAGGGAATTTGTCTGCTTCCAGCGGCTTTTCAGCATGAACAAGTTCAACAACGAACATCAAGTCGCTATTAGGCGGGATTCCTTCGAGGGAGTTGTCGCCATAAGCCATCACCGAGGGCACCGAAAGCTTGCGGACTTCGCCAATTTTCATGCCCACAAGGCCTTTGTCCCAGCCTTCAATCACCTGGCCCACGCCAACCGTGAATTCAAGCGGTTTTTCGCTGTAATAGGAATTTGCAAAATACGGGGCTTCAACAGTCGAGTCGGTAGCCGCTTTGTTCACAATGGCACTGTCTACCGCCAAGTATCCTTTGTAATGAACTTTAATCAATTGACCTGCACGGATGGGCTCTCCACTACCTTCCTTGACCGTTTCAACCTTGAACGGGACAGCCCAAGCGACACTACAAGCAAGTAACACAAGAAAAAACTTTAATTTTAACATAATATCTCCTATCTTATAAAATAGAAAATGCTAGTTTTTGAGAGTAAGGATTTATCGTAAACGGATTTAAATATGCTATCAATCATTATCGTCATCGCGATTGTGCTATTGTCCATCGTCCTCGCCGGCATCGGCATCTATGTGGGCACGCGCAATTCCGACGAAAAAGAGCCGTCCAAACCGGTCATCGACGTATCGGGCCAGTATGCCGCCATCGGTCGCCCTGCCCGCGAGACGCTCAACGCCGTAAAGCCCTCCGAAGCATCTATCAAGGCTTGGCTCGAAACGCAAGATTTAACACCAGAACAAAGGTCATCCTACATCGAGCAGTGGAACAACTCGCTAGAGGAAACCATCAGAACGATTGACGAAGGGGACAAGAACGGCACCGCCACTTACAGGATTGTACTTGGTCCCAAAGGCAAGAATTATTGTAAATTCGTCAGCGAGGAAAATTTCATCACCCGCGAACAGATTCGCAATCACGCGGAAATTTTACCCCCCTATGTCTTGGGCTGCGACTGTAAGCTTTTACCGAAGCAACCCTGGGAAAACCCGAGTAAATCCGGATGGAAGGCTGTAATCCCTACACACGGTAACACCTATAGCGTCCCGGATTGGAGGCAACTTGCGTAAGTCACTATTATCAGCTATTCTTTTAGCCCCAGCCATGGCTCTTGCCGCTGGTTCGGCAATCATCACTCTCCAAATGCCCGTTGGCGCCCGCCAGCTTGGTATGGGCGAAGTCGGTGCAGCACTTGCCGATGACGCAACCGCCATGTATTACAACCCGGCCGGCCTTGCATTCGGACCTCTTGCCGACGAATGGCGCAGTTCCTACAAAGCCGATGCCAAGCAAACGCCGTTCTTTACGCACATGGCGTCCCGCAGCAAAAACGGATTCTTCGACAAGAGCGAACTTTGGGCAGGTACCACCAAGGGCATTCTCAAGTTCGACGGCGAACAGTGGGTCGACTACTACTCCGTCACCTTGCAGGGCAACGCCAAAATTAAAGACGCCGTACGCACCTTCGTCGGCACCGAACGCGGGCTCGACGAATACACGCGCATCGTGAAGGCCTTCAACGATGTGAAGACCGCCGACGACGAATCTCACGTGGTCGAAGTCAAGATGCCTTGGGACTTGGTCGTGAAAGATACCATCACCGCCATCCTCTACGAAACTCTCACCGAAAAACTTTGGGTCGGAACACCGAAGGGCCTCTACCGCTTTGACGGCAAGAGCTGGAAGACTTTCGAAACCGAACTCGGCGAACGCCGCATTACAGCACTCGCCAAGCAAGGCGCCTCCCTCTGGATTGGTACGGATAACGGCCTCTTCGTTTACCGCAACGGTGCCTTCGAACAGAAAGGCAAGGTTCTCCCGAGCCAAAAGATTAACGCACTTGTGTGGTCCGAAAACCGCAAGGAACTTTACGTGGCCGTCGGTGGTGCAGGTGTCGCACGCCTCACCCCGAAGAAGAGCTCAAACGACAAAGACCGCTGGAGCCTGTTCAACCAAGAAGATGGCATCATGGACTTGAACCCGACCGCACTCGCCGTCGACAGCTCGGGTCACGTTTGGGCAACCCACAAAGGCGGTCTCTCGCACTTTACGCTGCGCAAGTGGGAACAGGTGCAGTTTGCCAACAACACTGTAAACGATGTTTCCGTGGACCGCAAGGGCGCCATCTGGATTGCAACGAACCTCGGCGTTTGGCGCCACCTGCCGGATTACGCCACCGCAAGTGGACGTAAGGCCGAACTCGAACGCAGCTCCAAGGAAGATCCTGAAGCCACCAAGCGCGATGACGAATGGACGCACTACCACCAGGGCAACGGACTCTCGACCAATAGAGTCTGGGCTGTACTCCCCGAAGGTAACGACGTGTGGTTCAGCACGGCGAACGGCATGGAACAATATAAGGATGCCGACTACCAGCTCACCGCATTCTACGAAAAGCTTTTGCCGGTCCTCAACATCCCTGACCTTTACCACCTCTACGGCGGTATGACCATTCCGCTGAACGACTGGGGAACGCTCGGTGTTTCCGTGAACTTCGTTTCGTTCGGTTCTACAGTGGTTTCGGGCGACTTGGATGCAGAAGACCTCGTAGCCTACAACAGTTCCGAAATCGTCGGTGGCGTAAGCTACGGCACGCGCTTCCCGAACGACTGGGGCCTTGGTCTTTCTATCAAGTTCTTCTACTCCGACTTGAGTTCCGGCGCAGGCGAAGGCGCAGAAGAAGCAACCACGTTCGGTTACGCATTCGACATCGGTATTTTGAAGAAGAATCTCATTGTCCCGAAGCTCAACTTTGCATTGGTCCTTGCAAACATCGGTCCTAGCGTTTACTACGTGGACAAGACCATCGAAGACCCGATTCCATTGACCTGGCGCCTCGGACTTTCTTATGAAATCTTGAGCATGGCCGACTACAAGTGGACCGTCGCATTCGACTACAATCGCGAAGTTGTGATTGACGACAAAAAGGGCAATCCGGAACCATTCTACATCGCTTGCTGGAAATCGCTTTTTGACCCCGAAGACAGCAAGACGAACACGTTCCTCCAGGGTGTGTTCAACTTCGGTACTGAATTCATTTATTCTAACACGATTGCTCTCCGCCTCGGTTATTTATACGACTACAAGGGCAAGCGTAACGAAGTGGATTTTGGCGTGGGCGTGATGCTCTCTGATGTTTTGCAGTTCGACTGGGCAACCATCAAGAACGTAGGCCGAGCAGACGGCGTTCGCGACGGCCAGATGCGCTTCGGCATGCTGTTTAAGTTCTAAGGCGCCGGAGGCGCAGTAGGAAGTAGACTGTAGGCAGTAGACAGAAAAAAAATTGCGACTACGCCACCTGTTAACATTCAGCGAAAAAGGAGATGCCCGCCAACGAGAGCGGGCATCTTTTTTATACGATAACAGAAATATTTCGCGTTTATTCCACGAGCTTTATTCCACGCGTTCTAAAATAATGAGCGCACGGTCTTGCGTGCTGTTCGGAATCGTGTAGAAATGCTTCCCGATAAATTTGTAACCGAAATCTTCGGGATAGAATGTTTTGAGCTCATCGGCAACAGCAGGGCCTTTCATAAAGAACACGCGGCCACCCACCTTCAAGGAATTTGCAATGCGCGGGAGCGTCTTTTCCATGAGTTCAAAAGCGCGGCTAATCACGCCATCGACAGGGATTGTCATGCTGCGGCTCGTGACCTTGTGACCGAACACGTCGATTCCCTTGAGGCCCATTTTTTCAATAACCATGTTGAGGAAATTGATGCGGTTCGGGCGCGGTTCACACAAAGTAAGTTGAATGGACGGGTTCACGATTTTCAATGGAATTCCGGGGAAGCCGGCACCACTGCCGACATCGATCATGCGGGCGGGCCACTTTGGCACGTAAGCGTTGATGAGCGTACAGTCGGCATAATGGCGTTCGACCATCGTCTCGAATGCATTGAGGCGTGTCAAATCCTGGTCGTCGTTGTTTGCACGGAGCAACTGGTGAAATTCCCAAATTTGCTTGAGCGTCGGTTCCTGGAGTTCCACACCGTAGTAATGCAAAAGCTTAGCAAGACCCGCAAGCGAGGGCGTTACGCGCTTTCCGTTAAAAAGCGGAAACTCCGTGCGGGGAGCCTTCATATGAGGGATAAAGTCCTTGCCAAGCGCACTGGCGCCACTGCGAGGTTTGGAATTTTTGGACCAAGAAGAATTTGCCATGTCCACAAATCTAGAAAGATTTTTCTTTTTTTTACAGTCCAAAAGGGTCTCTCGCGGGTGTTTATATAAGGGAGGTTCTTTTGAACAGAATACTTTTATTTTTCGCACTCGTTATTTTTACGATAGCACAAGCCAACGCCAAGGAATCATCAACGACCGCGCCACCGCTAGATGCTGCGCAAGTTTTCGAATGGTGGGACGATGGCATAATCACACCCGAAGAAGCCGCCGAAATTTTCACGCGGCTCGAAGAAGAAAACTACGACGAAGCCTGTTTACTCGCCGAAGTTTACGCCCAAGAGCCCTGCACAATTTTAAACAAGACCACCGAAAAAAACGCACGCAAAAAAAGAAAAAACAAAACAGCGAAATCCGCGCACTCCCCAGACGCCGCGCACTCCACCAAAACGATACATGCGAACAAAGCCGCGCCACCACTCATCCCGCACGGATCCCTTTCGTGGAAAGGCCAATACGATAGCAACGGCCACTTGAAAAAACACCGCGAAGAATTGCAAATCCAATTCTACTATTTCAAGTTGCGCCTTGGCTCACAAGAATTGCTTTCGTACCGGCGAGACGGTTACGAATCACATTTCGGACAAATTTCCACTTTGGAATTCCATAGCCATTTACCACTCGATACATTATGGGGCGCCGCCCTGCGTTTTCCCATCGGTAAATTCCATCTTGGTGCGCACATCGATACCTCCAAAACATTTCATACGCATGTGGCGTTCCACCCCAATCGCCAAAACGAACTGACCGCCGCATTTTGGAAGTTTCCAGACGTAGGCGCCATCGCATTGCAGGCACGCACCACGCTCGGGCAAATTTCGGCTTGGTATCAATTCGGGCAAGACCTCCCACTGATCAAGATTCAATTGCAAAACGAAAAGGAACACCTATCATGGAAAACGACCGCATACATCCACGGCGATTCCATTCCGCAAGGTCTCAACTTGAGCAAAGGCATCGCCGATAATCGCCTTTGGGCATCGCAAACCGTCAACGTCCAATGGCCCGAAGCATTAAACACAATCCTTTCCACCAAGGCACGCGTGCTTAACGCAATAGCTTCGGATTCCTTAAGCGCCCGCTTCAAGATAACGCTAACCTCGGGGCCCAAACGCATACGCACAAGCCTAAGCGCCACCTGCATCGAGGCAAGCGACAACTGCAGTTCGACCGAATGGAACGGCATTGTCGAATCTGATTGGAACGATTTTGCATTCAAAGCAAGCACCAAAGTCCGCTACGAAAACAACCGCACAAAGCCACCCAGAATCGAACTCGGCGCAAGCTACCGCAGCCGCCTCGCCCTCGCGAAATTGACAATTGCACTCCCCCAAATGAACCCAGCCCAAAGCATATCCCTCCAAAACGAAATCAAGCTAGACAACGACTGGTTCGGATGTGACTTCGTCTTCGCCTTCAAGAAAACCAAGACCAAATCATTCAGTCCAAGCTACGCTCACCTGCAAACAAGCCTCAAATTTTGAGACATTTCATCCCAAAACCCCCTATTTTAAGGGGTGTGGATACTTTTGTAACCACTATTTTCGATAATATTCCAATTTACAGTCTCAAAGATATGTATTATTAATAATACCCAAACACTCTCAGACTCCTTTAGGTTCCCTCCTTTGCCTGAAGGAGTCCTTTTTTTTATCTTAGGATTATGTTTTATATCGCAGCTATCATCGGTTCTATCGTTTTTCTGCCCTCCATTGCATTAAATATTGCGCTTGCAGTCGGAGCGCCTCTGGGCGCTTATGCCATGAACGGCCGCCACAGGGTTGTTCCGCAAGAAGTTCGCCGAGCATTCGTGTTGCCGATTATCATGCAATTTGTAGCGCTGTTTACAATTCTAAGCGCAGGCCATGTGCTGCCGGAACTCATCCCATTTGGAATCACGCGCATCGTCGCCTTTTTCTTTGCTGTTTACCTGACGTTCTATACCGCAACGGTTTTCTTTAGCTTGAGCGCGAAAGAGCGCCACGTAATGGGACCACTCGCATTCGCATCGACTGTTTGCTTTTGGATTGTCGCGGTAGGGACTGTTTAGACGAGAGACGAAAGGCAATAGAGACATGGAAACGGCTGCACCAAAACACAATTACCAGGTAGACCTGGACCGCATTATTCGCAGGCTCGAAAGGACCGGCGAAGTGCCGACGCTTTTGTTGCATGCCTGTTGTGCTCCCTGTAGCAGCTACACCATCGAATACCTCTCCCAATATTTCAAAATTACTTTATTCTATTACAACCCAAACATTGCCCCCGCCGAAGAATACCAGCACCGTGTAAATGAGATAAAACGCTTTGTCGCCGAATTTAAGACAAAGTATCCAGTAACGCTTATCGAAGGCGAATACGATCCGAAAAAATTTTACGACATTGCCCGCGGACTAGAGCAAGAACCCGAAGGGGGCAAGCGTTGCCGCAAATGCTTTGAACTGCGACTTGCCGAATCAGCAAAACTCGCGAAAGAACTGGGCTGCGATTACTTCACCACCACACTCACCATCAGCCCGATGAAAGATGCCCAAGTGCTCAACGAAGTCGTGCAGGAACAATGCGATATCTACGGCATCAAGCGATTGCCCAGCGACTTCAAGAAAAAAGGCGGCTACAAGCGCTCCATCCAGCTTTCGCACGATTACAACCTCTACCGCCAAAACTTTTGCGGATGCGTTTATTCCATGCGTGAAGCGCAGGAACGCGAAGCGAAAGAAGTTGGTAGAACTTAGTGGGTAGAGCTTAGAATACAGCGCGCAGAATACAGTGAGTAAAGCGCAACAAGCAGAACTTAGTGAACACAGGAAATGTTATTATATTATAATTATTAAATGACCAAAATCAGGGGATACATATTCGCCGCATTACTCACCGTCGTAGCAGCTTGTAGCGGCGACGTGTCCGATGCACTTAGCAACCGCGACCCCTTCGGCACCATTGAAATCATCCCGATAAACGACAGCTTATCCTCTAGTAAAAGTTCTTCCAGCTCTTTTTCACGCATCAAAAAAACAGATATACATTTTTCAAACCACGTAGAAATTAAAGTTTCATCGTCAAGTATTGAGCCCTCGTCATCGAGCAAAACGCCGGAATCAAGCAGTTCAAAAAACGCTACCAAATCCTCGTCTTCAAACGCCAAGTCGTCTAGCTCCGTGCCGCCAAGCTCTAGTTCTGCTCCGCAAAGCAGCTCCAGTTCCGACGCCCCCAAGTCAAGCGCCACGCTCTATTTTTACGATTGCACCGAGCACAACTGTATCACCACAGAATTCTTGAATCCCGATATTTCTTATGGCGAATTTTTAGACAAGCGTGACAACCAGGTTTATCGCACCCTCGTTATCAGCAATCACGTGTGGACCGCGCAAAACATGAACTATGAAATCGAGAGCGATGAGAACGACGAAGTAACCAGCTGGTGCTACGACAACGAACCTGAAAACTGTAAAAAATTCGGCAGGCTCTACACTTGGGAAGCAGCAAAAAAAGTTTGTCCTGAAGGTTGGCATTTACCCACCGAAGATGAATGGCAGGAACTCATCGCAGAGCACTCTTGCGATATTGTGATAAAAGACGGAAATCCACCCGTATATCGTTGCGCAGGGACAACACTGAAAGCAATTGACAGCTGGGGAAACGGCCTCGAAAACACCAACGAATACGGATTTTCTATCGTTGCCGCAGGAATCGTAAACTCAGGGGCCTTCATGAACAAGGGTATAACGGGCTACCTGTGGGCCTCAACAACACAATATGAATCACTCGCAACCCTAGTCATATTTGAATATAACGAAGATTACACAAGATTCGTATTGACAAACAGAAATTCCGGGCTATCCGTCCGTTGCGTCAAAGGAAACGCGGAATAAGACGAAAATAAATTTCGCCGGCACTTGCGTTTTCTATCTTTAGATTTATAAACTTTTCAACCCCAAAGTTCCATTATGTACGATCCGCGATTTTTACCCATTTGCAAAGAAGACCTGGACGAACTCGGTTGGGATTACGTTGACGTGATCATCATCAGCGCCGATGCTTACGTCGATCACCCTTGCTTTGGGCATGCGGTTGTCGGACGACTTTTGGAACATGAGGGTTTGCGCGTGGCGATACTCCCGCAGCCGAACTGGCGCGACGACTTGCGCGATTTTAAGAAGCTCGGGAAGCCTAGACTTTTCTTTGCCATTTCGAGCGGCATGGATTCCATGGTGAATCACTACACCGCCGCCAAGCGCCTCCGCAGTGACGACGCCTTTACGCCGGGGAACAAGGCCGGATTCCGCCCGGATTACGCGACTTACACGTACGCCAAGATTTTGAAGAAGCTCTACCCCGATGTGCCGCTCCTCATTGGCGGACTCGAATCGAGCTTGCGCCGCGTGACGCATTACGACTACTGGAGCAACAGACTCAAGCCCAGTATTTTATTCGATACGCAGGCCGATATTCTCGTCTATGGCATGGGTGAAAAACCGCTGAAAGAAATTGTTCGTTTGCTCAAAAAAGGCGTTCCGTTTTCGAGTCTGAATTCCGTTCCGCAAACCGCCTACTTGGCGCCCAAGGGGAACGTGCCGAAGAATAGCAAGTGGGAAGACTTGCAGTTGTACAGCTACGAAGAATGCCTCGAAAGCAAGCGGAACCAAATCGAGAACTGCCGCCGAGTCGATATCGAATGCAACAAGTGGTTCCAGCGCCGCATTCTGCAAGATGTCGCGGAACAAACCGTGATCATAAACCCCGCTTACCCACCGATGGAATACGGCGAACTGGACGAAAGCTTTGAATACCCCTACGCCCGCGAACCGCACCCGCGTTACAAGAAACGCGGCAACATTCCGGCATTCGACATGATCAAGTTCAGCATCAACACGCACCGCGGCTGTTTTGGCGGTTGCAGTTTTTGTGCCATCAACGCACACCAGGGCAAATTCATCGCAAGCCGTAGCCGCGAAAGCATCCTGCGCGAAGTCGAAATCGTGACGAATATGGAAGGCTTTGCCGGAACGATTACAGACCTTGGCGGCCCCAGCGCAAACATGTACAACATGCGTGGCCGAGATCCGAGCCGTTGCCAAAAGTGCGCCCGTGCAAGTTGCCTCACGCCCAAGATTTGCGACAACATGGACACGCACCATAAAGAAATTTTGGAGCTATACCGCGAAGTGCGCAACCATCCGAAAGTAAAACATTTGTTCATCGGAAGTGGTGTGCGTTACGACATGCTCTTGCAGGAGACGGATGACGAAGAACTCCGCAAGGACCACGAAGAATACGCCCGCGAACTCATCGACTACCACGTAAGCGGCCGATTGAAAGTGGCCCCCGAACACACAAGCGACGCCGTGCTGAAATTGATGCGCAAGCCGAGCTTTACGTTGTTCCACAAGTTCAAGGAATTCTTCGACGACGAATGCAAACGCATCGGCAAGAAGCAACAGCTGATTCCGTACTTTATCAGTAGCCATCCGGGATGCACCGAAGCCGACATGGCTGAACTTGCGCTCGAAACAAAGCAATTGGGTTTCCAGTTGGAACAAGTTCAAGACTTTACGCCAACGCCGATGACCATTGCCACCGAGATGTTCTACGCCGAAATGACGCCTGACGGAAAGCCGCTCTTTGTCGCCAAAACGCCCGAAGAAAAGGCAAACCAGAAGCAGTTCTTCTTCTGGTACATTCCGGCGAACCGCCCGCACCTACGAGAAGTTCTGGAGCGCCTCAAGATGGGTAAGGTCAGCCGCTTGCTGCTGAGCCGCACCGCAATGGCCGAGGGCAAGGAATACTTTCCGAGCAAGGAACGCGAAGAAAACGAAGACTTCCGCAACCGCGAAATGCAAAAGCGCGACGAACGCACGAATGCGTTACGCCCGAAAAAAGAGAAAGTCAAGAACCGCTGGCGAGACGAAGGGTACGAAAGTCGTGGCTTTAACGAAGGCCGTGAGAATCGCCGATTTGGTGAACGTAATGGAGAAGGTCGCGAGAATTGGCGAAACGAGAATCGCTTTGAACGCGAAGGGGAACGCCGCGGATTCCATCGAGACGATCGCCGGGGAAATGTATTTGATGAGCGTTGCGATTTCGACCACAATGGAGATCGCCGCGACTTTGACCGCCGCGGGAATCAGCAAAATGCGCCGTTCCGCGAACACCGCAATGTCGAAGACAAGAACCGCTTCAACAGCGGCGAGATAAACCTCGCCAGCCGCCGCTCACACGGCAAGGGCTTCAAGAAGCCGACGTTTAAAAAGTAAGTAAGCAGTGGCTAATGGCTAGTGTTTTTTCATTCGTCATCCTCGCGAAGGCGAGGATTTTTAGCATCAGCAATTTATGGAACGCCATTGACAAAAAAAAACGCTTAGTTTACAAATTATAACTCTTTATATATATTTGTAAACAACGGAGGAAAGTATGGCGGAACTTTCTATTTTTTCATCAAGGCTTAAAAATGCCCGCATCATGATGGGGTTTTCTATGGATGAACTTTGTGCATCCATGGGAAACAAGGTTTCAAAGATGGCCATTTCTAAATACGAAAAAGGGTTAATGGCACCGAGCAGCGACATCGTCATCGCATTGTCAAAAGCGCTCCATCAGCCTATCGATTATTTCTTTAGGCCCTTTGCCGTACAGGTCGAATCTGTTCGATTCCGCAAAAAAAGTTCTCTCCCGCAAAAAAAAGAGAATGGCATCCGCGAAGCCATTGCGGACCTTATGGAGCGTTACATCAACATCGAAGAAATATGTGGCGATGGAACTGCCCAATCATCTCTACCCTACATAAGCGCATCTTCGCCCAAAGAAGTCAAAGAAGCCGCAGCAAAAATCCGCAAAGAATGGAACCTCGGTCTAGACGGTATTGTGAATGTTATCGACCTGCTCGAACGAAATGGCGTAAAAGTTATCGAAATTGATGCACCCGATTCATTCGATGGCATGAGTTCTCTAGTCAATGAAAAATTCCATGTAGTCATTCTAAACAAGACTTTTTCCGTCGAAAGGAAACGCTTTACGGCACTACATGAACTTGGACATTTGGTTCTGCAATTCCCCAAAAATATTGACAACAAGCAAGAAGAATCTTTCTGCCACCTATTTGCTAGCGAAATGCTAGTCCCCGAATCAGAACTCAAGCGTATTCTCGGGAAAAATCGAAAAGACATTTCATACCAAGAGCTGAAACCAATTCAGCTTTCCTACGGAATTTCTTGTGACGCCATCATGTACAAAGCTAAGGATTGTGGCATCATTTCCGAACAGCGATTCCGCACCTTCTGCATCCAGAAAAACCGAGCAAAAGGATTCAAGGCTCTTATCGAACAAACCTTATTCCACCAAGAAACGTCAACCCGTTTCGTTAGCTTAGTTTACAAGGCTCTAAGCAAAGAACTTATTACCATATCCAAGGCCGCAAGCCTTCTGCACCAAGACATTGAACAAGTTCGTAGAGACCTCGCCCTAGTATGATAGAAGAACGCATTGTCATAAGCGACGCTAACATCATCTTTGACTTACTTTCAGTAAGCCTACTGGAAGCGTTTTTTGCTTTGCCCTGCGAAATATGCACCACTGATTTAGTCATCAGCGAAATTACACGACCGGAACAATTGAAGATAGTCCAAAAGTTTATTAAATCAAAGAAATTAGGTGTAGTATCATTTAACGCCGTTGATTTTAGCCAAGTAATCTCGTTACACACTAATTGCACAAACAACGCTTCAATCGCAGATTGTTCTGTATGGTATTACGCCAAAAAGGTTGACGGCCGACTTTTGACTGGAGACGGAAAGTTGCGCTCGGCAGCGCAAAAAGACGGCGTTAAGGTCTCAGGGGTTCTTTACCTGTTCGACAATTTCATTGAATACAACATTTTATCACCACAAGAAGCGGCAGAAAACTTAGAATCACTCATGAATCTAAACATGCGCTTACCCCAAGGTGAGTGCGAATCAAGAATTAAATTTTGGCGGAATAAATAATCCGCAATTAGTACAATCGTTTAGGAGTGCGCCAAAACGCTCCACCACTCTCCTTTCTCGCGCTCAATAGAGACTTTGAAGCCGGCTTCTTCGAACCACTTGAGGATGTAATCCTTTTCAGTGACGAGCTGACCGCTGATGATCAGTTCGCTGCCTTCCGCAAGCAAATCCTCAATGTCATCGCGCAACGGCCAAAGCTCGCTGCGGATCATATTGCAAAGAATCACGTCGAACTTCGTTCCGTCCTTGAACGCATCCAGGAAACCGAGCACGCAGTCGCTTTCACCAAAACCATTGCGTTCAAAATTTTCCGCAATGCAAGGAATCGTAAGCGGGTCGATTTCCGTACCCACCGCGAGGCTTGCGCCCTTGCGACGAGCAAACATCGCGAGAATGCCCGTTCCCGTTCCAATGTCGAGAACAGTCTTGCCCTTAAAATCGATATTTTCCATGAGCGCAGCACAGCTACTCGTCGTCTCGTGCTCGCCCGTTCCAAATGCAGTCTTTGCCTCAAGTTCCAAGACAACCACTTCAGGATCTTCCGGCGTGAACTCCACCCAAGGTGGACGCACCCAAAGATGCTCGCTCACCGCCACCGGCTGCGCACGATCACGCCACCACTTGTCCCAATCCTTTGCAGGCTCTTCGGTGACCTTGAAATTGTACTGCGGAAATTCCGCCACGATGCGGTCACGTTCCGCCTTATCGCCCGTGTAAAAACAGAACTCCGTGCGACCTTCCGTCACCGGATCCAGTTCTTCCAACGTAGCCACGCCCGCTTCGAAAAGCAGGTAGCTTGCAATTTCATATTCTTCATTGGGGCAGTTGCCCTGAGCCTTGTACCAAGTATCGATTTTCTGCATAGTTTAAATTTATGAAAATTAAAGGCGCAGCAAATTCGCACACAAAATGCAACTCCTAAAAAAGTGATATATTTTACCACAAGTCATCCTGAGCAACGCGAAGGATCCAGTAAATTTTTAAAAGCAACTGGATTCTTCGGCTTTCGCCTCAGAATGACGAACGCGCCGAACACCAACATGCTTTACATCCACCAATTCCCCGACTGGACGCGATTCCGCTTTGATTCTCCCAAGGTGCTCCAAGCGCTTGGGCAGACCCGCCTTGAAGAAGGCAAGCTCATCGGAATCATGCAAATCTGCGGACTCAAGGACATCGAAGCAAAACTCCTCGCCGACGACATCGTCGCAAACTACGCCATTGACGGCTACACGCTCGACGCAGCGAAAGTCCTCACCGAAGTGGAACTCAAAAGCAAGAGCAACGAAAATTACATCAAGAACTACATCGGCGCCATACAGAACGCAGCAGCGCCCCTGACCGAAGAAAGACTCTTCAACTGGCACGCTGCCATGGGTCAGAACAAAGTCAAGCACTACCGCGAAACTCCCAGCGAAGTACAGACAACATTAGACGAAAAGACGCTCCACTTTGTAGGCCCGAATCCAGAACGCCTCCAAAGCGAAATGGAAAGTTTTATCTCGTGGTTCGAAAAATCAAACATGGACGGAGTCATCAAAGCCGCCATCGCGCACTTTTGGTTCTTGACCATCCGCCCCTTCGCCGACGCCAACGGCAGAATCGCCCGCGCCATCACCGCAATGCAACTCGCCCGCGCCGAAAGCACAACGCATTGCCAATACGCGCTAAACAAGCAAATCAGCGACAACAAAGCCGACTACTTCAAAATCCTCTCGCGCACGCAAGCCGCAAGCGGCGACCTCACCGAATGGATTCTGTGGTTCTTGCAAATGATGCGCCAAGCCATCAAAGACAGCGAACAACTCTTCGCCGCCGAAATCAACAACATCCAGTTCCGCAACGCCCACGCAAGTACCACCTTCAGCGAACGCGAACAGCAGCTCATCGACGAAATCCTAGCCGGAAGAATCGCCCAACCCTTCACCGCCAAAGAAGCCGCCGCATTCTTCAACGCCAGCCACGACACCGCCCTCCGCGAAATCCAAAGCCTTATGGACAAAGGAATTTTGCAAACGAACAACAAAGGCGGCAGAAGCATGCGGTATAGACTGAAGGATTGTGGTGGGACTGAGATTTGATGGGCGGGTTATATCACATAACTTCCAAAAGCAATTTTTCATCGGGCATGACTGCTTTCAGTTTTTCTGGCATAACTTTATAAGTCGCAACACCCATAGGTTGGTTGTAATCTTGCAACAGATACTCGACAAAAGACTTGTCCGCACCCTTACACAAAATAATGCCGATAACCGGATTTTCATTTGCTTTCCGCTCGTCGTCGTTCAAAACACGCATGTATGCAGAGAGCTGTCCGAGATAAGCAGGCTTGAATTCCCCCTTCTTTAATTCTACAACGACAAGACTTTGTAACTCACGATTGTAGAATAGCAGATCAACCCACATATCATGCTCAAATTTTTCAATATGGACTTGATGACCGACGTACGTGAAATCCTTTCCAAACGTCAAGATGAAATTTTTGACATTCTGAACAATGGAATTTTCGACAATGCGTTCGTCAATATCCTGAGGATTGCGCTCATCAAGCTCTTCCACATTGACAAAGTCTAGCAGGTATTCGTCTTTGAACATCGAAATCGCCTTTTGCGCATGGAGCGTTTGGGGCAAGGTAAGGGCGAAGTTATTGGGAATCTGTCCCTGGTGATGAAACAAGTCCGCCTTGAGGTAGTCACGTAGGGTATACTTGTCCCAATGATTTATGAAAGTCTGATGAATGTAGAAAGCTCGTTCTTCCAAAGTGGATGTTTTCAGAAGAATTTCCATATGGTGAGTAAAACTCAATTCTAAGAATTCGGAGAAGTCCAAATCGTTCGCCAATGGCGAACGATTTATATCCAGAAGTTCAAAAATCGGTATTTTTGTCGTTTTTCCTTCAATTTCTGCATTTTCCAATTCGCCAGCCGTTGGCTGACGATTTAAAACGGGTAGCCACTGTTCAAAGAAAATTCTCATTTTTTTGATGTTTGATGCCGAGAAACCTCGCAATCCGGGCAATTCCCTCCGAAGTTGGGCACTAATCGTGTCAATTGCCCCTGTTCCCCAGGTCCCTTTGCGGGAATTCTCGGAAACGAACTTGCCTACCGCATAATAGAGTGAAAGCATCTGCTTGTTGGCCGCCCGAGCCGCTTCCAACTGACTTTCGAGAATGGCGGTCTTTATTTGCTGAACAGCATCGTTATAAAACGGGCTTATTTTTTCCATTACAGCCTCCATGTGGTCACAATTTGTGACCGGTTGATATTAGAGGCGTTCCCTTATCCCAAAATCACGGAATAAAAAAACGCACTAAGCCGAGAGCAGCGAAAATAAGCTTGCTTATTTTCATTGCCGAGGCGAATGCGTTAGCGTTATAAAACGAAAACGCGATTCTCCATTTGACAGAGAATCACGTGCTGCATTAATGTACCTAATATCTAAAATACTGGCACAAATGCGTAAGGCGAGTGTCGCAAAAATAAGCTTGCTTATTTTTATGACCGAGCCTAGCATTTGGCGCTTGCGCAACGGGGTAGGAAAAATTTACAAACAACTCCAGCCATTTCACCGAACTATTCCCCCGAACATTACACCGAATTTATCACCGAACCATTCTGCATTTTCCTATCTATATTAATAGGGAAAGTTATATTGTCATCAAAGGCAAATAAACTGTATCACTTATGCCTTGTAATCAGCCTGCTTTTCAGCAACATTCCTGTACTGCATTTCTGGCACAAAGTACAGCTGATTATCAGCGTATTTTTCGCCGACCTCTTCGAAATCATCCATGTTATCCGTCCACATTTCGCATTGGCTGATGACGATCTTCAGGGCATCTTCCTGGTCTTCGGGCGGATACTTGTATTTCTTGAGCAAGCGTTTAATGAGCCTGCGCATGTTGGCGCGGGCGCTTTCTTTACGTTGCCAGTCAATCGTCCTGTTTTTGCGAAGCAATTCCGTTAATTCGCGGGTCATGGCGACCAACTGGTCGTTGCTGTAGAAGTCTTTAACAGCTTCGGGCTTGGTGAGTGCATCGTAGAAAGCAACTTCTTCTTTTGTCAAGCCAAGTTTTTCGCCAGAGAATGCGGCTTCCTTAATTTGCTGTGCCAAATTGAGCATTTCTTGAATGACTTGTTCGTTGGTCAGCATTCCGTTCAAGTAACGGTTCATCGCTCCTTGGAAAAGTTCAGAGAACTTCTGCGCGTTCACCACATTTGTGCGGGAATAGACCTTGACCTGCTCTGCAATCAACTTTTTCAGAATCTCGACCGCGATGTTCTTCTGCTTCATCTTGGCGATGTCTTCAAGGAATTTCGGGTCAAACAGCGAAAACTTTTCACCGACGTCGCTAAACAGGTTCAATACGCCATCTGATTTAACGCTCTGTTTCAAGAGTTCGTTAATGCGCTCGTTGACTTCCTTTAGACTGAACTTTTTGTCGCCGCGACCGTAGAGAAAACGCATAATTTGCACGCGGACCGCTTCGAAAAAGTTCGCCTCGGCCTGCATGTTCTTTGGCACAATCGAAGAACACAGCGAAAGCGATTGATGCAACATCAACCCTTCCTTGATAAACGATTTTTTCTGTTCTTCGCGGCTCGGATCCAGAATAAAGTTCAGAGCATCGGTAATGCACATGCCGATTTGCAATGCGGAACCCGTAAAGAATTTGGAATTGTCGAATCCATGGAACAGACTGCGACAAATTTCCAGTTTTTCCTGGAACTTGGGGAACGCTTCTTTGGCAATATCCATATCGCCGTAGCGTTTCCTATCGCGAACGGTGTAGTCATTCATCGCACGCTTGAGTGCGCTTGCAATTCCGATGTAATCAACAACGAGGCCGCCTTCCTTATCCTGATAAACGCGGTTCACGCGAGCAATAGCCTGCATCAAGTTGTGGCTTTCCATCGGCTTGAAAACGTACATCGTGGCAAGCGACGGCACATCGAATCCTGTAAGCCACATATCCACTACGATGACGATTTTCAAGGGACTTTCATTATCCTTGAAACGAACAGCAAGTTCTTGGCGGCGAGTCTTGTTGCCTACAATCGGTCGCCATTCTTCCGGATCCTTGTTGCTTTCCGTCATGACCACGGCAACCTTTGCGTCGTCACCGGGGACTGTAACCAACTTCGAGCCGATTGTCACTTGCGATGTTGTCCCCGCCCATTCAGGGCGAAGTTCCAAGATTCGCTCGTAAATTTTCATTGCGATGTTGCGGGAGTATGCAACAATCATCGCCTTGCCCGTATAAAGGTGCTCGCGGTGTTCTTCGTAATGTTCAAGAATATCATCCACCAGCGAAGCAATCGTCTTGTCGTTCCCGAGAACGCTTTCTAGCTGACCCAAATCGCGTTTGCTTTTTTCAATAACTTCCGGGTCTGCATTACCGGCAAGCAAATCGTATTCATCATCAATTTGCTTGAGGACCTTGTCATCCAACTTGAGTTTGACAACGCGGCTTTCGTAATAGACAGGACGAGTCGCACCATCTTCAACTGCCTGCGTCATATCGTAAATGTCGATATAGTTGCCGAACACTTCGGTGGTGTTGCGGTCGTCGCGGCTGATGGGCGTCCCCGTGAATCCGATAAAACTAGCGTGCGGAAGGCTATCGCGGATAATGCGAGCAGTACCCTTGACCCTATGCGCAATCAAATTGCCCTGGTCATCCTTCGTTGTCTTGATTTTTTCAGTCAAGCCGTATTGACCACGGTGCGCTTCGTCCGCAATCACGATGATATTGCGGCGGTCAGAAAGCGGCTCGTTCGATTCTTCAAACTTTTGCATCGTCGTAAAGATGATGCCGTTCGCCTTGCGCCCGTTCAGCAGCGATTTCAAATGTTCGCGCGATTCCGCCTGAACAGGAACCTGTCGCAGAAAATCCTTGCAGTTGGCAAATTGCGTATAAAGTTGATTGTCAAGGTCGTTGCGGTCAGTAATCACCACAATCGTCGGGCTTTCGATCGTTGATTGTAGCAAGTGCGCATAAAACACCATGCTGAGAGACTTGCCCGAACCCTGCGTATGCCAGAAAACACCGATTTTACCATCGCCCTGCACGGCCTGTTCCGTACGGA
The DNA here is from genome assembly GCA_902776765.1 of Fibrobacter succinogenes. Taxonomy (GTDB): domain Bacteria; phylum Fibrobacterota; class Fibrobacteria; order Fibrobacterales; family Fibrobacteraceae; genus Fibrobacter; species Fibrobacter succinogenes_N. Next base: position 87,921 of record CACYRP010000021.1, read on the forward strand.
TAATCGCCTTGCGGACCGCGAAATACTGATGATACCCCGCCAAAATCTTGAAGCTTTTCAACCCTTCATTATTGAAGCAGATAAAATTCTTGATGATATCCAGCAACCGTTCTTTCTGGAAAATTCCTTCGAAGAAAGTCGTGAAGTCGGCAAGCGCAGTCGTTTCTTTGTTGCCGTCCTTTGTCTTCCATTCCATAAAGCGGTCGTCGCCGCTCGTAATCGTACCCGCCTTAGAAACAAGCTGGTCCGACATCACACAAATGCAGTTGTATATGAACAGGCTTGGGACTTCTTGCATGTAATTGCGAATCTGCAAGTAAGCTTCGCTTGCATCCGTCTCTTCGCGGCTTGGAGACTTGAGCTCAAACAGACAAATCGGCAGCCCGTTCAAAAACAGCAGAACATCGGGCCGCTTGTTGGACTTCTCGACAACCGTCCACTGGTTCGCAAAAATGAAGGAATTGTTCTCGACATTCTTGTAATCGACCAGGTAAATAATATCGGCTTTAGTTTCGCCATTCTTTGAGTACGTAACCTCGACGCCGTTCTGGATATAATCCATGAACAAGGCGTTCTGTTTTACAAGATCGTTATTTTCAAAATGGCGAATCTTGTTCAACGCTTCTACAATGGCATGCGAATCCGCCTTCGGATTAATTCGGCAAATCGCTTCTTCAAGCACCGGCTCGTAAAGCGGGTCTCGAAAATCCCTCTCTACATCGGGCCCATAGCAATAATCCCAGCCCAGGGTTTCCCTGAACAACTCAATAAGGCATTGCTCGTAGGCGTTTTCGTCGTAGAAAGACATTGACTAAATTCCTTTGTGAGAAATTTAATCAAAAAATGCGACCGAACACCCCAAAATTGTGTTTTTTGCCCCAAAAAAGGCATTCTGCACACGCATCCGTAAAAATTTTACGGCAAGTATTGTTTTTATCTAAATATTTAGGTATATTTATAGCGATTTAAGGTAGGTTTTACGAATGCTAGCGAAATTTTCCGTAAAAAATTTTAAGAACTTCGAAAAAAAGTTCACAATTGACCTGTCTCAAACCAAGCAATACGCCTTTTCGGAAGCTTGCGTAAAGGACGGTATTGTCAAGACCGGTTTGATTTACGGACCGAACAGCATTGGAAAATCTAATCTCGGAAAGGCGATTTTTGATATAGTGCAGAACCTGACGGACAAGCAGCGAAATCCGATGCTGTACATGTCCTATACAAATGCAATGCATTTAGAGAATAATGCCGAATTTGTATATGAGTTTGTTTTTGGTTCATCTCGTGTTCGATACGAATATAGCAAGCCTTCTTATGAAGATATTTTGGAAGAAAAATTCTTTGTAAATGATGTCCAGGTTGTATCTCGTAGTTGGAATGATTTTCATACGGATTTGCAAGGGGCAGAAACCCTTAATGGAAATAAGCTTGACATAAAGATTTCTGCAATGCGCTTTATTAGGGCAAATGCAGTTCTTGCTGACAACGCGACGAATAAAGTTGTCAAGGATTTTTTTGATTTTGTTGATCGTATGCTTATGTTTTCGCACCTTCGACAAAATTATTATCAAGGTTTTGCCGTTGGCAGCACGCAAGTTGATGTTGAGATTATACGGAAAGGGAAGCTCAAGGAACTTGAAGATTTCCTCAATTCTGTTGATGTTGACTGCAAGTTGAAAAGCCTAAAAATATATGGACAGGAAAAGTTATTCTTTGATTTTGGCGGTAACCACATTATAGATTTCTGGGAGAATGCTTCTACAGGAACTCAGGCTCTCGTATTCTTCTTTTTCTGGTACATGCAAATGCAAGGGAATGCATCGACCACGCCCAGCTTTGTTTACCTTGATGAATTCAACGCTTTCTATCATGAGAAAACGGCTGCAAAAGTCGTGGAAATGTTGCGGAACGTCCAAAGCCAGGTTCTGTTGACTACGCATGATTCTACTTTGCTGACAAACGATTTGATTCGCCCTGACTGCGCGTTCAAAATGTTGCCCGAATACAAGGATTCTGATTTCTACGTGATGGGACCGCTTTCGTCTAGGACGCAGAAGGAATTGCGCCAGGCTCTCAACATTCCCAAAATGTTCCGTGCAGGAGCTTTCGATTGAGTTAAGCGAGTCCTTATCACTCGTTATCAACGAATTCACGCAACACTTTTACAAATCCGGCTGTATCGAATTTTAAGTGATCTTCTGGATCCACGTAGAAATAAAAGAAATTTTCTTTAGGTTTCTCTTGTTCAAAGAGATTGATGACTTTTTCAAGATCAACAGTTTTGTTACCATCAAAAAAGATTTTTGCTTTCTTTAGTGCGTCTTTGTTAAAACTGGAGTTGAATTGTTTGCAAGTTCTTAGGCAATAATCAAATTTGCAGCCGTTACTCTTAGAAAAATCTTTTATCTTATTGACAAGATTTAAAATTTTTTGTTTTGTTCGAGTATTTTTTCTAAGAGATGGGTCGATATCTTTACTCTTTTGGATCTCATCTTCCAAATATTTCAAAAAATCATCGTCGATTAAAGGCAATTCTTCACATTTTTCGCGATAGGTGTCAATTTCTTTTTGAAGCGAATCAATAATCGAACCAAGTTTTTCGTTTTCTCTTTCGCTTAAATTTGTTTCAACAAAAAAACGATACTCGGCTTCAGTCTTCCAGAGAGATCTCTTACGTTTATCTCTATTGAAATACTCTTGTACAGCATTAGAATCGTACAATTCATTTTTCGCGGTGAAAAGAATATCCGCATCAGAGAGCAAGCGAACAAACTTGTCGTTTCCATAAGGCAGCCCTTTTTCTGTTAGAGCCTCTAATGAAAACAATTCAACGCCTTGTTCTTTGTATCTCTTTACTATTTTGTATATAATGGAATCCAATAAAAAGCATTCATATTGTATAACAGGGTGTCCCTGAATCCATTTGCGTTCCATGTCATGCGCAAGAATCACACTTTCAAGCGTACTAAGCCCTGTTTTTGTGAATCCTAATATGTAGTCATCATCATCGTTTTTTACAATACACACAGACCCTAAAAGTCGTTCGTAATCTATTGATACTGATTTGAAACCAGTGAAATAACGGTCTCTAATCAAATAGTCGAGTTTATCAACATCAATTGTGGAAGAATTTAGCAACTCGATAAAACAATTTCTAATATCTGTTTTGTTTTTGTATTTAAGCCCGATAATACAACGAACGAAAAAAGACCGTTGATCCTCTTGAATGTATTTTTTAAAGGCTATTATAGATTCTAGTGCGCTCATTCGCTCATGGGCTGCGCCAGGATGTTTACCAAGATCATTCCCATCACAGTTGAACTCTTCATCGGAGAGTTCCTTCATCAATCGATCCCAAGGAGTTTCTTTAACATTGTCGTAATAGACTTCTCCAGTATGAGAAAATGGGGAATGTCCCAGGTCATGCAGCAGACAAGCTAGTTTAAAAGTCCTCTCGTACTTGCTCAATTCTTGGGTTATTTCGTTGTTACAATTCTTTTTAATTCCCTTAATTGCAAGCGACCCCAAATAATAAACGCCAATAGAATGAATAAATCGGTTGTGGACGCTTGATGGATATACAGCTGTATAGCTTGTCTGTATAATGTTTTCTAATCTGTGAAATAAGACAGAATTGATAATGGTCTTTACATCATCATCTTCTTCAATTTCGATATAACCGTATATAGGGTCTTTAATTTTTACGAAATTGCTAGGCTGCATTCGTATCCCTGGTTTCCTGAGCAGCAAGCAAAACGTCTGTAGATAGATAATCTAAGAACTTGGATATCAAAACATCGTTGCTAACGATTCTACGCAACACAGATTCTTCTTCTTTCCATTCAAAACAATCAGAATAATTTCGAACCATGTCAATGGCATATTTGCTTGAAAAAAGAAAAACTGCATTTATTTTACGATCCTTAATGATTTTAGTGATTTTCACACCATATTCATTAAGTTCAGCAAGAGAAATCTCTTCCTTGTTATTGATTATTAAAGCAAGTGCGACTAAATATTCAATACCAATAAAATTGCACATGTTTGATTCCCTGTTGAAAGTGACATTAAAGTAGCAAAATGATGTCGACTGAACCACTGGTGGTAGTCAAAAACATCCGTTACAAGATGATGTTGGCATCACTTATGACAATGCGTTCTTCAATCATACCAGTGCCAAATCAGAGCGGATTTGTTCAATGTCTTGATGCAGGAGGCTTGCGGCCTTCGAGATGGTGATGAGATCCTTGCTTAACGCTTTGTACACTAAACTTACAAAGCGGGTGGATTCTTCGGGGTGGTATAGAGTCCTTTCGATAAGGGCTTTGAAACGGGCAACCTTGTTCTTCTGTATGCAGAAGGTGCGGTAGCGTTGTTCCGAAATGATTCCGCATTCCTTCGCTTTGTACATGATGACATCGCAAGAAATTCCGTAACCGAGCTGGATGGTCTTCAGTTCCTGGTAAGAAATGTCTTTGCGGACAGGGCCGAGGATACGCTTCAATTCGGATTCTGGAAGCAGCATTTCGCTGGCGAACAGGTGGCAAAGCGATTCCTCCTGTTTTTCGTCAACGGTCTTGGGAAACTTTAGAACGAGGTGTCCGAGTTCATGCAATGTGGTAAAACGCTTGCGTTCTACAGAAAAAGTCTTGTTCAAGATGACAATGTGAAATTTCTCGTTGACCAAAGAACTCATTCCGTCGAAAGAATCCGGTGCGTTGATTTCCAAAACCTTTACGCCATGTTCTTCGAGCAGACTTATGACATTGATGATGCCAGACAAACCGAGGTTCCATTTCTGACGGAGTTTTGCGGCGGCTTCTTTTACGCCTCTGACAGACGAAACATTCATCTTGGGGATGGAGGCAGATGCGCTAGACTCGTTGCAGATTTCCTCGATGTTGAGGTAACGCTCCATCAGGTCGGCGATGGATTCGCGGATGCTCTTGATCTTTTTCTCTGCAAGGGAACTCTTTTTGCGGAACCGGACGGATTCCACTTGCACCGAGAACGGCCTGAAGAAGTAATCAACGGGCTGTTCCAATGCCTTAGACAAGGCTATAATGACCGTGCTGTTCGGTGCAAGTTGACCATTCTCATACTTGGAAATCGCCATCTTCGAAACGATATTGCCCATAGACGCACACAAGTCGTCCATAGACAAGCCCTTCATATTGCGAGCACTTTTTAGCCTAGCCGAAAAAATTGAAAGATCTGCCATACGAATCTCCGTTGTTTACAAATATATATAAATAATTAGAATTTGTAAACTTCTGGAGAAGGAATTTTAGGCTGGCGTTTGGGTAGACCGGGTAAGGTTAGAAAATTTTATAAAAAGGGTCAGGTTTTCTCGCACCCGACCCTTCTTATGGCAACAAACATATTTCTCGTTTGAATACCTTTGCGGAAGGTATAAGTTGAAATTTATCGTTTGTTATTTGCATTGTACATATTTACCAAAGCATTTGATTGCGCTTCATGAAATATTTTTACTATTTTGAAATCTGTTTCAATATTGCCTGTAAACGCAATTTGAGCAATCGCTCTAAGTAATGTAGAAGCGCCAAGCTGTTGTTCAAATGACATTTTCAATTCCCAATAATTGGGTGTCGCCTCACTATATAATTGCGGTGTTAAAGACACATAGATGTCATTGTTATTGCATTTTGATTGTAATTGCGAAACGTATGTTTTTACTATTGTTTCGTTCATTGCTGATATGGTTATCATTTTATTTTCCTTTTTTACATCAAAGATTTAAGAGTGCCCTCTTAGAAAAGTAAGATTGTTTGTTAAGCCGAATACAAAAATTTTCTTGCGGCCAAATTTGTTTTCTCCAAATCTATTTCTAGATATGAATTTTTTATTATTTCAGAAAAATTATGAACTAACTGCCCGAGTCGTTGACATGCTTGGTTAACCTTTTCAAACCTATTTTCTTCCGCTTTACTTGGGAAAATATCACCTGGCAAACTCCATACGTCAAATTGATTATTTCCAACATCCTTATAATTGCCATTAAAAGATAAATTCAGCTCGTGCTGAATATTCCTGATTAAATTTTCTAGATCCTTATTGTATAAGGAAAACGTTACATCGCTTAAAGCGATATTGAGAAAATCACTATAGTTGATAACAGAATGCTGTAAGTATCTAGCTCCTTCATTAGCTCTTTGGCTTAATGCGGTCAAATCTATGTAATTCAACAATCCTGTTAATGTATTAACATCTCTTGAATGTTTTATTTCTTCAACAGACTGTTCTTTGTATATTTGTTTTGGCGGATTGCTGACTTCAATTTGCTCAATCGCGACCTTTATTATTTTTGATAAATTCTTTTTAGGATCTTTGGCGAAATTATATACTATAGCTCTATGCTTTGAAATATCGAACGGCATTTCTTTGACTGAACCGTATTGTTCGTTAACTATTAAAATAATTCTTTCCCATCCTAAAACTCCTTGCGCAATCCCAAGTTCGAATAAAACATTTGGATTGGGAGTTTTTTTTCCGTCATAGGTCGGATTTGTAATTGATATATCAGCAATAAAAATATCTGATTTGCGAATTTTATTTTCAAGAGCAATTGCAATATCAGGGCTTCCTGGGCAATCTCTAGTTGCCTCATCAAAATACCATTCTGTATTTGCCGTTCCCAATTGTTTTAATGCATCTTGAATAAAGCTTCGGTTGGTTTTTGAAGGTAAATCAGATTGCCACGAATTAAATATTCTAGTCATATATTTTTTAAACTCCTTTCACGGAAAGTAATTTTTTTATTCATTTAGTGATGTTATTTTATTGTTACATCTTGTAATGAATTCTAGTTATTTTATATAAACAGGAATTTAGCGGTTTGACCTTGCCAAGTCCACATTGATTTCATTAGACATTAATTTGGGAAGTAAATAGTCAAGAATACCTTTTAGGAGAACATTTTCCTCTTTATTTTGTTTCATTTCCTGAAATAGAGGGGCGACGCATTTGTGAAATTTCTGAATTTTATCTAAATCTGAGTGGACAAGCATTTCTTTTATTATGACTTGACTAATATTTTGTTGAGCAGAACCTACTGCCATGTTTATTAAATCTTGTTTTCGTGTTTTTACAAGCATAAATAAATACGTGTATGGATATTTTTCATTCTCAAGTAGTGCACATACTGCTTGATTGCAAGCCATTTTTTTTGAAATAATTCCATATTCGCCAACAGTGGCTCCATACATTGCAATCATTACCGAGTTAGCAGGTATTATTTTTGCAGCTGATTTTACAAGAGCCTCATTAGTAATTTTTTCTTCTGTGTCTGTAATAAAAGAACCTTGCAATTCTTTTGATTTGACCCAGCAAACAGATCCATTCTCATAAAATTCTTCAATTTTACGATTGGGCGTTCCTCCTGAAGTTGTTTCGACAACTGTACCAAGGGGCTCACTAGGATCGTTAGAAAACATTTCTAAGAAAAGAGTTTGAATTTGCTCCTCTAAATTCCTGTTTATGGTGCTATCATTGGGGTTTTTAAATAAGGAAATCTCTATGATGCAAAATCTTATATCTCAGGTGGTATTGGCGATGCAGGGGCATTTGGACAATGTCCAGGCAAAAGCCTTACAGAATACGTTGGAAACGGTTCTCGCACAATATGAAGTCTCGCTGAAAGCGGAATCTCAGCAGGAGGACAATGACGGACGGCTTGTTTCTGCGTTCTTGGCGGCGAAGCAGACGGAGGGGTGTTCTCCGAAGACTTTGAAGTATTACGGAACGACGATTGAGATTGCTCTGTCGAGTATAGGGAAAGGGATTAAATCAATTCAGACGGATGACTTGAGAAGTTATTTGACCAATTATCAGCAAAGTAAGGGGTTGAGCAAGGTTACGGTGGATAATGTTCGGCGGATTTTGTCGAGTTTTTTCAGTTGGCTGGAGGATGAAAACTATATCCTCAAGAGTCCGGTTCGGCGAATTCACAAGATTAAGACGACAATTTGCATCAAGGAAACATATTCCGATGAATCGCTGGAGCAGATGCGTGACGGGAGTCGTCAACTTCGCGATGTTGCAATGATTGACATGTTTTCTTCGACGGGTATTCGTGTTGGTGAAATGGTTCTGTTGAACAAGGATGATATCAATTTTGAAGATCGGGAATGCGTTGTTCTGGGTAAGGGCGACAAGGAGCGGATTGTGTATTTTGACGCCCGAACGAAGATTCATTTGCAGGAATATTTGAACAGTCGCAATGATTCTAATCCGGCATTGTTTGTTTCGCTAAAGGCTCCACACCGGAGGCTTTCTATTAATGGAATCGAGAGCCATTTGCGAAAATTAGGACAAAAACTGAACATTCACCGAGTTCATCCGCATAAATTTAGACGGACTATGGCGACAATGGCGATTGACAAGGGTATGCCAATTGAGCAATTGCAGCGTTTATTGGGGCATCGACGCATTGATACGACGTTGCAATATGCCATGGTCAAGCAAAACAATGTTAAATTTGCTCATAGGAAATATATCGGGTAATACTATGAGCGAATGGAAAGAATGCAAATTGGGTGATGTTTGTGAATTTCAAGAAGGATATGTTAATCCTTCACAAAATTTTTCTGAATATTTTGATGGCAATATCAAGTGGCTCAGAGCAACCGATTTGAACAATGGCAATGTGTACAATACATCACGAACTCTTACGGAAAAAGGCTTTCTTAGTGCTGGGAAAAGTGCTAAGCTTTTCAAGCCTAATACGATTGGAATAAGTAAATCAGGAACAATCGGACGATTGGGGATTTTGAAGGATTATATGTGCGGAAATCGAGCTGTAATCAACATTGCTCCATCGGAAAAAGTCAATACTCAATTTATCTATTACAGTTTGCTGAATCGTCAAGAGCAGTTTGAGCATCTTGCTGTAGGAAGCGTCCAAAAGAACTTATATGTTCCTATTCTCGCTGAACTGAAAATAAAGTTGCCCTCTATCACAAAGCAAAATGAGATTGTAAAAGTACTCTCTGCATTTGACGATAAGATAGAGTTGAATAATCAAATAAACAGGAATTTAGCGGCCTAGACTGCTATTTTGTCCGAGTCTATTTCACCAGACATCAGCTTAGGAAGCGTAGAATCTCGTAAATTTGCCAATCGTTGATTTTCCAATACATTCTTTTCAATCATCTCGTAGATTGGGGTTATTTTATCGCAGAATGATTTTAGAATTGTTTTGGGAGGAATTGCGATAGGGAATGTCAACAATGTTTCAGGTGAGACTCGCTGGTGACTGTTTGTGCAACCGGTTACTAGGCTTCCCATAAAATCGTAAAATTGCTGGCTATCAATAATGCTGTACAGAAAGTCGCGATGAGACCCATTTATTGATTCAAATACAACAAATTCTGTAGAGCAAATAGGATTCTCCGATATACAGTAGGGACGCCATATGCGTTTAGTATCTGGGTTCAACTTAGAAATTAAAACAGATTCTTTGGACACGACGAACTTATTGCTTTTGATCCCATCTGCAACTTCAAATACAGGATAATGTTTTTCATCTAATGCGGGTAGACTGTAATGTTCTACAATCAAGCCAGGATTCTTTTCTGGATGGAAAGCCTTCTTTTTGATTTCAGCAACATCCCCCAATTTCCCTAATTTCCAATCTTCCGGCATTTTCCCGCCGAAGGATTCAAAATCAACGAACCAACTTTTGAAGATTGCTTGGGCTTGTTCCTCTAAATTCCTGTTTATCGCATTGTTGAGTTCGATTTTGTCATCAAGGGATGATAGGATTTTAACTATTTCTTTTTGCTTTGCAACAGGCGGTATGCTGATAGTCAATTTTTGAAAAGTTGAAGTCGGTCTTGCTAAAGATGGAACGCCTACCTGAGAGGCGTTAGACAATAATTTGTGCTGACCTAATCTTGAATGAAAATAGTAAACCAGGTATTCAGGAATTACTTTTTCATTGCATCGCACGCTAAACTGACTTTGCGAAATGACGTATTGACTGTATTTGGAATTCTGCGGAATATAAACAATTTGCCCCAATGTGCCACGATGTGTAATCACAATATCGCCACGATAGGCGTTCGCTTTTCCTAAAGATGTAGCTTTCTCTTCTGTAACATAGTTGAAGGAGTCTTCGTTTAATCGAAAGCCAACAAGATTACTTCCGTTGAGAACAGGCACTCCGGAGTCCGTAAAACATTCAACTTTAATATTCGATCCGAATGGACCCATAGAAATTTCTTCTATGAGTTCAGACATCTCGTATTCTTTCCATTCCGTTTTGCTCATTCTCTGTTCTCTTCAATTCTTTTAAGGCTTTGGATTCTCATAATTTCTTGGATTGCTTTGTCGCGTTCGCTTCTCGCAATGGCGTTTGCTATATCGGCTCGTCCTTGTTTGCTTTCGGGGCGTTGCGGGGTGTCCCCGCTCGAAGGGGTGACGGAAGACCCGATGGGCCCTATCGCTGCGCTCCAGGGTGACAGCACAGCGGGGCTGAAGTCAGGGGGAGGCTTCCCCCGCCAGGGTCATTACATCTTGAATCCGAGGCCCTCCAGGTTCTTCTTGATTTGATTTTCGAGGTCGTGGCTTTTCGCAAACATTTCGGAGAGTTCGCCGGTGAGGCGGGTCATTTTCTGCTCGAAGGGTTCGTCGTCTTGCACGGCGTCTTCGATGCCGACGTAGCGGCCGGGGGTGAGGATGTAGTCCTGCTTGGCGATGTCTGCGGTTTCGACTACGGCACAGAAGCCTTTCTCGTCTTGGAGTTTGCCTTTCTGGAATTTCTCGAAGGTGCTCGCGAGGCGTTCGATGTCCTGTTCGCTGAGGTCGCGGTGCTTGCGGTCCACCATGTGGCCCATGTTGCGGGCGTCAATGAAGAGCGTCTTGCCTTTCTGCTTTTTGCCGCGGCTTATAAACCAGAGCGTGACGGGGATGGTGACGCTGTAGAAGAGCTGGGTGGGCATGGCGACTATGCCTTCGACGAGGTCCGCTTCGATGATGCGTTTGCGGATTTCGCCTTCGCCGCCGGTTTGCGTGCTGAGCGCGCCGTTCGCAAGGACGAGCCCGATTTTTCCGCCGGGTGCAAGGTGGTAGATCATGTGTTCGATCCATGCAAAGTTCGCGTTACCTGCGGGCGGGAGGCCGTATTGCCAGCGCGGGTCTTCTTGCAGTTGTTCCTGGCCCCAGTTCTTGAGGTTGAAGGGCGGGTTCGCCATGATGAAGTCGAAGCGTTCGTTGGCGTGCAGGTCGTGGAAGAACGTGTCTTCGTGGTGTTCGCCGAAGTTCGCATCGATGCCGCGAATAGCCATATTCATTTTTGCCATTTTCCAAGTGTCGGCGTTGGCTTCTTGTCCGTAAACGCTTACGTTGTTGCGGTTGCCGCTGTGGTCCTGGATAAACTTGATGCTCTGCACGAACATGCCGCCGGAACCACAGCAGGGGTCATAGACGCGCTTGCCTTCGCTCGGTTTGAGGATGCTCACGATGGTTTTCACGACGCTTGCGGGGGTGTAGAATTCGCCGCCCTTGACGCCTTCGTAGCTTGCGAATTGCGCGATGCAATATTCGTAGGTACGACCGAGCAAATCCTTGCTTGCTTCGGTGTCGCTCATGTCCATGTTGCTGAACACATCGACCACATTGCCGAGTACACGTTTGTCGAGGTCGGGGGCCGCATAGTTCTTGGGGAGCACGCCTTTGAGCGCTTTGTTGTTCTTCTCGACTTCGATCATCGCCTGATCGAGAATCTTGCCGATTTCGGGAGTGTGAGCGGCTTTCGCGATTTCGGACCAGCGGGCGTTTTGCGGAACAAAGAAGATGTTTTCGCTCACGTATTCGTCGAGGTCTTCTTCAAAGCCTTCGTCTTCGGCGACGAGCTCGTTGTAGCGTTTTTCGAATGCGGCCGAAATGTAGCGCAAGAAAATGAGCCCGGTGAAAATTTTGCGGTAATCCGCCGCGGGGATGTGCCCCCAGAGTTCGCAAGCGGCGTTCCAGATTTGCTGTTCAAAGCCGAGAGTCGCCGAGGATTGCGACGATTTTGCCGATTTCGAAATACGTGCCATGAATTAAAGCCTTTTCTTTTGGATGCAATATAAAAAAATCCCAGCCTTTGCGGCTGGGATTAACAAAGCTCTAGACCCATCGACTTCGGCGCATTTCCATTCGCCTCCGCCGATAAAGTGATGCCCGCTCGGAGGCGGGCATGACAAATACGCTTACTTCTGCAAATTCAAGCTAGCATTAGCAGCTCCGTACAAACTAATGCTATAATCCTTGATGAGGTAAACCGGGATCTTGTTCAAAAGCGGGCGGATGTTCGGGTTGTAGTTCTTTTCGAACCAGGTCATGAACAAGTTATCGCGTTCAAGCCAGCGGAGGTCTTTCTGCACCGTACCACCGGCGAGGTAGAAACCGCCCAGCGGGAGAAACAACGTGCAGGCGTCGCTGGCGAAGCGGGCAAGCATCTTCACGAACATGCGCATCATTTCGGCAGCAACCGGATCGGTGTCACTTGCGCGGCTGATGTACTTCGGGCGGTCATGCCAATCGGTTTCTTCAATTTTCTTGAAGGCATCGTTCTGCGGAACGCCCTTCGTGTCGCGCCACCATTCATAGAGGTGAGCAAGGCCCATGCCAGAGACGAGCGGTTCGACGCCCGGCACGGTGCCGATGCGCTTTTCCATGTAGTCGCGGAAGTCCTGGGATTCCTTGTCGAACGGGGCGAACGTAGAATGGCCACCTTCGGAGCAAGCCGGGATGTACTTTTCGCCGTCAAATGCGAGGAAACCAACGCCCATGCCGGTACCCGGGCCAATCACGGCCTTGGTAGCCTTCTGCGGCTTCGGTTCGCTACCGTCGGTATGCTTGAACTTGAGAATCTGATTCGGGTCATCGACATCCAGAGTCGGGATGCCGTAGCTAATGGCCATAAAGTCGTTAATCACGAGCGTCGGGATGCCGGTTGCATTCGTGATGGCATCGCCGTCAACGCACCACGGAAGGTTCGTCATGACGCACTTGTTGTTTGCCACCGGACCTGCGGCGCTGATGCAGATGTGGGACGGCTTCAAATCGGCGCGGTTTTCGATAGCAGCCTTGAGCGTTTCGCGGATCGGGGTATCGAGCCCTTCAATGCACTGGCTCGGGCAAACAGTTTCGAGAATGAGCGTAAACTTGCCATCCTTGTAACCCACAAGACCAAGATTCGTATTCGTACCACCGATATCACCCGCCAAAACAAGACGGTCAAACTTAGCATCGGGATTAAGCCATTTAATTTCCATAATTTAAAACTCCATGTTTTACGTTGAGGAATATAGTTTTTTCTCAAGGAAATAGGAGATTCCCGATTAAATCGGGAATGACAAGTGCATATTTATGCGCATGTAATAAAAACAACCGATTTACTCCGCTCAAAAAATATACATTAAGCCCATAGGGACCTATTTATATTGAGTAGGCTTCAGTTCACATTTAACAAGCAGAGATCATGCGCGCTATTCTTGCACTCTTTTATTACATCGTCGTTTTCACTATCATGGTTGTTGCGGGTATCCCCTACACTCTCTATTGCGGCATCCGCGGGCATTGGGAAAACTGCACCAAGGTTTGCACTTTCGCCTTCAGGAACATCATTTTCAAGCTTTTTGGCATTAAGGTTGCTGTCAAGGGGGCTGAAAACATTCCAAAGGGCGTAAACTACGTCATCGTCGCTAACCACCAGAGCTTTTTGGACATCAACGTTGTCTGGCATTCCATTACGTCGGCTTCGTTCATGGCTAAGGCAAGCCTCTGGAAAGCGCCCGTATTCGGCTGGGTCTTGAACCGTTCCGGCAACATTCCCATCCACAAGAATCCGCGCAAAAACGCTGGTCTCGGCAAAATTCTCAAGAAGCGTCTCGAAAACAATTACAACATTGTTGTATTCCCCGAAGGTCACCGCACTGAAGACGGCCACATGCTCAAGTTCCAAAATGGAATTTTCCGTTTGGCAAAAGAACAGCACTTTGACATTTTGCCAGTTACATTTATCAATACCGGAAAGATTCTCCCGAAGGTCAAGTGGGCGGTTTATTCCGGCACCGTCGAGATGGTCGTTCACCCGCTGATCCGCTATGAAGATTACGCCGAAAAGCCAATGGCCGACCTCCGCGACGAAACCCACGATTTGATTGAATCCGCGATGCCGTACAAGCAGGCGGAACTTGCCGCAGCAAAAGAAGCGGCAACTGAAAACAAGGAGGCTTAATTATGGCTAGAGAATTACCGAGCGAAGAACAAATTATTGCAATACTTCGTGACGAACCCATGGTAGGGAGCCAGCTCCGTAGCGCTCTCGGCCTCCCGAAAAAACAGAAGATGGCTTTTAAGCAACTCCTCGCCGACATGATTGAGCGTGGTGTTTTAAAGCGTTCTGCGCACAAGGAATATCAATTGGGCGATGGCGAACCGCTGGAAGACAAGCGCGAAAAGCGCCGCAAAAAACTTGCGGAACAGGGCGTCGAAGACAACCGCCGTCCGGGCGCTCGCAGCCGCCGCCAGACCGAAAAGGATTCCGGCACACGTGTGAAGCGCGGCATTCTGCACCAGACCGGTGACGAAGACTGGGAAGTAACAGAACTCGATACGGGCAAAGTCTATGAAATGTGCCACCGCAGGCAGGCTCCGGGCAAGGAAGGCGAGACCATCAGCTTTACACTTTATCCGCACCCGAAGCTCAAGCATAGCTATTTGGCAAAGGTGGACCGTTCCGCCGAGCTGAACAACATCAGTTGGGACGAAGTTAAAAAGCAGTTCATGGAAGAGAGCAATCTCCCCAAGGGATTTAGCCCAGCTATTGAAAAGTACGTGGCATCTATTTCGGATCCGACCGAAAAAGATTTCAAGGGCCGCGTGGATTACCGCAAGCTGGACATTCTTTGCATTGACCCCGAAGGCGCCATGGACCACGACGACGCCATTAGCGTGGAACGTACAGCAAATGGCGGTTACAAGCTGGGCGTGCATATCGCCGACGTGAGCTACTATGTGCCCGAAGGATCTGACCTCGACGAAGAAGCTCTCGAAAGAAGTTATACGCAATACTTGCCGTGGACCGCAGTGCCGATGCTCCCGGAAAAGCTTTCGAGCGGTGTTTGCAGTTTGCACGAAGGCGTGGATCGTTGTGCATTCACTTGCATGATGGAATTGGACAAGCATGCCAATGTGCTCTCTTGGGATTTCCACCGTAGCGTCGTGAAGATTACGAAGGGTATTACTTACCAGCAGGCCGTGCAGATGATGGAAGAAGGCGACGATTCTATCAAGGCCCTTGCCGAAGTGACCGCGCTCCTCAAGCAGAACCGCACCAAGGAAGGCTTGCTCGAATTCCAGACAACGGAATATGGCTGCAAGTTCGACGAGAATGGCGAACCGGTCAAAATTGTACCGCGCGAACACGATGAATCGAATTCCTGGGTGGAAGAGTGCATGCTCATTGCGAACAACTGCTGTGCCAAGGAACTCAAGCAGCGCAAACTGCAAGGCATTTACCGTATCCATGAAGCTCCAGACACCAAGGACATCATGGAACTGTACTACATGTACCCGGATCTGTTCAAGGACGCTCCGGTAATGTTGCGTGATTTGGGCAAGCCGCGCAGTGGCGACACGAACTTGAACCCGGTAGCTTTCAAGCTTTACGAGCACTTGGTGAAGCGCGCCCAGGGCGACGAAACTCTCACGAACCGCATTTTGCGCAGTATGCAGAAGGCCCATTACGATTCAAACAGCTTTGGGCACTTCGCCTTGAACTGGCAAGATTACAGCCACTTCACTTCGCCGATCCGCCGTTACGCGGACCTCTGGTGCCATCGTGAATTGGCGCGCAAGGGCAAGGAAATCGATGCCGAACGCGTGAACAGCGTGATTGAAGTTTGCGACTTGATTTCGGCAAACGAAATCAAGAACATGAAGGTGGAACGCATTGCCATCAAGGTTTGCAGTTGCTGGATTTTGAAGAGCCGCATTGGCGACAGCTTCGAAGCAAGTGTCACGGGCATCGAAGAATGGGGCATCTACATTTCCATCGACGATCCGATTGCAGAAGGCCTTGTGCGTTACCGCGATATCGCTGGCGACGACTTCTACGTATTCAATCCAGACCAGGGCCTTGCATTTGGCAAGCGCAGTGGCCGCACCTTCCGCCGTGGCGACAAGGTGATGGTACAGCTGTTGCGCGTGGATCCGTTGCGCGGCCAGGCAGACTTCAGCATTACCGAAAAGCTGAGCCCCGAACCGAAAAAGCGCCGCAGCCGTGAAGATACCGAACGCGACATACGCAACTTCAAGGATCGCGCAGACCGCGCCGCGGCCGCCGAAGCACTCGGCTATGTGAGCCAGCCGGACGAAGACGATGATTTCGAACCGGAATACATTTCTGGCGGCCGCCGTGGACGCCAAGATTTTGACGGTCCGATTTTCGAACGCACCGGCCGCGATGCCCGCGGTCATAAGGGACTCCGTAAGGGCCGCGACGATTTCCGAGACTCTCGCGATAGCCGTGAAGATCGCCGTTTCGACAAGCGTGGCCATCGCGACTCCCGTGAATTCGGCGAAGGATTCCATGTAGCCAGCGAACCGCGCGAAGCAAGGCGTGGCCGCAGGTCCAGCGAAAAAGGTCGCGGACGCAGCAGCCGCGGAGGCCGTCGCGGGAGATAAGAGAGGTAGTTGATGGACGCATGCAATAAAGTCGCCCTCTACGCCAGTTACCAGACCGGGGAAGACCTCCCCGGCTATGTCCGCTTTGCGCTCAAGCATCTCGCCGAGACCGACTTCAGGGTCGTTCTCCTCACGAATCGCCGAACGCTTTCGAGCGACACCTACGATTTTCTGAAGGAAAATCACATCGAGCTTTTCCTCACCGAAAATCGCGGGTTTGATTTTGGCATGTGGCGGCGTTATTTGCAACTGCAGGCAAACCGCACAGACGCAGCAGGCAACTACGCTCCCGGCATCATCACACGCGATGTGGAGCGCTTGCTGCTCATCAACGATTCCATTGTTTACTACAAGAACAAATTCAAGGAATTCTTCGAACGCGCCGAAAAAAGCAATGCAGACGTCGTTTCGCTCACGAGCAACGACGAATTTGCACCGCATTTGCAATCGTTCTTCTTGTACATGAAACCCGCCGCCCTCGGCGTGTTCTTCTTGCACATTTTCGAGACGCCGGAGCAAACGGAATTCTACGATGTCACCCGCAAGCTCGAAGTGGGATTAAGCGAAAAATTCACCGAAGCCGAAGTCCTCATGGAATCGCTCTATCACACAGAGCGCCCTGTATTCTTCGCATACGACGAGCTCACCCAACAAGGCGCCGGATTCATCAAGCGCAAGCTTTTGGAACGCCGTTTCGATTATGAAGAAAAGAAGCACTTTGTGCGCCACCACGCTTACGATGCGCTCAATAAAGACTATACTGCACTTGTATTAAAAGCAGGCCTTGACGCAGACTTTGACGCCAGCTGGCTCCCGAAATGCAACGAGACCCGCACCGAGCGCATCAAGGACTTTATATGGGAAAAGGGATTCCAACTTGTTGGATTCCCTGCGAAAAGGTTAATCGATAAGATTAAGAAATAACTAAAAACAGTTTCCTTTAGACTGTTCGATTAACTGAGCGCGATGCCTTCTACAATAATACGGCAATTCATCGCTTTCAACAATTATATCTTCATTTTCTAAACTGGGCCCATCCTTATACCACTCCAGAAGCGGTTTGCGACGTTCTTCAAAAATTTTCATTTCATCAGAACCAGCATTAATCTTGCCAATGGCCGCATTTTTTAAGCCAACAAGACCTTCACAAGGATACACGTACCCATCGGAATAAACAATTGTTGAAATTTTATTCATACAGGGCTTTTCATAATTTGGATACAAACGTTCAAGCTCTCCATCAACCATGCTTAGATCCAAATGAGTACTGCACACAGATTTCATCGAAAACAAGCCATAATGCATAAGAGCATCGTAGGATCCTATTATTTTAAAGCCTGAATAATAAGGGATCATATCACAGAGCAAGCGATCTAAATTTTCTTTGTCGATAGAACACTCTGTATCACAAATAATAATGGAAATATTATCAACTAATCGTTCTGTTTTGCAATTCAATATCGTTGAAAAATTTTTCACAAAATAATTCAAGTCAAATTTCATTTCAACAGCAAAATGATAATTTTTTACTCCTCTTAAAATTCTTTTCAAATCTTCTTCATAACAAAAAATTTCATTTCCTAATATTTCCACATTTCGATTTTTAAAATAAACAAGATTAACTTGTCCTATTTCTTCATAATATTTTTCTAACCATTTATCTAATTTTTCAAACCATTTAACAACACTGTCTACATCTAAAGTATATCCAGAATTAGAATCATTACTTTTCAAAACAACTTGCACCCGTTCCAAGGATGCAACCAACTGCTCTTTAACACTCTTCATTATTCAAGCACCTTCGCAGATAATTTTTTTTCTAATACAGCAATAGCCTTTTCTATAGAATCCTGCTGAAGTTTATCAAAATGATTCCTTACAATTTTCACCCGTTCATCATTAGAAAAGATAAAATGGCAAAGATCGCAATGATTGGTAAATTTATTTTCTTCAGGAACCTTGCAACCATAATCCGTTAAAATCTTATAGTAAGATTTTGGTCCCAGAAAAACGAGCTGTCTTAACATAGGATCCGAATTCATGTCATCCATAATATCGATGATAGAGGAATCATTGATATTACCAAAATTACAATTACGGCATGTATCAAACCCAGCACAACAAGGATAGACTTCACCATAACTATTGACTGTAAGCACCAACGCATCTACACAAATTCCAGAGATTCCATTTATGTTACTATAAAATTCTTCTCTCGGAAGCATTTCGATAGCTCTACCTGAATACAGAACGTAGCTTGATGAAATTTGAGATGCATGGCGCACGGCAAATGGATCCAGCATTTTTAAAGTTTCTTCAATGCTATGGCTTTTCGTCGTTAAAAAACGAAGATTAGTGCGAATACCATATTTCCGGCAATATATCAAGCAATTGTTAATACATTCCGGCGGATTATGTTGAGCATGCCAATAATCCCACGACACTTCAAGAAGCGTCACTCCAGCATCTTTCATTTTCGAGCACATGGCATCAGCGCTTTTCTCCGTTCTCGCCCAAAAACAATTTGTAGTCGCAGAAATTTCCGTAAAACCAGAAGCTTTTGCTTCTTCAAATAAAGGGAAAAGAACTTTTGGATATAAAAAAGCTTCACCACCAACTGCATGGAATCGAGTTCCCATATAAGGACTCTTTGCCGCTTCACGAATGCATTTTTTTGCAGCATCTACATTGATAACATGACCATTATGTATCCCTGCAGACTGATAACATATATCACATTTTGCATTACATTTATCCGTAATTTCAATACCTAAACTCAAGTACTGAATTGGTTCCGATTGCATACGGTAATAATGGTATACAATATCTTCACCAAGCAAATGCGGGTTTTCTTGCTCAATATTCATTTATTTAGACTTTATCACCTTATTGATAGAAGAGCGACTTATTACACGGTCATCAAGTTTTCCAGTTTTTATCGTTGAAAACCTTGCCGCACCTGTATGAATAACGTCTGTAACGTATTCTACAAATTTTTCAACATCATTCCATATACAGAAACAATCTGCTTTTAGTTTTTCTGCAGATTTAATATTCTTTTCGCCAATAATGGCACGAGCCTTTTCCGTGAATGGAATATTGGAAACAACATTTTCCACAATAGCCTTAGTTACATCGGCATCCAGTTTTTCAATTCCATTTTCACGAGCGATTTTTTCCGGTTCTGCCACGAACTTCTTTGCCAAAGTTTTGTCCGTAGCCATTTTTTTCAAAAAAGCAATTTGCTGCCCAACAGCATCTAATTTTTCTACTTTCTGGATTTTTTGAACGTTTTTCAATTTATTTAAATCTGCCATAATAAATTCTCCTTATTTTATCATGATTTTTTTATTTTGAGATAAGATAATAATTTTTTTCTTACGCATCATAATTGTATACATTTTTTTTCATTTTCTCTTTCGCCAGCATTTAAATACACGACTAATTAACGTTCTAGACACGACTGCATCCAATAAATTTTTATACAATAATTATCTTTCTATAGAATACGCGGCAGGCTCACCAGCCTTAGCCTACAGGATGACTGAAATCCCAAACGCAACAGGTATATGGAATGAGAATTTTTGGTTTAGCAGCGATTGTTTTTGCTGCAGCATTGTTTGCTGTGGGGTGTGGTTCTGACGGGAATCCGACCAATAACGGAAGCAGTCCCGAAAATGGCGCGCAAGACACACCTGTATCTCCTGTTGACACTTTGAGCGTGCTGAGCAAAAGCAACTTGCCTGCATGTGACGCGAACCGCGAAGGCCGCGCCTTCTTCGTACAGAACGAAAACTTGCCTCGTCTTTGCGTCAAAGGCACATGGCGAAGCGCAGCCGACTCCACCGATTTTAGCATTACCTGTAGCGACGGGCTTTTACACGCCGTCGATAAAATTGCACATCAGCCCAGTTTCGACGTAGATACAGTTCGTTTTAGCGGATTGCAGCGAGATTCTATTCTTGGAATCGTACAGAACGGGCCATTCATTTTCGGGACTTCTGTTGTTCTAAATGAAGCTAGCGAATTAAACTTCTACAGGGCCGACGGAATCGGACACACTGCAAGCTCCTGCGTGCAAAGCAACGACGGTCGCTACACGCTAGAAAGTGTCAGCACCAATTCAAACTATGTGAAAATTTCTGCTACGGGATTTCACAGAAACTTGGTGACCGGTGGCACGTCTGCAAGTCCCGTGACGCTTTCGGCTTTGACTAAAGTTGCTAACACTTCCGAAGATGCAGGCGCAACTGCCCCCCTTCGCGTTCGCAATTCCGTCAACGTGAACATTCTCACGCAATTGGAAATTCCGCGCATTGAACAACTCGCAATGAACCACATTGATTTTGCAGAAGCCAAAGCTCAGGCAGAACGCGAAATTTTTGCAGCCTTCGGCATTGACACCGTTCAACTTTATTCGCAACCGTACTTCACCGACGGCCGTACAGACAAGCCCGTTGCCGAAGATTTGGACATGTTCGGGAACAGCGAATATAGCGCCGCATTGTTTGCGATTTCAGCGATGTTACAGGGAGACCGCAGCGAAGCCGATATGATGAGCCTCGTGAATAGCCTCACCGAAGACATCAAGGGCGACGGCATTTGGAACGACCCAAACTGGAAAATCAAAATTGCAGATTGGGTTGTAGGTCTCGACACGCTTTGGAAATACAATGACATCCGCAACAACGTATCATCTTGGGGTGTAGCAGCCATTCCAAACTTTGAACGATACATGCGCGCGTTTGTCCCCATCGCTTACGGTTTTGAAGCCTGCACCGACGCAAATGCAGGGCAAGTAACATTCGTGAACCAAGGGCAAAGTGCGCTATTTGCCAACGACTACGAGCATGCGGACCATTCGACCGTGAGATTCATTTGCGACGTGAATTCCAAGGAATGGCGCATTGCACAACCCATCGAAAAAGACACCGCAGGATTTGGCCCCGGCGAATACGACAAGGAAATCCGCGAAGGCCGCGTCAACCACGATTCCTATTACATTTTCGATAGCGGCGCATGGCGCGTAGCTACCCCACAAGAAGCGGACGGTTTCACCGACCTTGTCGAAGTTTACGCCAACCTCAAGCCCGACGAAAAGGCGGTCTTCATCATCCGCCACAGCGAACGCACCGACGAGACAGGCCCGAACGGACACTTGACTAGCAACGGGAAAACGTACGCCCGCAATCTTGGAGCGCGCCTTGCCGCTATTGCCAAAGAAGATTTTTATTACGGTTACTCGGGCTACACACGCACGCAAGAGAGCTGCGAAGAAATCGCCATCGGCAAAGGCCAAGTGGGTTACACGCTGGATGTTCTCCCCTACATGGATGGCGCTTGGTACGTTCAAGACGGCTCCAAAGCAGACAACTACGTCAATGCCGAAGGCGGCTGGGCTGTTTATTCTAAATACGCATTTACAGGCGCCTACGAAGACGCATTCTACGATTTAAAAACACGCAGCGATGAACTCATCAAGGGTAACATCCTTGCCAACATTTCGACAATGAAACGCGTCAACATCATGTGCACGCACGATTACCTGGTAGTGCCGCTCCTCGCCTATGTGACTGACGGTCACGCCAACGTGCGCTACTACGAAAAGTGGCGCTGGGTCAATTACATGGCTGGCGTCGCCATGATTATCTCCGCCGACGGTTCCGTGCGTTACATCCCTGTGAAGGGACTTGAATCCGGAACAATGTAATTTATTACGCTTATATAAAAAGACAATCCCGGCACACTTCGACTAATTCGACAGGCTCATCAACCGGCTCAGTGACCTTTGGCCAGGGTGACAATATGAGAGTATGTCATTCTGAATGGAGCGAAGCGTAATGAAGAATCCAGTTAAGTCTCGTTACATGCAGGAGCATGGATGACTAATGCAATAAAAAAGCCCCGCGGTGTGCGGGGCGTTTTGCAAATTACTTTGCGAATTACTTCACGATTTCGGCGTCCTTGACGTTCTTGCCCTTGAGTTTGGAAGAAGTCTTCGGAGTAGAGCCGTTGATCGGCGGGAACTTGCTGTAGATGTACTTGTACTGAGCAATGCTCCAAATGTTACCGATAATCCAGTAAAGCACGAGACCGGACGGCATCACAGCGCTGAACAAGAGCATCATGGCAGGCATCATCCACACCATCATCTTTTGCTGAGCCGGGTCCATGCCGGCGTTAGAACTCATCGTCACCTTGGTCTGGAAGTAGGTCGTTGCAACCATGAGCCACGGGAGGATGGCAAGGCCGGACGGCATGATGATAGGAATGCTAATGCCACTCCAGACAACGTCACTGCGGCTAAGGTCAGAAATCCAGAGGAATGCCGGAGCACCACGGAGTTCGATGGCACGGCCGAGCACAAAGAAGAGGCCCATGAAAATCGGCATCTGGATGAGCATCGGGAGGCAGCCACCGGTGCAGCTTGCAAGCGGGTTGATGTTGTTCTTGCTGTAGAGTTCCATCATTGCGGCTTGCTTCTTCTGCGGGTCGGTACGATACTTGAGGTTGATTTCGTCGAGCTGCGGCTTGAGAGCGGCCATACCGCGAGTAGATTTGATTTGCTTTACGGTAAACGGCGTCGTAATACCGCGAACGATAATCGTCACGAGGATGATAGCCACACCGTAGTTCGGGATAATGCTGTAGAAGAGGTTCAAGAGCTTGAGCAACATCTTGCAAATCCAGACAAACCAGACGTCTGCACCGCACCAGCTCCAGCCACTCACGATAATCTTTTCGTAGTCCTTGTTGAGCGAGGCGAGATCATCCCACTTGAGCGGAAGAATCATCAAGTCGTAGTTGACGGACTGGGCACCGCGAACGTCGTCGGCAATTGTAAGCTTGTAAGTAGCCGGTTCGGCGTCACTACCACCAACTTTTATCGGTACAGCCTTGAGTACTGCAGGCACAGCCTCATCAAACTGAACTGTCATTGCCACATACTTGCGGCGAAGACCCGCCCAAATAACCTTACCTTCAGTAGCGTTGAAGGACTTGGCTTCATTGGTCATTTCACGTTCAACAGAATACATGTTGTTAAAGACGACTTCGCTAAAGAAATAAGAGCGTCCCGCTCCGAAGAATCCACCAGACTTCGGAACTTCTTCGGTTTCCTTGAGACCGCCGTTCCAAACAAGCTCATAAGCGCTCGGCTTGAATCCGATAAACTTGTTCTCTTGACGAACGCCCTGACCATTCTTGGTAAAACCGTAAGTACGGATGACCTGGTTGCCGTTTGCATCTTGGAAAGCAAACTGAACGCTTGCGCTGTCGGTCACGACAATCTTTTCAGGAGCGTTGCCCATTTCGAACATGGCTTCGCTGAGGTCTGCGTTGTCGAGCTTCAAGTCAAAGGCGCCAAGCGCCGTGTCCTGAATGATTTCCGGGAACTTGCCTGCGGAATCCGGAAGAGCCTTCACGATGACGCTCTTGACCTTGCCGCCCTTGTTGGTGAGCGTCATGATGAACTTGTCGGTTTCGACCGTCACGGAGCGTTCCTTGATTACAGCCGGAGCCTTCACAGCAGCCTTTGCGCTATCGTCAGCCAAGGTCGGTGAGCTTGCCGAACCGCTTTCGTCTGAGCCACCCAGCACCGGAGCAGCCTTGATTTCGGGCGTTTTCTTCGGCACCACGAGCGAACCTGCAGCACTAGAATCCTTGGAAACCTGCGCCGCAGCGGCCCTAGCCTTCGCACGAGCGGCAGCCTGCGCCTCGGCGTTTGCATTATTGACAGCCATCCACCAAATCACGATAATCGCGATAAGAATGGAACCAATGATTGTATTCTTGTTCATTTTTTATCCTTAGGGGGCGGAACCGGGTCATAGCCGCCCTTGCAGAAGGGGTTGCATCTTAAGACTCTAAAAACCGCAAGATAGAAACCTTTGATGGGTCCGTGGACGCGCAAGGCTTCAATTGCGTAGTTTGAACACGTTGGCTGGAACCTGCAGACCCCATGGAAAAAATAGGGGTGCACCAATTGATATAGACGAATCGGGGCGATTAGCAACGCCACCAAGGCTTGTTTAACCTTCTGCCACATCCGGCTGCTTATCCCATTCCATCTTGTGGAATATTTTCTGGGCAGATTCACGGAAACGCTCTGAAGACATTTCCTTGGAATTGTCGCTCACGATAATCATCGCCCAAACGGGCTTTTGGATATTCGGGACAATACCGTAAAACAGTGGTCGCAGGAGCCTACGACACTTATTGCGATACACGGCATTTCCGTTCTTCTTCTTGGCTAAGAAGCAGAAACGACAAAAACCGTCCGGACTTTCTATCCAACGCATACTAAAAGAAGGAGCGCGGACGAACTTTCCTTGGACGGCTACTTGCCGGTAAGCGGGCTGATTAGGCAGCCGATAAGAACGCAGAGTGGCTATAAGCCAGCCCCGACTTACTTCTTATAGATTTCGTCGCTAACGGTGAGGACCTTACGGCCCTTAGCACGGC
>CACYRP010000022.1 GCA_902776765.1 Fibrobacter succinogenes
TGTCTCACGATGACCTCTATGCCAAGAAGAACCGTGGCTTTATCTGGGCTGTCAAGCTCACCAGCCGCTTCGGTGACACTCGTGAAGAGAAGATTGGCGAAGAACGCTACCGTCGCTTGAAGATCGAACCTGAAAACGACTACCGTGCCGCTATGCGTCTGTACTTGAACCGTCAGTTCCTCGAAGCTGCCTATGCCTTCGGTAAGGTCCAGACGAAGTACCCCGCATTCCACTTGGTCGACCAGGCTGCTTTCTACAAGGCAAAGTCTTTCGAAAACCTCCGTATGCACAAGGCTGCTAAGGCCGTGTACGAAGACGCTATCAAGCGTTATCCGCAGAGTGACCAGCGCGCCAAGTACCACTTCCAGTTGATGAACATCGACTATAAGGAAGGCAAGTACACGGAAGCTATGGCCAAGTACCAGAATATTGCTCAGAAGTTCGGCGAAAGCGACGTGAAGGCTGACGCTGACTACGTTGCCGGCCAGATCAAGTTCGAACAGGGCCTCTATCAGGAATCTGTCGACCTGCTCGCCTCCATCCTTCCGGGTAACGCAAACTACTTCTACGCTCGCTATACCATGGGTATCGCTAACAGCCTTACAACCGTATGAGCAAGTTTGACGAAGCCGAAAATTGTTTCCGCGCTGTTACGGAACAGCCGGTTTCTAACAAGTCCGAACGCGACATTCAGGACGCTGCGAAGGTCAAGCTCGGTCACCTATTCTTCTCTGCAGAAAAGCCAGACATCGTTGCCGCAGCTCGGATGTATCTCCAGGTTCATAAGGAATCTCCGGTGTTCGGCGAAGCTATGCTCGGTATTGCATGGTGCTTCCTCAAGGTTAACAAGCCGGACGAAGCTATCAAGCCGGCCCAGTGGATTATTTCTAACCTTCAGGAATCCTTCTTCGTGCCTGAAGCCAACCTCCTAATGGGTTACTGCTACTTCATGAAGAAAGACAACCAGAACGCTTTTGATGCTTTGAATCAGGCTGTATCCCTCACTGAAAAGCCGATGGTGTCTGTTGCCGCTCGCGACAGCGCACGTCAAGTCTTCGACGCAACGTGGGTTCAGTTCGACTCCGTTCAGGTTCTGGCATTGGATCTCGCTCGTCAGTTGCCGACTCCGCGTGTGGAATGCAAGCGTAAAGCTTTGCGCCCGACATTCGACAAGGTTCACCAGGCTATTGAAGATTACGCGTCGTTTATGCAGAGAGCTATCCAAAGTGACCGCTTCGAATCCAACTGCAAGCGCATTTTGGATGACGCGGGCATTATACTTAATCCTCCTATTCCAACTCCTCGGTGTTGTCATAATCCTCATAATAAGCCCGATATTTACTCACCACTCGTAGATGATTTGTAGAACGGGATATTCGTAAAAACAACCCATTTTTGCCTGATAGAGCCCCGTTAGGTCTTGCCCTTATGTGCAGTAGATAATTTTTTATATATTTGTTTTCGGTTTATTGAAACGAAAGGGCCTCTCAAAATATAGAGGCGACCGTATTGGAAGAGATTGATTAATGGCAGCTACGAAATATACAGAAGATAGTATCAAGTCCCTCGAATGGCATGAACATATCCGTCTGCGCCCCGGCATGTACATCGGTAAGCTCGGCGACGGACAGAGCCCGGACGATGGCATTTACGTGCTCGTCAAGGAAATTATCGACAACTCCATCGACGAATTCGTCATGGGTGCGGGCAAGAAAATTGAAATTGATATCGACGACCACGCGGCACGCGTGCGCGACTACGGCCGTGGCATTCCGCTCGGCAAGGTCATTGACTGCGTATCGAAGATCAACACGGGTGGTAAGTACGATTCCGAAGCTTTCCAGAAGTCGGTCGGTTTGAACGGTGTGGGTACAAAGGCCGTGAACGCCCTCTCCACGAAGTTCATCGTCAAGAGTTTCCGCGATGGCCGCATGAAGCAGGCTGAATTCTGCCGCGGCGTTCTGGTGCAGGACTACAAGGAATGCGCCACCACCGAAAAGAACGGTACCGAAATCTACTTTGAACCGGATGCCGACATCTTCAAGAACTACAGATTCCTCCCGGCCTACATGGAAGAAAAGGTCTGGAACTACGCCTACTTGAACAACGGCCTCCAGCTCGTGATGAACGACAAGGTCTACACGAGCCCGAACGGTCTTTTGGATCTCTTGAACAAGCACGTGGACGATTCCATCCGCTACCCGGTCATCCACTTCAAGGGTAAGGATATCGAATGCGCGTTCACGCACGGCAACCAGTACGGCGAACACTACTACAGCTTTGTGAATGGCCAGCACACCACACAGGGCGGTACCCACCAGCAAGCATTCCGCGAAGGCGTCGTCAAGGGCGCCCGCGATCACTTCAAGAAGGACCTCGATCCGGCCGACGTGCGCAACTGCATCATCGGTGCTATTTCCGTGCGCATCCAGGAACCGGTGTTCGAATCGCAGACCAAGACGAAGCTCGGCTCTACGACGGTCGCTCCGGGTGGCGCCCAGTTGCGCTCCTGGGTCGTGGATTACGTGGCAAGTGAATTCGACAACTTCTTGCACAAGAATCCCGAAACCGAAAAAGCGCTCCTCAACCGCATCACGCAGAACGAACGTGAACGCAAGGAAATCGCAGGCATCAAGAAGCTTGCCAACGAACGCGCCAAGAAGGCGAACTTGCACAACCGCAAACTCCGCGACTGCAAGATCCACCTCACCGACGTGAAAAACGCGCTCAACCGCGAATCGATGATTTTCATTACAGAAGGTGACTCCGCATCCGGCTCCATCACCAAGGCCCGCAACGTGCAGACGCAAGCCGTGTTCAGCTTGCGCGGTAAGCCGCTCAACAGCTTTGGCATGACGAAGAAGGTCGTCTATGAGAACGAAGAATTCAACTTGTTGCAACATGCGCTCGACATCGAAAACGGTCTCGAAAACTTGCGTTACGACAAAGTGATTATCGCAACCGATGCTGATGTGGACGGAATGCATATTCGCCTTTTGCTCATGACATTCTTCTTGCAGTTCTTCCCGGAACTCGTGGAACAAAAGCACTTGTACATCTTGCAGACGCCGCTTTTCCGCGTGCGCAACAAGCAAGTGACCAAGTACTGCTACGACGAAACCGAACGCGACAAGGCAGCCAAGGAAATCGGCAAGACCGGTCTCGAAATCACACGATTCAAAGGTCTTGGCGAAATCAGCCCGGAAGAATTCGGACAGTTCATCAACGAGGACATGCGTCTTGAAACGGTGAGCATTCCGCCCGATGCAACGCTGGGCAAGATGCTGGAATACTACATGGGCAACAACACTCCGAGCCGCCAGGAGCACATCGTGCAGAACCTGAGAGCAGAAGCAGTGGAAGAATTGTAGAGGCACGGCCTTACGGCCTAGAGCAGTGAGCTCGCTCCGCTCTGAGGTATGAGGCAAAAAGTCTCTAGGTCAGCGAAAAAAGCTATTTATCACCCCGTGCATTGTCACGGGGTGTTTTTTTCAACCAATCGCTTTAGCAGAAATATGACACATTTCCGAAGAAAGTTTTCCATTTTTCAACGATTTCTTCGTTCCGAGCTTCGATAATTCGAAGTATATTCAGCAAGATTCGTGAATTTATATGCGAATTGTTATGTGCTAAAAGACATTTGCCAGCCCGCGTTATCCAAATTTTTGTGGCATTTGCAGTGGGTGCACCTTCTGACACATGTACATGTATCGGTTCTAGCGGACAGCTTTCATTAGACCAAAAATAAACCCAGAACGATCCGATTCTAAATATCTGCGGCATTATTAAACCCACCTTTCTGAGAAAATTCCATTATCAAATGAGCTGTCGATTCAATCACTTTTTTATAGCGATTGATTTCCTCATCTGAAAAACCGAATACATCTTCCCATGTGTAGGAGGGTAAATAACATGTCGCATAATGGAAGCCGTCTTTTGCATCAGGCTTCTCAATGTACACCTTAACACGACCATCCTTGCCCATTTCAGAATGGACAATTTCCGCATTATCATCAAGTGTCATGAAGGGGTACATCATATCGCTTTGAGGCAATATAACTTTTTCTTGCCGAATTTGGCTAGTATTCATATTTCACTCCTTGCACCTACAAGCAAAAAAAGGCGCTAGATTAAAACGTTTTAGATACTGAACAAAAGTTCACTCAAAATATAAACTTAACTTTTAGGATTGTCAAGAGAATCCTTTTAAAAGAATTTTCGTGAAGTCGCACGTTTAAAATCACAGTCTGTGACTTTGAAAAACAAGATAGAAAAAATGCCGCGGTATCGCGGCATTTTTCGTTACTTTTAAGATAAACTACACCTTATGGAGTGTCTGCGTCTTGGGGCCTTTCACGCCCGCAGGGAGAATCATCATGACCTTTTCCATGCGGGTGCCATCCATGCGCAGAACGCGGAACGTGTAGCCTTGAATCTTGACTTCGGCGCCCGGCGACGGGATGATTCCAAGCGTTGCCTGAATCAAGCCGGAGAGCGTTTCCACGTGAGAATTCTCAGGCGGTTTGAGTTCTACATCGAGTTCGTATTCCAAATCCGAGAGCGTCATGAGCGGGTCGAGAATGTAGCGTCCATCCTTCAACTTCAGCACGTCCTCGTCTTCGTCCATATCGTCTTCGTCACGGATTTCACCCACGATTTCTTCGAGGATATCTTCGAGAGTCACGAGACCTGCCGTGCCGCCATATTCATCCACGACAATCGCGAGCTGATTACCCGTCTTGCGGAGTTCCGTCAAAAGATCATCAATCTTCTTGTGGTACGGCACGTAAACCGGCGGCATCACAAGTTTCATCAAGTCGAACGGTTCATCGCGATGTTCCGTGTACCATTCCAAGAAATCGCGGTTCGAAAGGATACCGACAATGTTATCTACAGTTTCCTTGTAAACCGGCAAGCGGGAATGGCGTTCGTTATTCAAGACCTTCACCAAATCTTCGAGCGAGGTGTCCACATCAATCGCGCACATGTCCA
This sequence comes from Fibrobacter succinogenes, assembly GCA_902776765.1. Classification (GTDB taxonomy): domain Bacteria; phylum Fibrobacterota; class Fibrobacteria; order Fibrobacterales; family Fibrobacteraceae; genus Fibrobacter; species Fibrobacter succinogenes_N. The sequence continues at coordinate 4,993 of CACYRP010000022.1, forward strand.
CACGCGGCGTCATGATTTCACGCACCGGCGTTTCCACGAAGTCGAAGATGTTGAGGATCATCTGGCGTTCTTCTTTTTCGAGGCCTTCGCCTTCGGCGAGCGACGAATCCGAGATGTCCGCCTGCACGGCGTCACGGCGTTCTTCAGGCAAGAAGCTGAGCTTAGCGTCGTAACCCAGAGCGTTCAAAAGTTTGAGATAAATGGTATGGCTCACCTTCCCAACCGGAACAAACGGCATGCGGAGCAGTCTGTAAAGCGGAACGAGAATTACAGACAAAGTGTCAGGTTTTAAGCTACCGATCAAGTTCGGGCAGAATATCGTTACCACATATATCACGGCGCAAGCACAGAGCATATACACCAAAATTCCAAACAGCCAATAATCGTGAACCCACTGCCACGGAGCGTTCGAGAAGAGGTAAAATCCGAACACGCCAATGCCCACGTCCGAGAAAATGCGGCCGATGGAAACGGTTTCATTGTAGCCACAGTTTTCGACAATCTTTGCAATCTTCGCTTCGCGATCTGTGCGGTCATGGTCTTCACGTTTGGCATAAATCGCCGCAAAGACAGCCTTGATTAAAGTAAAAGACGCCGAAATAAAAAGAAAGAAAACAAGAAGAACAATAGCAATGGTGTTCGTATCACCCATTTTCCATGCTCTCCTTATCCTTATAAGGATCCAGTCCCAAGAATTCGCATTCGCGGGCGCGCATCACTTTGCGGTCGGCGGCCTTTATGTGGTCGTACCCCGACAGGTGGAGCAAACCGTGAACAATCACGCGTTTCATCTCGGCAAAAAAGCTGTTGCCGTATTGCGGGGCCTGGCGCTTGACTTGGTCGCGAGCGATATAGATTTCGCCAAGCATTTCTTCTTCGCCCGGAATTTCTTCGTGCCACTCGAACGAGAGCACGTCCGTCACCTTGTCGAGCCCGCGATAGTTCTTGTTCATTTCGCGAACGAACTCGTCCGTGCAGAGCACAATGTTGACGTTGTTCTCCGTGCCCTCTTCGGCAAGGAGTTTGCGGGCCATAGCTTCGAACTTTTCCTTCCACGGGAAGGATTCGATATTCCCCTCGCACAGGAATTCGATGTTGTAATTCTTCTTTTTACTAGCAGGGTCTGGCATTAAATGTTATACCACTTTTTTAATACGTTGATAATGGCTTCGGCTTGCGCCTTGCCTGTAATCTTGAACTTGCCTTGAGGCTTGAACATGCCTTGCATTTTGCGGTAACGGCGCAGAGAGACCTTCGGTTCGCTGAATTCACCCGTTTTCGGGTCGCGATCCTGGTAAAAGAACATCACGGTCGGCCAAGCACCCTTCGACAGGACTTCCTTGTCCAATTCCTTGATGACGACTTCGCCGGTTTCTTCGTCAGTGTATTCGACGGTCAATTCTTCGACTTCTGCGCTCATTTTTACCTCCAATGAATTACAAGACTCCTATCTTGCCACAAGTCTAGCAATAAATATATAAAAGTAGACGAAAGACGATAGACGATAGACGAAAGAGAGAGTAGTTAATAGAGACTAGAGAAATAGGGTTTTAGGTATGAGTTATGAAGGGTGAGGTCGCTCGTTTCACTCGCTTTGAGGTATGAGTTTATTTTGGGCGGCGTAGTCGCGATTATTTCTCTTTCGTCTCTAGTCTACAGCGAGCCTAGCGAGCGTTCTTTCGTCTAATGCGCCTTTGGCGCATGGTGATGTTCGCAGCAACCGCCGTGAGTATGGTCGTGGCTCCCGAGAACGCGATGCGGCACGCCATGGGCTATCAAATCGACCTCGCAGCCGTACGTGCGATGGAGCATATCCTCGGTCAAATTAGCGCCTTCGTGGTAATGCACAGAATGGTTCACGCACACGACGCTCTTCACCTTATGCGAAAGAGCCATCAAGTCATGAGTCACAATCACAATCGTCATGGTTTCGCTAAATTCGGCAAGCATGTTGTAAAGCGCTTCGATTCCCGCCACGTCAATGTTGTTGGACGGTTCATCCAAAAAGAGAATTTTGGGATTACAGACAAGAGAACGAGCAATTAAAACACGCTGACGTTCACCACCGCTGAGTTCACCCAGGCGACGGTCCAAATATCCAGCGATATGCACACGTTCCAGCGCCGCCTTCACTTCATCCGACTTGGGAGAAAGCCCTGTCTTGCCTGTCGCAACGCACTCGCCCACCGTAATTGGGAATTCGATATTCTTATTCGTATTTTGCGGCACGTAACCGACAGCCACACGCTTCGTCGGAACTTTTTCGCCAAACAAGCGCACACTGCCAGAAGTCGGTTTCAAAAGCCCGACCATCAACCTCATCAACGTGGACTTGCCACCGCCATTCGGCCCGATAATGGCAACAAAGTCATTTTCGTCAATTGAAAGATTCACGTCCGTCAACACGGGCGACTTTCCATAGCCAAAATTGAGGTCTTTGATGTCGATTGCAGACATTACTTTTCGCCAGCCTCTTTGAGTGCTTCAATAAACTTTTCCGTATTACCAATAAAGTCTGCAGCAAGCGGATCTGTTTCGACGACAACAGCGCCAAGGTCCTTTGCAATTGTTTCTGCAGCGCGTTTACTGAATTCCGGTTGCACAAACACGGCCTTTATTCCATTCTTGCGTCCCATCTTGATGAGGTTCGCCAAATCACGCGGCTTGGGTTCCTTGCCGTTCACTTCAATAGCATACTGCTTAAGCTTGAAATCCTTTGCCAAGTAACCATACGACGGGTGGAACACGATAAAAGAACGACGGTCACTCGGTAAACCAATAACGGTTTCGTTCAATTTACGCTCCAAAGCAATCAACCTGTCCTGCGCCAGGTGATTTTGTCTCATATAAAAAATTTCATGTTCTGGATCAAGTTGCTTTAATGCTTGATAAATATTCTGAGCCAAGAATTTCACACGATACGGGGAGGTCCAAATATGCGGATCGATTTCATCTTCATCGTGATGATGTCCATGAATTCCATGACCATCATGTTCTGATTTCATCCATTCTATATACTTAGAAATATCGATGACCTTAACATCTTTATTTGCGGCCAAAAAACGAGGCAGCCAAATTTTATCCAAGCCCGAGCCATCCGTAAAATAAACTTGAGCCAGCGAAAAAGCCTTAATCACAGCGGGCTTCGGTTCGAAATTGTGCGGGTCGGCACCAGGAGGCAAAAGCGTCACCACATTCACTCGATTACCGCCAAGCATCTTCACTAGCGTTGCATAAGGCTGCAACGAAACGGCAACGGTAATTTTTCCATCGTCAGCAAAAACAATCGCAGTGGAAAAAGCGACAACTAAGAACAAAAGACGTGCAAAACGACGCATTATATTTTCCCTTCTAAAAAGGCGTTAAAATCAATTTCACTAACGTTATTTACTATAAACTCGGGTTTCACGTCAAGGCGTTCGACATCCGCCATTTTTGATTCGCCACACAGGGGCAACACAAATCGGCAACCAGAACGCTTCGCCAGTTCAAAATCCGTATAGAGTCGATCGCCCACAAACAAGATTTCTTCAGGGCGGTAAAGCTTTAAAAGTCCCGAAAGCATAGCCGGATTCGGCTTGCCAAAGCTCTTTTCAGGTTCGACACCATAAGCCGTTTTCAACAGAGCCATGAAGCTACCGATATCGGGCACGGGGCCACGTTCATCGGGGCAAACAAAATCCGTATGCGTCACCCAGAACGGGATACCGCGCTGCACCCTAAAGGAGAGTTCGCAAAGTTCACGGTAATCAAAGCTGTTGTGATAAGCGACAAGCACCAGTTCCGTTTCTTCGACCGAGGGGCGCAAATTGAGGCTTGGGTCCTGCGCTGCAAACCACTCGTACACTTCGGGATTCGCAAAGAAAAAGACGTTCTTGATCTTGCGTTCGTGAATCGCATCCAGCGAGAGGTACAACGCCGAAATGATGGAATCATCAGCTAGCGGAAGCCCCATGACCTTGAGACGGTTCTCGTAAAAGACGGGAGACTTGCTCGTATTGTTGCTCAAGTAATAGACCGGCACGCGCTTAGCGACGCGATTGACCGTTTCGACCGCACCAGGGTATGGGCGGCCACTCAAATAGAGAGTTCCGTCTAAATCGAAGACAACTGCTTTTACTTTTTTCACGGGATGTAATATAGAATTTAAATTAGACGAAAGACGATAGACGATAGACGATAGGGATGCAAATTCGTCATCCTGGAGGCAACGCCGACAGAATCCAATACTGTAGAGGAGGCCTAGTTTTTTTTTATTTTTACTGTTATGAAAACTCCCGATAGCCGTTTCTATTGCCCGCTGATTACAGTCGGCACCATTGTCTTGGACGAAAATGAAAGCAGCCATGCCGTGCGCGTTTGCCGTGCCGCCAACGGAGACACATTGCAACTCTGCGACGGACTCGGGCATTACGCCGATGCAACGATTACAAAAGCCGATGCAAAAGCCTGCGAAGTCCGCGTAGATACGGTCGAAAACGCGCCCCTCAAGTGCCCACGTTTAAATCTCGGCATTGCATGCCTCAAGGATGACGCACTGGAAGAAGTCGTTTTTCACGTAGCGCAAACAGAAACGGATAGCATCGTCTTTTTACGCACAGACTATTCGCAGGAGCCGAAGAATTCCGATTTGAAAAAGACCGTTCGACGCGCCGAACTCAAATCGCTCGTGAGCCTAAAGCAATCGAAAAAGCCCTGGATGACACGCATCGAAGGGCCGATTGAATTCGACAAGTGGCTCAAGGATTATCAGGGAGACCTGATTCTCTGCGATATCGATGGAGAGCGCAATTTGAAGTTGGACGATGAAGACTGCGCCGGAAACGAGATGCGCGCGGACAATGCGTCGGAAGGGAATGCACCCGCAAAGCCAGTTACTTTACTTGTAGGTCCAGAAGGTGGTTTTTCACCTCGCGAAATCGAAGCGATAAAAACGTTCAAGAATGGCAAAGTCCATTTACTGAATCTCGGGAACACGCGCCTCCGCGCCCGCACCGCCGCCATTATCGCGTTAGGGAAAGTTTTATAGGGCTATGGGGTATGAGCACGGCGCTGTGCGCCTATGAGGTATGGGGAAACGCAATAAAAAAAGCCCAAAGCCTTGCAAAGCAAGGCAACCCCAAAGCGAAGCGTTCTCAAAGCGAGTTCACGAGCGCTCCCATACCTATTTACCTATCGGACATTCACGATTCGATTTCGTCCAGCAACTCGCAAGAGGTAACGACCGGACTTTGCCACTTGCAGCATAACCGTAGAACCGTTGGCTTGGCCATGTTGCAACAAGCGTCCCTGCAAGTCCATGAGCGCATAAGAATCACCCACTCGCAAACCGCTAATTTCAACCATACGGCCTTGCGTACGGATTGCCACCGGCGAAGCAACAAAAGCAGATGCAATCGAGACCTTGCCGGAACTGCTTGATTTCGGCACGTTCGATGAACAGCTCGATTTCACAGAGCTGCTACTAGACTGCGGCACACTGGACGAAGATGACTTCACAGAACTGCTGCTAGACTGCGGCGCATTCGACGAAGACACATCCGTTGCACTTGAAGAACTCGAAACGCTCGAAGAGCTAGAACTTCTCGGAGCAGTCACGACAGCGAGCAGGCTATCGATAAACTTATCCGAAACTTTATTATTCAACACCGGATACTTATCGCTATCCGACTGCGTCCAAGCAGAACCATCCAAGCCATGATCCCTGTAAGACTGCAAACGCTTCAGAAGATTCTTGTTGGCGAAATCTTCGGCAGCAACAGCTGTACCGCCAAGTCCCTCCGGCAAACCTTCCAAATAGTAGGCAGCATCCAAATGAAGGTCCACATAATCCTTCTTGAACCCACAGACACCGCCTATAGAATCTGTTCCAGAAACATTGCCCAAATTGTACGAATTGTAAATAAACGCCGAATCGTTCTTAAGAGAACCCACCAAGCCACCAACAACACTCGTTTTCGAGGTCACAGTAGCCACATTGTAGGAGTTACTCAAATGCAAGAAATCAGTCATTTCGCCACCAATCAAGCCTCCAACGCTTCGTTCCCAAGTAGAGCTAACCAAGCCTTCATTATACGAATACATCATCATAAGCGAGCCATAGATTTCATACGAAAGGCCCACAAGTCCACCCACATCAGCATAACCTTCAACCGAACCACGATGATAACTAGAAAGCACCAAGGTCTGTGAACGATCCGTGTAGCCAATCAAGCCACCGACATTTTCATAACCTTTGACGACACCTTCAAAATAAGAATTGGCAATAACTAAAGACTTCCCATACATCTCACCAACAAAACCGCCAACGTCGTTTCCGCCAGAGATATGCGAATCAACAATTCCCAAATTTTTGATAACCAGATTTCCCGATTCAATTTTACCGAAAAAGCCCTTATAGCCATAAAGGCCCGAAATCGTATGACCATTGCCATCAAATACACCTTGATAGTTATTTAACGGGAACCACTGCACAAACGAAGATATTTTTGACGAATCCAGTTTTCCATCGACCAAAACATTCTTGTTCAAAACGATATCGTTCGTCAGCTTGGTACATAACGTAGGACGATTTACCGAATACCTGTACAAGGAATCAACAAAGGACGAGAACAGAATCAGTTCTCCCTCATCGCCCAGTTCGTAACAGTCGCCCACCATCTGTGGATAATGCCACCACTTTGCATAGAATGTCTGCGTTCCCTTCGCATCTGCAGGCACACTCTTTACCGGTTCACCCGAAAAATCATCACTAGCATACCAGCCCTTAAAAACATAGTCCTTACGAACAGGAGTCGGCAGCGAAAGTTTAATGCCTTCAATGTACGAATTCGAATACTTTACCGTATCTTCAGGGAAAGTCACCAATTTCAATTCAGAAGTTTCAAAGTTCGTCGTAACCTCTCCACTAAAGACGGGATAAGCATCATAGCCGACATGCTGGCCCCAAAGCAAACCATTTATACCCGATTCCCCATAGTCATGAAGAAGTTTTGCAACAGAGCCATCCGTGAATTTATCAGCATCCACCTGGATAATTCCAAAATCTTTTTCACTACCGCAATTAAAACAGAATATTTCCGTTCCTGTTTTTTCAGAAAAAGAATTGATAAATTCAATACTTCCCGCACTAGCCAAACCGACAAGAGGATAAGCTTCTCTAGACTCTTTTTTCGATAACGGATCTGCACCATACGAATTAACAACATAAGAGTTTGATTCAATATTATTAGTGCCAACCAAAGAACCATTGTATGATCCCATAAAATCAGGATTCACCTTGAGGTCCGCCACGCTATAAGAATTGACGATGTAAAATTTTCCGGTAGCCCAACTCATCAAGCCACCAATTGAACTATTGTTGCTTTCAAGAACACCGTCAAAATAAGAATCTTCTATTCCTAAGGAATCGCCCGCATGACTACCGACCAATCCTCCGGCACCACCATACAAATAAGAGGAACCATGACAATTTTTAATAGTCACGGTTTTGCTCTTCGTTTTAACGGATCCAACCAATGAGCCTACAGAACCAAAAATGTAAAAATAGGAATCCTCAATTCCGACATTTTCAATCTTGACCTGGCGTGATTCATCAGGTGCGTATACAGTCGCAAATAAGCCCATTGCATCACGAAGCAAGCTATCATTGAAATAAAGCCCTGATATGGTGTGACCCACACCATCAAAAGTTCCAGCAAAATTAGTTACCGCAAACCACGGGATAAAATTACCGCCGTTGCCATTGAGCGTATCCTTTACTAGCACGTTCTTGTTGACCACGATATCCTTAGTGAGCTTGCCACAGACGGGAGTTTCACTATACAGCGAAGCATTTGCAATAAAGCCAAAACCATAAAGTTCCTCTGCCGTACCAATCTGATAACAGCCATCTACAACGGAGGGAGTCTTCGCAACGATATTCAATGTCGAAGAACCGACCACGAATTTTCCGGACAACTGCGGTATATCATCGACGCCAAGCCATTGTCCCCATACCGAGCCATCAATTCCGTCCTTATTGTAATTACGCAAACGTTGTGCCAGCGTCCCATCTTTCAGCTCTTTTTCATCAATATTTATACCGTATTTATTACTCGCCCACGAATCAACATAAAAGTAGTTGTCCACAATTAAAGTATCCCGACCATGATGTCCAACCACAAGAAGCTTTTCTCGGCTAAGGGATTTTTCACCGACATTAAACGAATTAGAAATAATTAGCTTGCCAACGGAAAAACCAACAAAAGCGCCATACGTACCATTGCTGCTAATAGTTCCTGCATTATACGAGTTCACGATAGTAAGTGGTTCGCTACCATCATAATTGCCAACAAGTCCACCTGCATAATATCCGCCTACGTAAGCCAAGTTGCGGGAATTCGTAATTTCAAGCGGTCCCGAATTCCCCACCAAGCCTCCCGTATGTACCAAGCCTCCCGTATATAAATTGGAATAGACAGCGCCATCCACATAGCAATTTGTTATTACAGCGCCCCAAGCGCCTCCAGCAATGCCGCCGACAGCACTTTTACCTACAAAGCTAACATTGATCAATCCTAAATTTTTTACGACAGCTTTTTTCAAAACCTCCCACGGTTCACCGCTCAGCCTTTCCCTTATTTCGGCCCCCACATAACCAAACATGCCGACGTTATAAGCAGATGTATCTGTGCAAATAAGCCCTGAAATCGTATGATTTTGGCCATCAAAAGTACCATGGAAAGATTCAATCGGCGTCCAAAAAGCTGTATCCTTTACATTTTTCTCGTTCACCACGATGTCTTTGGTGAGCTTTCCGCATTCCGTCTTAACTTCGGATTCATTCACAATTTTGGCATAGCCGTAAAGTTGTTCGGCAGTTGAAATGGCATAGCAACCATCAGAATCAAGTGTGGGTTCCGACGGAACGATCGTCCTTGCTGCATAAGACATAGCCGTCAAAGCAAGAAATAAAAATCGTTTCAAAATTTCCTCCTTCTTCTCAATTAGAAAAGCACCCCGACTTTAAAGCCAGGATGCTATAAAAAATACAAAATTTTAGAACGAATTAAAGAGTCACTTTGACTTTTTCGCGCATGGCCATGACAGTCGCCTTGGCTTCTTCGACGGTATCGCGGCGAGCAAGGAGAACGCCCATACGGCGGTGTCCCTTGAGTTCCGGCTTTCCGAACAAACGAAGACCCGTATCCGGTTCTGCAAGAACTTCTTCGAGGCCGCTGAACTTCACGTGGTCAGAATCGCCATCGACGACGATAGCCTTCGAAGCGCTCGGGCCGTGGAATGCAATGTTCGGAATCGGGAGACCGAGAATCGCGCGGGCGTGCAAAGCAAATTCGGAGAGGTCCTGAGAAATGAGCGTCACCATGCCGGTGTCGTGCGGACGCGGAGAAACTTCGCTGAACAGGACATCATCTTTACAGACAAACAGTTCCACGCCAAAAATGCCGCGACCGCCAAGGGCGTCCGTGACCTTCTTTGCAATGACCTTTGCCTGTTCCAAGAGTTCCGGCTTCATGGGCTGCGGCTGCCAAGATTCCTGATAGTCGCCACCCACCTGGTGGTGGCCAATCGGTTCTAGGAAGCTCGTACCAGCCACATGGCGGACCGTGAGCAAAGTAATTTCGTAATCGAACGGCACAAAGCCTTCGACAATCACGCGGCTGGCAGCACCCGTGCGGCCACCCGTCTGAGAAATGTTCCAGGAGTTTTCAATGTCAGCTTCGGTCTTGATGACACTTTGACCGTGACCGGAAGAACTCATCACCGGCTTCACCACGCACGGGATACCGATTTCCTTGACCGCAACCTTGAAGTCTTCGAAGTTATCCGCAAAGCGGTACGGGCTCGTTTTGAGTCCAAGCTCTTCGGCAGCCAGGCGGCGAATGCCTTCGCGGTTCATGGTAAGCTTTGTGGCCTTTGCAGTCGGGATGACGTTGTAGCCTTCCTTTTCGAGTTCCACCAGCGTGTCGGTGGCAATCGCTTCCACTTCCGGTACGATGTAATTCGGCTTTTCCTTTTCAATGACAGCGCGGAGTTCCTTGCCATCGAGCATGTTAATCACGTAGCTGCGATGAGCCACCTGCATACCGGGAGCATTGGCATAACGGTCCACGGCAATCACTTCGACGCCAAGACGCATCATCTCGATGATGACTTCCTTGCCAAGCTCGCCAGCCCCGCAAAAGAGGACCTTGGTTGCACTAGAACTTAGAGGTGTACCGATTTCAGCCATAAAAACTCCTTGATTTTCCATCAAAATATAACTATTCAAAACAGGAGATGCCCGCCCACTGGCGGGCATGACAAGTAAAAAAGCCCTGCCGGAGCAGAGCTTTTTTAAGAATTCAATGGATTTTGCGACTATTCCGTCACAAGGTTTTCATCCTTTATGCAGCGGACTGAAAAAAGATCGTTCTTTGAGTGAACTTCTATAACAGCTTTATTTACATCGGTAGCGAAAAAAACGCCATACGCATTGGACTTACCATCAGCATCAGATGTCCAGAAAGCCCCATTATCCCCAATATATCTATAATCTGATACATTCGAAATAAACTCACCACCAGGAAGAGCACTAAAGCCATATAAATCCATACCATTCCAAACTAGCGAATCCTTAAGGGTTGTACCCGCAGATCCAATACCACCTATGCTTTTAAAAAGATCCTCCCATTCCTCTTTGCTCGGCAAATGCCAACCATCAGGGCATGCATTCTTGGCGGCATCCCATGTATAGAGTTTTCCATACTTGTCGCAATTTGTTGCTGTATTCTTATAACAATAGCTTCCTTCCGTATCATATTTCAAGTTTTCTTTCATCCAAGTTTTTGAATACACCACATTTACCCAATCGTGGTCATCCAACATGGTAATGGTAACCTTCTTATAAACCTGCTTTACTTTTGTTCCAGACGTTGTAAACTCAGCGCAGAAAGCCAAATCAGGGTCAAAGGTAATTCCACCACATACACCAGGACGTTGAACAAGAACTCCGTTTTTGCATTCGTACTCTACCGGGTCATAGTCCGAGCCATTGCAAAGATCATAGAGTTTGTTATCAACGCAGAATTTTTCAGACGGATTATATTCGTCATTTTCGCAGAAATCATACTTCTGATTTTCGTAGCAGAATTCTTTTTTAGGATCATAAGTATCATTACCGCACTTGAAATAAACTTGTCCTTCCTTGCACAAGCTCGTTTCTGGGTCATAAGGCTGCGTGCCGCACATCGCCTTGTAAAGCTTTGTCGTCGTTGCATTTTCGCCCTCGCCACACTGGAGTTGAACGACACCATCTTTGTCACTTGCAATCTTGCAGCTTGCGCCGCTTGCCCCGGGAGCGCCCGGTTGACCATCAACGCCATTATGGATTGTTACAGATTTTTCGCCGCAAGTCACAACAACATCGTCGCTATTTTCAGCTTTAGCGACGGAGCAAGAAGTTCCGTCCTTACCGTTTGCGCCATTAGTACCAGGAGTCCCCGGTTGACCATCAACGCCATTATGGATCGTAACAGATTCTTTTCCGCAAGTTACAATAACATCATTGCTTTTTTCAGCTTTAGCGACGGAGCAGGAAGTTCCATCCTTACCATTAGTACCGTCTTTGCCCTTGGCACCATCAGTGCCGTTCTTCACCGTTCCGATAGACTTGCCATCACAAATAACATCAAAGCCCGTTCCATCCTTAAAAGCAGTCATAATGCAAGACTTTCCGTCTTTACCGTCAACGCCATCCTTGCCATTCGTACCATCTTTACCGTTCTTGCCATCAACGCCATTTTTACCATCCGCGCCGTTACTTCCGTTTTTACCATTCACGACGGAGCCCGTAATTGCAGCCCAGCCTTCGTCAGTGCAGGCATACATTTTCACGGAATCGGACACATACACAAACTTGCCCACAATATTTTTATTGCATTCACTCAAGTCGCTAAATGCAGCTACAGTTTCAGCCGTATTTCCAGAAATTGGCGCGAGTTCATCTTCACAAGCTGTGAAATACAGCGCCATACCAAACAATGGCAAAAGATATTTTTTCATCTATTTTCTCCCAAAAGAAAACGCGCACCGTAGCGCATTCTGGTTCTAAAATTTCATGGAGTAAATGTAAAAAAACGCACCACAAAAGTATGGCTTCACGTTATAAAAAGGCGTTTCCCCGACTATTCTACTCATCTCACACCTCAAAGGGACCCTGTAAGGGGACCGACCTCAAACCTCATCGCTATTTATCCTTCACGCAGCGGACGGAAAAGCGACAAAAATCAGCACAAGAACCCATATATGCAGCATAGCTATATTCACTAACAAATTCTGTATAATACGCATTTATAGACGTCCAGAATTGAGCATATTTGCCCAATCCATCATAATAACTCGAACGACAATTAGCGCTTCCTGCAGGCAGTACAGCAAAACCAAAATCATCCGTACCATTTCCATTAAGCCAGCTACAATCCTTGCATGTTTTCCAACCGCTTGAAGATTTCAGCACCCTACTTGCCGAAGTCACCCCTCCCACAGATGCAAACAAAATTTTCCATTCCGTTGTATCGGGCACATGCCAACCCACAGGACACGCTTTCATCGCCGATTTCCACGTATAAAGCCTTCCATATTTAACGCAATTGCTATCAGCATCATTGAAACAAGAACTATTTTCTTTTTTATAGTTCAAATTTTCAGCCATCCAAGTTTGCCTGCCTATAGTCACAGTCTTGTAGATTTGACCATCACGTAAATCTTTCATGGTACCCTTTTTCACGTTCGAAGAAGCAACAGGTTTCATCAATCGCAAAGCATCATCTTCAACGCAACGGACAGAATAAGCCCAGCTCTTGGAATCGCAATCATAAAACCACTCATTGTTATCATTATACAACACTATACAAGAACTGCCATAAGACCCTTTAAAATTTTCTTCTGAAGCGCTCCAAAAATACGCACGTCGCCCCATATTTTCACTCAATTCAAGTTCTTCATACCCATAACCAGGGCTACCGCTATAAAGAGCTTTACCTGCAGGCAACGCAGAAAAACCATGACGATTCAAATTTTCAGTCATTTGCTTTTTACCCACCCAATAAATTAAATTTTTCCATTCATATTTCGTTGGCAAATGCCATCCCACTGGGCAAGCTGTCATCGCCGATTTCCAAATATAAAGCCGACCATATTTCACGCAGTTTTCAGGATTTTCATCATAACAAAAACTGTAACTTGTTTTATAGTTGAGATTTTCGGCCATCCATTTTTGCTTACCAATTTGCACGGTTTTATAAACTTGTCCATCACGAGGGTCTGTCATGGATCCTATGGTTCGATGTTGCGCAAATATTTTTTTGACATACAGCACAGAATCCGTAGAGACCGAGGAAATAACAGTGTCCGTGGCGACGGCAATACTTTTTCGCTTAACATCATCCTTCACGCAACGGACCGAGAACAACGTATCTTTTCGTGAATAGAGAAGTTCAGCTCTCGAATTGAAACCACCTATTTTCATGTATATCGACTCATCTTCATAATTGCCAGTTGCACTCCAAAAATTGGCATAAGGCGTTCTAGGAAAAAATCCACTAAGAAATTTCCAGCTACGTTTTCCTAAACTATCACCAAAAGAAAGTGCAGTAAAACCAAAATAATCATAAGCATCTTTATGTTTGCAAGAAACTACACCAAAGCCATTACAATATCGCCAGCCATTCCTTGCCTTAAGCATTCCTCCAGCAGTTTCTTCGCCTCCTGCGACAGCAATCAAAGTTTTCCATTCTTGTTTTCTAGGCAAATGCCAGCCCACAGGACACACACCCTGCATTGGATAGGTAAATGAACGCGGTTTACACGCATCACAATTTTCGCTGTTTTCAAGCTTCCCCGCAAGCCCCATCGCATCATTCCATGTGTAAAGTCGCCCGAATTTAGTGCAATTGCTATCGGTATTTTCAAGACAGGAACTACGTTCCGTTTTGTAGTTCAAATTTTCGGCCATCCAAGTTTGCGAACCAATTTTGACAGTTTTGTAAGTTCGTCCATCACGCGGATCCGTCATTGAGTCCTTAACAAAATTCTTGATACAACGTACAGAAAAGCCCATATTCTTATGTACATAAACAAGGCGCACCTCATCGCTGTAATAATTAAAAAACATCACAGAAGATCGATTCCTATCATGTTCCGCAACCAAGAAAAAAGCATTACGCCCAACATCATCGTATTTTCCATTATCGTATCTAAGCCCAGCAGGAAGTATTGAAAATCCGTAAAGATCCGAACCATATTCATTACCAAACCAGCCATTCTTAGCCTTGAGTACCTTTCCGGCCGTTTTTTCGCCACCTATTGCAGAAAAGAAGATTTCCCAATCCAGTGCCGATGGGACATGCCAACCTTCGGGACAAATTTCATCCTTAGTTTTATTCCATATGTAAAGGCGGCCATATTTATCACAATTGCGTTCGTCATCTTTGCTACAATAACTCTTTCGGGTTTTGTAATTCAAGTTTTCGGCCATCCATGTCTGAGCGCCTATAGAAACAGTTTTGTATGTATGACCATCGCGAGAGTCTGTCATGGACCCTATCCTATCGCTGCGCTCCAGGACACCTTGGGCCGCGACCTCCAAACCGCCGGGAGATTGCCCCCACGACAAAGAATCTGGCACCAGTGCAGAATCCATAACACATCGAACAGACAATTTGCGGTCCGCCTCACCAACAGAAAACTCAACACTATCCCTATCGAAAAACAGTCGTACTCCAAGCGCTCCCAAATTACTTTTCTCATTCCACGTAGAACTCCAAAAAGAGATGGGACCATTGTTGTCAAAACCGTAAGCCGCAAATTCGAGCATTCGAGACGCTTTTTGTTTTCCGTCCAAAGAAGCTAACAACGAATCCCACTCATTTTTCGAAGGCAAATGCCACCCCGTAGGGCAAGCCTCTTTTGCTACATTCCATGAATAAATGCGCCCATACTCAACACAACTGCTAACACGTTTCCCATAGCAGAAACTGGTCGGTACATCGAAATAAATATTGCGATTTCTGTTTAAATTAGGTTTGGCCACCGATTTAAAACCACTGCTATTACCTAGTGACTTCCCCAAACGATTATGAAATAGATCAGAAAGATCAGAAGCATATTCGCGTTTAGGGTCTGTTTCGTAATTTAGGTTCTCGGCCATCCAAACTTGACCACCGATTTTCACAGTTTTGTAAATCTGGCCATCACGCGGATCCTTCATGGAACCAAAAGTTTCATTTTTCGCAAAACAGCACGGAGCTAGAATCGCGAGTAACGCAAGGAAAACAAAAAATTTATTCATAAAACTAGTCCTTCACGCAGCGAACGGACAGCTTGCTATTTTTGGATTCATCACTTGTATACGCAATATCGTTTCTTTGCAAGCCCATGAAATGCGCAACATCAGAGTTTTCCTCAGGAGCACTCCAGAAAAGCGCATAATCGCCTTCAAAAAGATTTTCATTCTTCTTCATATAACCGCCAGCAAGTGCAGAAAAACCAAAATCATCTGTACCAAAGCCATCGTTTAGCCATCCTGCACCCGATTTAAGATTTTTGCCAGCGACAGCAAATCCACCAACTTCTTTTATCAGAACATTCCATTCCGACAACGTTGGTAAATGAAAGCCTGCCGGGCATACATTCTGAGCGGCCTTCCACGTGTAATACCTTCCATATCGATGGCATTCGTTCGTATCATTACCGAAGCAATCACTATCTGCTGTTTTATACCTCATATTTTCAGCAGTCCAAATTTGTTCGCCAATTTTCACGATTCTATAAGTTTCACCATCGCGCGAATCTTTCATAGATTCCCATTTTTCATTTTGTAACTGGCGATGAACGCTATCTCGCTCTGCATCATCTTTTAGGCAACGAACAGAATAACCATTTTTCTTTAGTACTTCGGAAATATGATTTTTTAAAGAAAGATCACCAAATTGAACGACATGCGCAATAAAAGAAATGAGATCTGAAGAAGTCCAAAAAGCTGAATATTCAAATAGAGCATCATATGTTCCATCGTCATTTCTCATCCCCGAAGATAGCACAGAAAAGCCCAAAGAATCAGTACCTTTTGCATCATGAGAAGACGATTTAGATTTCCAACCCGTTTTCGATTTGAGCGCCAAAGCAGCCGAAGGCATTCCGCCAAGAGAATCAATCAGTTCATCCCATTCAGCTAACGTCGGTAAATGCCAGCCCGCAGGACAAACATTCGTTGCCGCAGTCCATGTGTAAAGGCGACCATATTTAAGGCAACTACTCATGTGGTCGTCATAACAAAAACTTTCCGCTGTCTCGTAATTGAGATTTTGAGCCATCCAAGTCTGATTACCGATTTTCACAGTCCTGTAAATTTGACCATCGCGATGGTCCGTCATAGTTTCAGACTTTTTCACCTCCTCGGCATCACTAGACGACTGGGGCAACGGCTGTTCGGACAAATATGATAACGAACATTTGCCGTTGCACGCAACAAGTACGACAAGCACAAGAAAACAAACAAAAAGATTCCCGATTTCGCGGCGACTGTACTTTTTCATTATTAATCCTTCACGCAGCGAACTGAACGTTTCTTATTCTTTTGTCCATAAACCACTCCAATACGATTGCAATTCCATACAGCATGGGAGAATAATTCTAGATAATACGAGTTTTCTTCATCATGCTCCAAAGTACTCCAAAAAGAAGCCTTTTCACCTCGTGTACCATCAGAAATAACTCCAAAACCATAATAATCCAACCCCCCGTTTTTATACACTCGCGGCGTAACAAACGAACCATTTAACTCGTTACCATGATAATCCCAACCGCTCTTAGATTTGAGCATTTCTACAGCAGCAGGGTTTCCTCCAACTGCAGTAACCAGATTTTTCCATTCCGATGAATCAGGCAAATGCCAGCCTACAGGGCACGCGCCCATTGCAGCTTCCCACGTGTAGTACAGCCCTAGCTTTGCGCAAAATTCAAGGCTATCACCACAACTCGGGCTAGCCGTACTATCCATCTTGAATTTCAGATTTTCAGCCATCCACGTCAGGCCATCAATTGTTACAGTTTTATACGTTTGTCCATCACGGGAATCTGTGAAAGAACCCTTGGGAACATCCTCGACACAGCGAACGGACAGCCCTAAATTTTCATAATCTTCGATTTCATAAACGTCATCGTTATTGTAATTTAAAGCCAAAGCATACACTTTATTTTCCCACAAAAACGATCCAGGGTCTTCATGTCTCCAAAAAAGTGCATAACGTCCCTCGGTTCCGTAACTTCCATTACCATACCTAAACCCAGTGGGATAAATAGAAAAGCCATAATCGTCAGCACCATTGCCATTATTAAGCCAGCCCGTTTTAGACTTGAGTTTATTTCCTGCAAGGGAAGAAACGGACAAAGAAGGGATCAAAAAACTAACATCTGGATTATTATTTCTCTCCAATTCGGGATTAAGTTTCGCTACCGTCGAAACCAAGATTCGCCATTCATTTGTAATTGGCAAATGCCAGCCAACCGGACAAGCCTCTTTCGATGCGGCCCACGTATAAAGCCGTCCATATTTGGTACAATTGCTATCAGCACCATTATAGCAGAAACTATTTGCCGCTTTGTAATTCATGTTCTGAGCTAGCCAAGTTTGCGAACCAATCTTCACTGTCTTGTAAGTTTGTCCATCACGGGGGTCTGTGAGAGACCCTTCGATGCGGCTTAGGGTGACACTAGAGGATGACGATGTGGTCGAATTCATGGATACGCGAGAAGAAGATAACAAGGTTGCTTTTTCCGTCATTCCGGCCTTAGAGCCGGAATCTGGCACCAACGCAGAATCTTCAACACAACGAATTGATAATCCAAGCCTCTTGTAATCAGGGACTATTTCGGCTTTAGATTTGTAATAAAACATGTAAACGACATAGGCGTTGTTACTATCGAGTTCTGTAGAACTCCAAAACAACGCATCACGTCCCTCATTAATGTAAAGATTTTCGTCAGTAACCTCGCCAAAAAATTCAGAAAAATCAGCATACCCCCTATAGCCCACTGGAATTGCAGAAAAACCATAGGAATCAGAGCCATTTCCGCCACCAAGCCAACCATCCACAGACTTCAACACCTTTCCTGCAGAATCTTTACCGCCAACAGTCGCAAACAACGTATTCCATTCCGCACGCGATGGCAAATGCCAACCCGCCGGACAAGCGTTCAATACATCAGGCCATTTATAGAGGCGACCATATCGAGTGCAGTTACTAAAACGGTCATCATAACAAGAACTTGTAAACGTCTCAAAATAAAATTCCTTTCCACCGAATATATCTCCTGGGAAAGACAGAATTTCTTTTTCTGTTTCGTAATTTAGGTTCTCGGCCATCCACGTTTGCGAACCGATTTTCACAGTTTTGTAAATCTGGCCATCACGCGGATCCTTCATGAATCCGATATTTGCCGCAAAACAGCACGGAGCTAGAATCGCGAGCAACGCAAGAAAAATAAAAAATTTATTCATAAAACTAATCTCTCACGCAGCGGACGGAGAATCCAGAGTTCTTATTCAATTGCCGTATTTTAGCGAAGGAGCGAAAATAATTACCACCAACACCAAGTGTCACACTATTTGCAAAAACTTCATTATCACTCGTAGAACTCCAAAAGGATGTTTCGCGCCCTTCTCCGGTGTAGTAAAAAGAACCTTTGTTGAAATTACTAGACCAACGCCCACCCGCAGGCAACGCGCCAAAACCATATTTATCCCAGCCCCCATTTTCCAAGCAAAATCTAGTAGGAAAAATTTCGCATTTTTCCCAGCCTGTTCCATGCTTCGAGCCAAGCGAATAATATGCATCATCGAGTCCACCCGCAGTCACTATCAATTTTATCCATTCATTAACCGTCGGCAAATGAAAACCTGCAGGGCAAACATTTTCCGTAGCCTCCCATGTATAGAGACGTCCATATTTTGTGCAGTTACTATCGGCATCTACATAACAAAAACTGTTTGGAGTTTTATAATTCAAATTTTCGGCCATCCATATTTGAGAATCAATTTTCACAGCCCGATATTTATGTCCATCACGAGAATCTGTAATCGTATCGTAAACCAAGTCTTTAACGCAGCGGACCGAAGCGCCCATATTCTTACGTTCGTCCACAGGTTCATCATCCAGAACAACATAGTCATTGTAATAACGCAAGAATATTACAAAAGCATCCGTATTCTTATGAAAATTCCATGAACTCCAAAATAAAGCATATCGCCCTTCATGGCTATAATTTCCATTAGCAAATTTGAACCCCGCTGGCAACGCAGAGAATCCGAAATCATCAGTTCCATTTCCATTATTATACCAACCGGTAGCCGTCTTGAGTTTTTTTCCCAAAGAATCTTTGCCACCTATAGCAGAAATCAAGTATTTCCATTCCATCCACGTAGGTAAATGCCACCCTTCCGGACAAGCTCCCTGTACATCATCCCATAACTCACATGTATTTCCATATCCACATTTCCAGCCTTTCTTAGTAAAGGATCCCGCGCTATCGATTGCCGCGGCCCATGTATAAAGGCGCCCATATTTATCGCAATTACTTTCTTTGTCTGCAAAACAATAACTATTTGGCGTTTTGTAATTCAGATTTTCAGCCATCCAAGTTTGATGGCCAATGTTTACAGTCTTGTATGTTTGACCGTCGCGGGAGTCTGTTACGGATCCTATCCCCCGGAATAAATCCGGGGCTAAAGGCATAGAAAGGCTTTGCGAATCAATTACACTCCAGGATGACGAAGAAGCCGATTCCGCAACGGGGTGCGGAATGACAGCTAAAGCTGTGGCCGGGGTGACAGAAGAAGAATCTGAGACCGGTGAGACAGCATCACCCTCTCGCCTTACATACCTCTCGTCTCTCGTCTGTAGGACCGAAGGTCCGTTCTCTCGTCTATCCTTGACGCAGCGAACATAAAGATCTTTGTCCTTTCGACAATAATCTGCAAAAAATCCTTCTTCCGGCAACTTGTTATCATAATCCCTATAATAAGCATAACGATCATGCCCCATAATTTTTTTATAACGAACGCAGCACATATTGGAGTCGTTATCATACTCCGTCGAAGTCCAAAAGGATTTAAATTTCGAATTAAACTTTTCAGCAACTAAAGAATCGCTTTTCGCAGCACGAATAGCAGAGACCAATTCTTTAAGCGTAGGCAATCGATAACCAGCAGGGCACACATTTTTTGCCGTTTTCCATAGATAGGTGCGCCCTAATTTTGAACAGCTTGTATCGTTTTCATGACAAAAACTGCCCGATATTTTATAGTTCAAATTTTCGGCCATCCAAGTTTGATTGGCGACATTTATCGTCTTGTAAATATGACCATCACGGGGATCTATTATGGATCCTATCGCTCCGCTCCAGGATGACACTGAAGCCGATTCCGCAACGGGGTACGGAGTGGCATTTTTCTCTCGACTCTCGTCTTTCGTCTCTCGTCTATCCTTGATGCAGCGGACAGGAATCCACATTTTCGCATGTGTTGACTGAATTTTTACTCGACCATCATGATTATACAAACTCAAATAATATTCTCTAGAAAGACTGTCCTGTGACGAACTCCAAAAGCTTGCATTACCATCTCTATAAAGTCCATTTTCGCTCCTATAACCCGTTGGAAATGCAGAAAATCCATAATCATCCGTACCATTTATTATATGCCATCCCTCTGAAGTCTTGAGCATTTTACCGCCCATAAAAGGACCGCCAACAAAAGAAATCAAAGTTTTCCAATCCTCACGTGTGGGCAAAAGCCAGCCAGCAGGGCAAGCCTTTTTAGCAGCCGACCAAGCGTAATAGTGCCCATACTTAGAACAATTTCTAGCACTATCGTTAAAGCAAAAACTATTCGCCATTTTATACCTTAAATTTTCAGCCATCCATGTTTGCGAGCCAATAATAACCGTCTTGTATTTTTGACCATCGCGGGAGTCTTTCATGGATCCTATCGGGACTTTGTCCCTCCAGGATGACACTGAAGCTGATTCCGCAACTGTGTGCGGAGTGACAGCAGAAACAACAGAGTCTGCGATGGCCGAAGATCCGTTCTCTCGTCTATCTTGGACACAACGGACCGAAAGGCCCAAGTTTTTGAGGTTAGCTGTTAAATTTACTTTATCTTCATTATAGGACAAGTACGCACTAAAAACACTCTTTGTATCTTGTTCAGTAGAACTCCAAAAGGCCGTATTGCGATCAACGGAATCGAACTTATCATATATTCCATCAATAAGTTTTTGACCAGCCGGAAGTGCAGAAAAGCCATACGCATCCCGACCATTCCCATGACAACGCCAACCCTTTCTAGATTTAAGATTTCGGCCTGCTACATCCTCGCCACCGATTGACAAAAGTAAAGTATCCCATTCCGCTTTTGTTGGCAAATGCCAGCCAATCGGACACACGCCTTGCACTGGGAATATCGGAGCACAAGTTTTACTATCACCACAACCTTCCGCATTTTTGCTGAAATGTCCTTTACTGTCCATTGCCTCCGACCAACTGTATAAGCGGCCAAACCGAGTACAATTGCTTAAATATTTATCATAGCAAAAGCTCGTTTCTCTTTGATAATGACGTATTTCAGCATTATTTAGACCACCCCGATAAGTTCTATCTTCTCTAGGAGTTTCAAAATTCAGATTTTCCGCCATCCATACTTGATTGCCAATTTTTACGGTCTTGTAAACTTGACCATCGCGAACATCTACAAAAGAATCCCGAATAACATTCGACGATTTAACAACGCCAGAAGACGAACCGCCATCAGAATCACTGCACGCGAAAAGAGCTGCAAGCAAGGCTATACACGCAAGCAACAACAAAGTAAAAGACTTATGCATAAAAAAATTCAACCTTATAGATGGGGCTAAAGCCCCTCCCCTTTGGCTAGGTCATGCCCTAACCAGCTTGGGCGCGACTCTCGCCTCCGCAAGGATGACGAATTTCAAACCTCACACCTCATCGCTATTCATCCTTCACACAACGGATGGTGAAAGCATGATATTTCTCAATACTGCTAAATCCTACACCTCTGCCGTTATAATCACTTGAATTCCGGAGATTCATGTGATAAGCCCCGCCTATACTACTTTCTATAGAACTCCAATAATTTACTGGCGGGTTACAAAATCCGCTTCTGCCATCATACATCATATTGCAACTCGGATACGCCGAAAAACCGTAATCATCCGATCCTTCATCCACCCAATTAAAGCCAGTCCCCAATCTCTTAGCAGACACAAGTTTTGATGCGGCAGCATATCCACCACCAGCCGTAGCAACTAGAGTTTTCCATTCTTCCAGAGTCGGCAAATGAAAACCAGCAGGACAAACGCCACGAACCGGGTACGTGGGGAAACAAGATGTTCCAGAGCCGCAGCCCTTGCTATTTGCACTAAAAGCACCGATGCTATCCATTGCCGAACCCCACGTATAAAAGCGACCTAATTTTTCACAATATTGAGAAGAATCACGGTAGCAAAAACTACCTGCGGTCTCATAGTTGAGATTTTCTGCCATCCAAACCTGATCACCAATTTTAGTCGTCCTGTACGTTTGACCATCACGGGAATCAACAATAGAATCTATAACGGCGGCGTTTTCAACTTTTTCAGCAATGGCCTCGGTCCCACCAACAGACGCATTTTCTTGAGCAACTTCATCCATCACACAACGAATCGGCATTGTTTCTCTTCTAATTTCAGGCTGAAATGTTACCTCACTTTCATCGCCAACATATGTTATCACAAACATTCCATATGCATATTTATCATCTTCATTGTCCTTTACAGTACTCCAAAAGCCTGTGGCCGAGCCACAAAAATCAGGCTGATCTTCTTTGCACATACCCATACCGAGATTGGCTATCGCAGAAAAACCATTATCTGCCGTTGACACAAGGACATTGCCGGCCAAGTTTTTTCCACCTAAAAAAGCAATCAAGGTATTCCATTCGGTCGTATCCGGCAAATGCCAACCAATAGGGCAAATTCCACGCACGGGGCCCTTCTGATTTTCTTGAGCATACGCATCCCCCACCGCTGTTTTCCACGTATAAAGTCCATTGCCTTGGCAATATAATCTAAAGCAACCTTCATCATTTACAACCTCATAAAGCAAATCTTCGGCCATCCAAGTCTGTTTACCATAAGTCACTGTCTTATAGACTTTTCCATCGCGAACATCGACAAACTGCTGATTCGTTTGGCCGATAGGCAAAGCTTTCTTTCCGACAAATTCATTTTTGGCAGAAGGATTATCTTTAAGGCAACGAACAGAATATTTATTGTCCTTGTGTTCTCCGAGCAAATAAGCTTCATCGCTATCACTACGCAATCCCATGAAATACGCAAGACTATCATTGTAATAATCAGAACCCCAGAAAAAAGCTTTTCCATCGTAGCTAAATTCGCCATTGCGATTTTCTGACCCACTTAGAAGTGCAGAAAAGCCAGAAGCATTCGTGGCATTTTTTCCATCACGATCAAACACGCTTTTTTGCCAATCCTTCGTTGACTTAAGTGCTATACCCGCAGAAACTTTTCCACCAAGAGTCCTAAAAAGTTCACTCCAATCCGATTGCGTCGGCAAATGCCACCCCTCAGGGCATGATTCAAGAGCGTCCTTCCATGCATAGAGGCGTCCTTTTTCATAGCAATTACTTACATAACCTTCATAACAAGTGCTATTCGCAACTTCATAATTCAAGTTTTCAGCCATCCAGGTTTGAGAGCCAATCGTTACGGTCTTATAAATTTGGCCGTCTCGCGGGTCAACCATGTGCATTCCAGAATCTGCCGTAGAATCAACGGATTCACTGCTAGACGACAAAACACTATTGGGCGTGACATTCACATCAACAGATTCCGATTTCGTACCGCCACAGGCGACAAGAATCATGAGCAAAGCAATACTAGCAACAGTCAAAAATTTTCCATTCATATTCCACCTCCCATCTAATCAGAATCTTTAACGCAGCGGACTGAACGCCCATAGTAATTGAAATTTCTGTTAAAGTAAATAGTATAACTATAGCGAGCCACTAGGTATATGTAATACGCATCACGATCTTTTACTGAAGCCGTCCAGAATTCAGCCCTTCTTCCTTCGGAACCAAATTCGCGATTATCACCCCAGCCATCAACAGGAAGCACAGAAAAGCCATAATCATCAGAGCCATTTCCATTCGCCCAGCACCAGTTTTTGCATGTTTTCCAGCCACTTGTAGATTTTAAATATTTACTTGCCGTGAGGCGCCCTCCCACTGAAGCGAACAAAGCATTCCATTCGGTTGTATCGGGCAAATGCCAGCCAGCAGGGCACGATTTCTTTGCATCATCCCACGTATAAAACTGGCCATATTTAGAGCAGTTATGATAATCATTTTTATAGCATCGGCTGTTTTTTGTTTCATAATTCAAATTCTGAGCCATCCAAGTCTGCGAACCGATTTTTACAGTCTTGTAAACCTGGCCATCGCGAGCATCGACAATTGTATCTTTAACGACACTCGACGCTGGAACAGTTTCAGAAGAAACTTTATTTTGCTGAGGCTTATTCTTTAGGCAACGAACAGAGATTGCATCGCGATCACTTCCAGACATATAAAAAGCACGTTTGGTACCACTTTCCATCGTTAAAAAGGAATTACTGAAACTGGGATCCACATCAACAGACCAAAAATAAGCGCTCGTTCCCACACCCTTATGAGTATTCGGTCTATTAAATACCTCAGAATAATAATTGGATTGACCCGCGGGCAATGCAGAAAAACCATATTCATCCGTACCGTTTCCATTGCCAAGCCAGCCCTCTTTGGACTTGAGCTTTTCTCCCGCCCCTATGAATCCATCATACTTTCGACGTTCCACCCCAAGCGTTGCAAACAAGGTATTCCATTCATCTTCAGTCGGCAAATGCCAATCCGCAGGGCAAGCGTTATACGCCTCGCCCCATTCATAAAGGCGACCATATTTTGCACAACTATCCGGGTCTTTATGGCAAGTACTGAATTGTGTTTTATACTTGAGATTTTCCGCCATCCAGGTCTGTTCCCCAATCGTCACGGTCCTATACGTTTGTCCGTCACGGGAATCTTTGAGTGTTCCATAATTTATTCCGCGACCATCATTTTTTGCTACCGTTGGTTGAGCTGATGGTTTACTCTCTCGTTTTTCTTCTTTCGTTTGGAGTGCACCGAGGTCTCTACTTTCAACTTCATCCTGAATGCAGCGGACCGATAATCCATCATTTTTATAATCGCCACCGCAGTGTTCAAATTCAGGATATTCCTTATCAGCACGGAGGCTCATATAATTCGGAGAACTTTTGTAATAGCCCGTAGAGCTCCAGAACATTGCAGACTCACCAATACCCTTGCCACCATCTTTATTCCAATGTCCCGCAGGAAGTGCAGAAAATCCAAAATAATCATAGCCATTTCCTGCACTTCTACAAACTCTTTCAAAGGATCTATGGTCATAATCGCACTTTGTCCAACCAGTCTCAGACTTTAAAGCCAACCCCGAAGTCGTTCCCGGTTTCACAGTTTCAAACAACGTTTCCCATTCCGTTTCCGTCGGTAAATGCCAACCCTTTGGGCATACACCTCGCAATGGGTACTTGGGAGGGCACGGTTTGCAATAACCGCAATCTTCATCATCATTTTCATACAGGTGAACGCTATCTAAAGCTGCCGTCCACAAATAAAGGCGTCCGTATTTGGTACAGTTGCTATCCGCATTGTTATAGCAGAAACTATTCGGCGATTTGAATCTCAAATTTTCGGCCATCCAGTTCTGCGAACCAATCTTTACCGTCTTATAAGTTTGTCCATCACGATGATCGACGAGCGTTCCTATCGCAATATCTTTGACGCAACGAACAGAGGCACCAACTTTTGTCGATTCATCAATCACTTTTACTTCAGGACTGTAATAGTTAAAGAACACGCCACCCGCAGCCGATGTCCAGAACAACGCATACCACCCTTCGCGACTATAAATCCCATCGCTATACCTGATTCCAGACGGAAGCACAGAAAATCCAACATCACCAGAATCCACCTTAGCTCCATTAAACCACTCCGTCGATTTTTTGAGGCGCACGCCCGCCAAAGAATCCCCACCTACAGCAGCTAACAACCGTCCCCATTCCCATAGAGAGGGCAAATGATAACCGGCCGGACACAAGCGTTGCACTGAATTCAAAGCGGAAGAATCCTTCATACCATCCCATGTATAGAGCCGGCCATATTTCTCGCAATTTTCAGCCTTATCACCAAAGCAATAGCTATCGGATGTTTTGTAATTCAAATTTTCGGCCATCCAAGTCCAAGCACCGACCGTCAACGTCTTGTAAGTTCGTCCGTCACGAGAATCCGTCATGGTTCCTGATTCTGTTGCTACAGGAGCTGTGGCTTCAACGCTCGTTTCTGGCGAAGACGAAGATGACGTCGCTGTAACCGAAGAACTTGAAGACAATTTAGAGTCTTTTAAGCAACGGACTGAAAAAGATGCACCCTTGGAATCAATTCCCAATTTAGCACCTTTGCCATAGTAACTCAGGAACATTCCATAAGAGCCCTCTTCGGAATTTTCCGTAGAACTCCAAAAAGAAGCATATTCATTTTTAGGACTTTGTTCGCTAGAACCATACAGAATGCCAACCGGAAACGCAGAGAACCCGAATTCATCCGTTCCATTGCCGCCATTCCGCCAGCCTTCCGTAAATTTAAGAGATTTTCCAGCAGATTCAATTCCACCTACAGCAGCAAACAAGGCATTCCATTCCGTGGAATCCGGCAAATGCCATCCTGCAGGGCACGCTTCCATAGCAGATTCCCATGGATAAAGACGTCCATACCGCAAGCAGTTGGTTGTACGGTCATCAAAGCATGAACCATCCGCAGTTTCGAAATTCAAATTCTCGGCCATCCAAGTTTGATTGCCGATTTTTACAGTCTTATAAACTTGACCGTCACGCGGATCCGTCATAGACCCGGTATTATTAGCCAAACAGTTCGGCACAAGCATTGCTGCCAAAGCAACGCACATCAAGGCAACTCGTTTACTCATGATTCCATCCTCTTTATAAAAGAAGAATTACAAATTTAGTAAACGAATTACCAGCTATTTTGGGTAAAAAGATTTAAAGGAAAAATCTCTTAGAACTTCGTATCTACAGGATTGAAGTTGAATTTCACACCCGAACGGATCCAGGCATCGGAACCATCTTCATTTTTATCGTGCGCGAGATTGCGGTACACGCGGAATCCGCCACCTGCATAGAGTTTAAACCAATCCGATATCTGTCTTTCGTAAAGGACATCTACGAGGAACTGTTTTTCGACAACGCCGGACAAAGAATTTTCGGATTTAACAGCTCTGTCGTAGTCCGTATAAAGTTCCTTGTTGCCTTGACGCAGCCAAGCAAGCGAAAGCGTTGCCGAATGCACGCTCCCCTTCCAATTCATGTCAAACCACAAATCAAGTGCGTCACCGCCCCTGCGGTATCCAATGGGATAATCGACAAAGTAAGCATCAGCATAATCACGGTCGCCCTGATCGCGGTAATTACTGCGATAATTGCGGCGCCCCGTATATTTCAAAAGCGGAAGCCTACTGTTGTTTGCCACCGGATCCGTGCGAACAACATCTAAGCGCCATGAAAATGTTCCATATTTGCGGGTCTCAATTTCATGATAGTAACCCACCATGTAATTGATAACGGAGCGGTTTGTCCCCATGTCCTTGCGTTCACCCACCGGGCTTGAAATATCTTCCATATTGACTTGCGCATAAAATTTTGCGCCGTTCGTCTTGTAGCCCAATTCTACAGATGTCGCCGCAGAAGTATAGCCAGTCGCATAGTTGTCATGCCAGTACATGAACGGGTTGAAGGAACGGAATTCCAAAGACTTACCACCAATCACGCTCTGTTCAACGAGGTAAAGCCAGAACTTGCGAGTCTCGACACCGATCCTGTGGAAAACCATGTTCTTCACGTTTTCGGTATAAGTGCGATTACGCTGGTTGCTCACCTGCTTTCCCGGCTGCGTACATTTTTGCGCAAACGCCTCGCTTGAAGAATCTTGCGGGCAACCGGTATCATGATTCATGACATCGCCAAAAAGCCAAGCGTTTAACGAACTCAGCAAAAAGTCATAACGGAAAATTCCAATATTCAAATTCCAATGAATACCATCGTGGTAAGGCAAACCGCCTAGGAAAATATCGTTCTTCGAAATCTTCAAGTCTTCGGGATTGAATCGTCCGAATTGCACAAAGCCAACAGGATTATTCCATTTAGCGTAAGCGTTAATCGGCACATTGATATCAAGTTCACTCGGATTATAAGTGAAATTAGTCTTGAGTTCGCTATTGTACCACGCTTCCAAATCCTTGCGCAAAGGCGCTTCCATCAAGAAATGGAAATCCTTGTAGCCAGCACGGAAACTCAGCATAAAGAACGGTTCAATGCGTTCCTCGTAACTGCGACCCGTTTCAAGCGGAATGCGGAGTCCGCGCCAGTTGCTATTCGAGCCGCCATAATGCTCTGCAGTATCGACAGCAAACATCGGGTCGGTCGGACCGCCGCTAAACCCGATATTAAAATCCGTCCCCAACTGGAAGTAACCGGACTTTTCGACAGACTTTTCAGACTGATTTTCGGCAGAAGCAAACGACGCAACCGCCAAAAACGCCCCTACAATAAAAATGGAGATTTGCTTTGTCATATTATAAATGTATTAAAACTAGCCAGAAGTAGTTAGTTATTAGTCATTAGTTCATAGCTAATAATTAAAAAAAACATATTCAAAGCGCACTCGCAAACAACCTCAAAGGGCAACACCCGACCTCACACCTCAAAACCTCTGCAGAGCGAAGCGGACACCCGTGAGCCGGAATGACCAAGCGCAAGCTGGTCATGAAGGCGACCTTTGACCACTTAGTGCTTTAGCACTTATGTGGGCATGGCCACCTTTAGGTGGTAGTGAGGCGAAGAAGGAGTTTTCAATTGCAATAAAGCGGAGCGGACACCCGTGAGCCATAAGCGGCACGGCGTAAGCGTGCCGTGTTGGCGAGAGCGGAGCGCCGACGGAGTTTTTCTATTGATTCAGAGCGTAGCGGACATCAGAAGGACCACCCAGGCAGGGAGACCCGGGTGATCCCTTGTGTTGTGGTAGGTGCGCACTCACGCACCCGTGTGTGTGTGTTCTTTCTCGGAGGCGCACTCGAAAACATTCGAACGCACCAGGTCGAATTTTTGGTATTACAATGTAGGCTAACCGTTATTCACGATTAGAACAAGTCATTCATACGCATAAAGGCAGGCAAGTCGTAATCGACGTTGCTTTCCTTAAGAGCGTCTTCGGAACCCTTCTGGTTACGCATAAAAGCAGGAGTGCCATAATCCACTGCGCTCACCTGTTCAGTCTGAGCCGGGCGAGATTCCTGCTTGTTCAAGGAGTTTGCATAATTGCCGTTAGAAAGCGGATCCGCATCGGCTGCACCCGGCATTTCTTCCGTTTCGCGAACGGTCTTGGTAGCCGTTGCAACAGATTCTTCGGCATAGGAAGCCTTAGCGTCAAAGTTCGGAGAAGCAAAAGACGATGCCGGAGCAAACATGGCGGCAGCTTGATTTATCGGAGTAGCCGGACGGGCAGGACTTGCATATTGCGGCATAGAAGCATAAGACGGAGCGGCAGAAACCGTGCGCTGTGTGACAGCCGGAGCAGCAACAGTCTGAGCAGTCATAGCAGCCGTCGGCATGGCAGCGGTCGGCATGGCAGCAGGCATAGCGGCAGTGGCGCGGCCAGCGAGAGCGACGAAGTTAGTCGTCGGACGCGGAGTAGCCTGCACCGGAGCAACCTGAGCCTGATAAGCAGGCTGCTGGTATGCAGCAGCGGCATTCATAGTAGCATAGCCTGCGGCAGCGGCATTGTTCGTGCCACCGCAACCCGTTGCGATAATGGTGATGCAAACCTTGTCGCCAAGTTCCGGAAGAGTGATATCGCCGACGATAATGTTCGGGTTACCTTCTTCGCCCACAGCGTCGTAAATGTGTTCCATAGCTTCGTTGTGTTCGAGCAAGGAATAGTTTTCGCCATGAGAAACGTTGATAAGCACGCCAGAAGCGCCCTGAATATCGATATCTTCGAGAAGCGGAGAAGAAAGAGCTGCATCGGCAGCGGCAACACCGCGACCTTCACCTTCAGCCGTACCCGTACCCATGAGAGCGGAACCGCCCTTGAGCATGACCTTGCGGATATCAGCAAAGTCAACGTGCACAAGACCGTGACGGAACATGATGCTGCAGATGCTCTGCACTGCATTGCCGAGGATTTCGTCAGCCATCTTGAAAGCTTCATCGACAGTAG
Source organism: Fibrobacter succinogenes (assembly GCA_902776765.1). Classification (GTDB taxonomy): domain Bacteria; phylum Fibrobacterota; class Fibrobacteria; order Fibrobacterales; family Fibrobacteraceae; genus Fibrobacter; species Fibrobacter succinogenes_N. The sequence continues at coordinate 35,456 of CACYRP010000022.1, forward strand.
CGTTCTTGTTCGTGTTCTGGATGAGGTTCAAGAGCTTCTTGTTTTCGATAACGATGATGGTGTCAGCAGCTTCGCGGAGAGCGCGAACGCCATTCTGAGCCAAAGAATTACGGACGTTACCTTCGAAGCGGAACGGCTTTGTGACAACGGCAACCGTAAGGATGCCAAGTTCACGAGCAACGGTAGCAACGATCGGAGCTGCACCCGTACCGGTACCACCGCCCATGCCCGCCGTAACGAACACGAGGTCAGCACCTACCATAGCCTTCTTCAAGTCATCGATATTTTCTTCAACAGCCTTGCGACCCATTTCCGGGTCCATGCCAGCACCGAGATTTCTCGTGCTCTTTTCACCGATAAGGATCTTATGGTCGGCGAGACTCTGGTCGAGAGCCATAGCATCGGTATTGATGGCATAGTATTCTACACCTTCAATATTCATCTGCTTCATACGGTTCACAGTGTTGCCGCCGGCACCGCCGACGCCAAACACCTTCACCTTGGCGTTTCTGGATGGAGTATCGTCACCCGTGATACGAGACATAGCCTCGAAGTTGATGTTTTCAAAGTCACTCATAGTTTATCTCCCTGATTTGAGTGGTTTAACAATTAAAAGTAAGTCTTGATGATGTCGCGAATGCGCTGCATACCCTTCTTCACAGAAACAAGCAATTGGGTATCCGTGTCACGCTGTTTTCTTTCGCGATGTTTCTTGTTCGCGTAGTACAAGAGGCCAATACCTGTTGCGTAAGACGGATTCTGGAACGCTTCCTGAATGCCGCTCATGCCTCTCGGCTTGCCGATATGGACAGGCTTCTTGAATACTTTAGCTGCAATTTCTTCAATTCCCGGAAGGTTACAGCAGCCACCCGTAAGCACGATACCGCCATCAATAACGGTATCCAAGTGGTGTTTTTCTAAATCCTTCGCCAAGAGCTTGAAGATTTCAGCAACACGCGCTGTAATAATTTGTGCTAAAAGTTTACGAGAACAAAGAACTTCTCCACGGTCACCCACACCTGGGACCGGGAAGGTTTCATCTTCAATCAAATTGTTGAGCGAGCAGGTGCCATACTTTTTCTTGAGTTCTTCGGCCTTTGTCAAAGAGACCGGAACCTTAAGGCACTTGCTAATATCACTTGTAATAATGTTACCGGCCATGTCAAGCGAAGCCGTATAGCGCACGGAATCCTTCACAAACACAGCCACGTCGGCAGAACCTGCACCAATGTCAATCAATGCCACACCGAGTTCGCGTTCATCGTTCGAAAGAACGGCGGATGCAGCGGCAAGCGGTTCCAAAACAAAACCGGCAACGTTAAGTCCCGCACGATTGACACACTTGGCAATATCCTGGAGGGCGTTCGGACGCGAGGTAACCACCTGAACTTCCACACCCAAGCGGCGGCCAGAATAGCCTTTGGGATTGCGAATACCCGTTCTATCATCCAGCGTATATTCACCTGGGAATACATGGATAATTTCGCCAGCCTTGTCGGGAAGCGTACTTGCAAGCCTCTGGACGTTCACGATATCTTCATCGCGAACTTCATTTGTCGGTAACGAAACAAGACCCTTGTAGCTGTAAGACGACACATGCTTACCCGCAATGCCTACATAGACATCGCGCACATCGACACCTGCCGATGATTCAAGCATATGGACGGCCTTTTGCAACGTCTCGACGACAGAATCGTATTCATCGGACGATTCCAGCGGGAAGTCGCCACATTCCACGACTCGGACGGATTCACCTTCCGAGATGCCGACAAACAAATTTACTTTCGAGGCACCGATATCAAGCCCGAAAATATAGTCCTCTTTTTTGACCATTTGCTTATTGTCATCCATTGGTACACCTCTTATCGATGTTTTTTATATACGCAAATCCATGAAATCTCATATCGACCTCGCTAGCGCAAAGGAAATCTCTCCTAAAGCCCTTGCCGACAGCATCATACAAAGTAAACAAATCCTTATCCCAGTTCGATTCCGGGAACATCACGCGGAATCCGACATCCTTGAAGTACACTTCAAACGCTCGGTCATTCTCGGACCAGCCCACCTGCGAAACGCGCTCATAGAGCGGCTTGTTCAGATTGAGCATGGTTGACAAGAATGCAGCCACCTGCTTGACCTTTCCCAAGGATTCCGTTTCAAGAATCGGCAAATGGAGCGCAGTCATCATGGACATCGGAAGCGAAAGCCCTCTTTCGGAATAGACCGTAGCCTTGCCGTCTTCAAGCACCGACAAAATCGGGGACGCTTCTTGAATCTTGATGTACAACGATGACGGGAACTTGCTTTCGACTTCGGCAGAATGAATCAGCGGAATCTGCAAGAGCGATTTCTTGACAGAGTCAGCATCCAGTTCCGACATGAGCATGCCCGTTTCCACTTGCGCGCTCTGAACCACATCTTCCCAAGAAAGCATACGATTGCCTTCGATTTCGATGTACTGCAAATGCCTGAATTCCAGCGGATTAATCTGGTTTAAATAGAAACGACTTTGCCACAGTGCAACGGAGGCAATGACAAACAACAAGGTCAAAATCCAACCTTTGCGCTTGTACCAACGAACAGCAGAACCCACACGCACACGTCTCTTACGTGAACGTTTACGCCTGCGCTTGCGTTCGTTATAGCCGATCCGTCGACCGAACATGTTCGTATCATTTAAACTCAAATACTCTTCTCCAAAATCGTCTGGCCGAGTTTCCAAATGTTACCGGCGCCCATCAGAACAATCACGTCGTTCGGTTTCAGCAAATCCTTGCAAACCGGAATCAAGTTGTTCAAATCACCGATAAAGCGGGCATCGCGGTGGCCGCGGTCTGCTGCGCTATTTGCCACCATGGCACCCGTCACGCCTTCAATCGGCTTTTCACGAGACGGATAAATGTCAGTCACCAAGAGCACATCGCAGTTGGAGAAAGCACTTCCAAATGCTTCGTGTTGGTCGCGAGTACGCGTGAACAAATGCGGCTGGAAAGCTACAATAATGCGCTTATCCGGGAATGCTTCGCGGAAACCGAGAAGTGTAGCGGTCGCTTCGGTCGGGTGGTGAGCGTAGTCATCAAAGACCATAACGCCATTCTTCTCGCCGATAAATTCAAAGCGGCGCTTGACACCTTCAAATGCAGCCACAGCCTTGCGGGCCACTTCAATGGAAATACCTTCTTCGACAGCGAGAGCCACTGCAGCCGTTGCGTTCAAAACGTTGTGACGGCCCGGAATCTGGAGTTTGAATTCACCGAGACTCTTGCCATCACAAAGGATTTCGAACTTCGGGTATCCCTTCACAAACACAAGATTTTCAACGCGGTACTTGGCCTGGCGTGTAAAACCGTACGTAATCACAGGCTTCTTGAGGTGCGACAAAATCTGCTGCACGTTCGGGTCGTCGAGGCATACAATCACCTGACCGTAGAACGGAATCTTATTTGCAAACTGCGTAAACGCATCCTTGATGGCATCGATGTTCTCGTAGGTATCGAGGTGGTCGGCATCAATGTTCGTGATAATCGCCGAAGACGGCATCATCGAAAGGAAGCTGCGGTCAAATTCGTCACTTTCGGCAATGAGGTAATCGCCGTGGCCCACTTTAGCACCACTGCACTTGCCCTTCACAATTCCACCCACAATAATCGTCGGGTCAAGGCCAGCTTCTTCCCAAATAGCGCCAACGATAGAAGTCGTTGTCGTCTTGCCATGCGTACCGGCAATGGAAAGCGTGTACTTGAGGCGCATCAGTTCACCGAGCATTTCAGCACGGCGAATCACCGGAATGCGGCGAGCGCGAGCTTCGACAAGTTCTGGATTGTCAAACGGAATGGCAGAAGAATATACAACCAGGTCCGCATCTACAACATTCTTTGCTTCGTGTTTTGGGTCAATGCGAATGCCAAGGCCTTTCAAATAATCAATAACAGCTCCTTCACCCATATCGGAACCCGTCACGATAAAGCCATTTTCGTGGAGCACTTCGGCAATACCGGACATACCGGCGCCACCGATACCCACGAAATGAAGGCGACGAACACGTTTACAATCATTAATCTGCATTACGTTCTCTCCATATCCAGAATAATTTTCGCAATCTGGTCTGCGGCATCGGGCATGCCAAGCGTTTTCGCGGCTTCGCCCATCTTCGCCAAACGTTCCTGATCGTAAAGGAGCGCTTCTACTTTATTCCAAAGATCATTCGGTTCTTCATCAAGTTCCACAAGGGCAGCACCAGCACGCTCGACAACACGAGCATTGTGTTCCTGATGGTTAGCAGTGGCATGCGGGTACGGGAGCAAAATAGAGGGTTTACCAAACGCAAGGATTTCTGCAAGTCCCGATGCTCCAGCACGGCTGATAATCAAGTCAGCATGTTTCATGTAGGCGTAAATGTTATCGAGGAAACCACGAACTGCAACATTCGGCAAAATACCAAGGCGTTCGTTGATGCCATCTACATTCTTTACACCCACTTGCCACACCACGCTAATATCTTCGTGTGCGGCAATGCGGCCAATGCTTTCTTCAATCTTGTTGTTGATGCCAACAGCGCCTTGCGAGCCACCGACAATGAAAACAGCCTTGCGACCTTCACGGTATTCAATCGGACGAGCCAAAGAATCAGCAGAAGGCAAGTCACGAATCGGGTTTCCCAAAATGCGAGTTTTTTCAATCGGGAAACCCTTCATCGCTTCTTCGGAAGTGACAAAGACCGTCTTTGCATAACGCGCACCAACTTTATTTGCAATACCGGCAACGGCGTTCTGTTCCTGCAAATAAACCGGGATGCCCATAGAGCCTGCGGCAAGCACAATCGGGAGCGACACATAGCCACCCGTCGCCACGACAACATCCGGGTTCACTTTTTTCACGACGCTCTTAGCGCGAATGAGCGACTTCGAAAGTTTAAACGGGAGCGCCAAATTTTTGAGGAACGGCCCACGATGCAGAGGAACAGCCGAGATATACTCATACGGCCAATCCTTCGCCACAAGGCGTTCTTCCATGGCATCCTTGCGGCCTGCAAATGTAATATCCGTAACACCCATCTTCTTTAAACTCTCGGCAATAGCCACTGCCGGGAATATGTGGCCACCAGTGCCACCGCAAACAAAGAGGAACTTTTTCATATAGAACTCCTTCTTGTCCTAAAATTCATGTACGAACCCGTGTCGAACGAAACATTGTTGCTTATATAAGGTTCACGAATGCTCTTTCCACTCGTCGGGCGCGAAATATTCAACAAAATTCCAATAAAAGCCGCCGTAACCATCAAGTTCGTTCCGCCATAACTAATGAACGGAAGCGGCTGACCGGTCGCCGGAATAAGCCTTACGCAAACGCAAACGTGAATCACAAAATTCATGAACACCGAGGTCGTAAGCGCAACAGCCAAATATCTGCCAAATCGAGTCGTTGAAGACCTTGCAATGTTGTAGCCCTGCGAGAATAAAATCGCAAAAGCAAGCAAGACCAAGAACGTACCCACAAATCCAAATTCTTCGCCAATCACAGCATACACAACGTCTTTATGCGCTTCGGGCAAGTAACCCAGTTTCTGTTCGCCCATACCAATTCCCGTTCCAAACAAGCCACCATTCCCAAGCGCTTCAAGAGCATGGTCCACCTGGTACTGCGAATTTTTCATGGCGCCATCGTTAGAGAAAAACGCAAGGATACGCTGGCGGGTATGCGACTTGCAAAGCATCGCGACAATTCCCATCGGCACGCACACCAAAACGCCCAAGCCCACGTACTTGTAGTTTGCCCCCGCAATCATGAGCAACACAAGCAACAACGTGCAGAACATGATAAACATCGAATAGTTTGGCTGGCTCAAAAGCAAAACTGCAGAAATCCCTAAAGGAATCGCCGGCTGGACAATCGAACACTTGAGCGACTTGATTTCATCACCGGCATCCGAAAGTTTCGAGCAAATCCAAATGATAAACGCGAACTTCAAAATCTCGGACGGCTGAATACCAAAAATCCAACGAGAAGCACCCTTTGTCGCTACACCCGAAATGGTCGCCGCCAACGTGAGCACGGCACCAAAGCCAAAGATATAGCGAGCAAGGACTTTCCACAACGCATAATCAATCTTGCAGAACACCGCCAAAATCACAACCGAGGCAAAAACCTTGGTCAAATGCGACATCAAGTAATGCTCCGGAGACAAATTCCTCGAAGAGGCCACAGGCGCAGATGCGGAATAGATAATAGCTACGCCAAAGCACATTAATATTAATGTGACAAACAGCAAAAGCTTGTTTATTCCTTGTGTCTGAGTCGTTGTGGACATTTTAACTTCGAATTCCTTCCTTAAAATCTGAGCACCGGCACCATGTGCAACAGAGCATCGACAACACGTTCCATGTGCATGCCGCGGCTACCCTTCACCAACACAACATCGCCTTCGGCAACGGATTGGCTCAAGCAAGTCACAGCATCATTGACTGTATCGAAATGGAACACGTTCTTCATGCCGCGAGACTTTGCGCCTTCGACATATTTTTTCGCTTCGTTACCCACAGCAATGAGCATATCGAAATTCATTTCGGGAACCATAGCGCCAATCTGCTTGTGCAAATTGCCACTTTCCTTGCCGAGTTCAAGCATGTCGCCGAGAACCGCAATACGCAATCCTTCAACTTTCATGTTGCCAAGCGTCTGGAGAGCCATCTTCGTCGAAGAAGGATTGGCGTTGTAGCAGTCCGAAATAATCCTGAAGCCATTTGCGATTTTCACTTCCATGCGCATGCTCGTGGAGCTAAATCCAGCAAGAGCCTTTGCAATATCGCCCTTCGGGATGCGGAAAGCTTCGCCCACGGCAATAGCGGCAAGAGCATCGTAAAGGTTGTGGTCGCCCGGAACATTCAACGTAAAGTGCGTACGACCGACGTAGAAATCAGCACAGAGATTTTCGTTCCACTTGAGCTTTTCCGGCTTGATGACGCCACGGCGTACACCGAAGGTCACAACCTTGTAATTCTTGGTCGCTTTCACCTTGCAAAGGCGTTCATCGTCGGCATTCACAATCAGCGTGCCGCCCTTCTTGAGGCCTGCGACAATGTTAATCTTTTCATTGAACACGCCATCCAAATCGCCAAGGCGTTCCAGATGGCTTGCGCCAATGTTCGTAATCACAGCAACATCCGGTTCAGTAGCCAAAGAAAGCGGGCGAATTTCGTCCGGGCCACTCGTTCCCATTTCGACAACAGCGGCTTCGTGGCTGTGCTTCAGCTGGAACAGCGTCATCGGAACACCGATATGATTGTTGAAGTTCCCCTGCGTAGCATGGGTATTGTACTTCATCGAAAGTACAGCCTTCGTCATTTCCTTTGTAGTCGTCTTGCCGTTACTACCGGTAATAGCGACCTTCTTCAACTTGAAAAGTTTTTGATAGCCCTTGGCAAGCTTCAAGAGAGCCTTTGTCGTATCATCGACCGGAGCGTACATCTTGAAATTCGGATCGATAGCAGCTTGGTTTACAACGCTCATCAGAGCTCCATCCTTTTCCATTTGAGATACAAACTGGTGGGCGTCAAAACGGGCACCCTTAATTGGCCAAAAGACAACGCCCTTGGCTTTTTCGCGAGAATCCATGCAGAGATTCACCTTGCGTTTCAAGGTGCGAGCCGGAACACCGACAGCTTCGGTTTCCAGAATCTCAAGCATTTCTCCAATAGTCAAATCAAGCTTCAGCATCAGACATCGCCTTCACCGCGATTTCGCGATCGTCAAAATGATGTTTGGTCTTACCAATAATCTGGTAATCTTCATGGCCCTTGCCTGCAATCACAAGCCAGTCGCCACTCTTGAGTTCCGCACAAGCGCGGTTAATCGCTTCTTCGCGGTTTTCAACAACTTCAAACTTGTCCGTCGTCATGCCGGCGCGAACGTCAGCGATGATGTCGGCGGGCTTTTCGGTACGCGGATTATCCGACGTGAGCCAAGCTTTGTCCGCAATGCGTTCTGCAATGCCGCCCATAATCGGGCGCTTTGTCTTGTCACGGTCACCACCGCAACCGAACACGGTCGAAAGTTTACCGCGGCAAAGGCTACGAGCCGTATTCAAAACGCGTTCAAGAGCATCCGGCGTGTGGGCGTAATCCACAATCACGTGCTTGCCATCCTTGCTCCAGACCTTTTCAAAACGGCCCGGAACACGGACATTTGCAATAGCCTTGCGCATAGCGTCTTCAGGAATTGCAAGCGCATGAGCCCAAGAAAGCACCAAAAGCACATTGTCAACGTTAAAGTCACCACAAAGCGGAGTTTCAAATTTTTCGGTCGCAATCATCGGAAGCGTAAATTCAAGACCGTCTTCCGTACTTTTCACATCGCCAAACGGTTTTACATCGGCCTTGGCCTTGCCAAGTCTCGAAACAGCAACCTTGCGGCAATCGAGAGAATTGAAAAGCTTTTCGCCATGTTCATCATCAATATTGATAACGGCGACACCATTTTCGGCAAGGTACTTTGTAAAGAGCAACTTCTTTGCTTCAAAGTAAGCATCCATCGTCTTGTGGTAATCGAGATGGTCTTGCGTCAAGTTGCTAAAGAGCCCGCTCTTGTAGTGGATACCTGCAACGCGTCCCTGGTGGAGCGAATGCGAAGACGCTTCCATCACGAGGTCCGTGCAACCCGCATCAACAGCGCGAGCCGCAAAAGCATAAAGGTCCAAAAGCCCCGGAGTCGTAAGCGTTGCCGGCACGGACTTGTCACCAATCTTGTTCAAGATTGTGCCAAGGAGAGCCACCTTGTGGCCTGCGGCTTCGAGCATGGCATTCATCAAAAAAGCGCTTGTCGTCTTGCCGTTCGTGCCTGTGATGGCATGGCAAGTCAACTTGCTAAACGGATCCTTGTAAAAAATTTTAGCAGCTTCAAGGCGCGCAGCCTTCACGTCAGGCACCTGAATCCATTTGGACGTGAGTCCTTCTGGAGCAATCGTCTCGCCCACAACTGCCACGGCGCCAGCCGCAATGGCACTACGGGCAAATGCTTCGTACCCTTCCGTTGGAACGGAGAAGAACAAATTCCCCGGTTTCACACGGCGGGAATCATCACAAAGCCCCGTCACGGACAACTTTTCCATAAGTCCTTCCGAAATCATCAGCTTTTC
>CACYRP010000023.1 GCA_902776765.1 Fibrobacter succinogenes
CGGGAGCGGGATGTATTCGTCGCAAGCGTTCATGAGTTCCATGACCTTGTCCTGGTATTCCGGATCGCCTTCGAGGGCCTTGAGTGCGGAACCACGGATAATCGGCGTATTGTCGCCGTCAAAGTCGTACTTAGACAGAAGTTCGCGGACTTCCATTTCGACGAGGTCGAGAATTTCGGCATCGTCAACCATGTCGCACTTGTTCATGAACACGACGATCTTCGGCACGCCAACCTGGTGAGCGAGAAGAATGTGTTCGCGAGTCTGCGGCATCGGGCCGTCAGTTGCAGCAACGACGAGGATAGCGCCGTCCATCTGAGCAGCACCAGTCACCATGTTCTTCACATAGTCAGCATGCCCCGGGCAGTCAACGTGTGCGTAGTGACGGTTAGCAGTGGTGTATTCCACGTGGGAGGTGTTAATCGTGATACCACGAGCCTTTTCTTCCGGAGCGTTGTCGATTTCGTCGAAACGCTTTGCAGCGGCAAGACCCTTAGCAGCAAGGGTGGTGCAGATTGCAGCGGTCAAAGTGGTTTTACCGTGGTCAACGTGGCCGATGGTGCCGATGTTGCAGTGCGGCTTGCTTCTGTCAAAATGTTCTTTTGCCATTTTTTCCTCTTCTTCAGCAGAAGGTTTAAGCAGAAGGTTTATCGCTTCAAGTTCAAGAGAACTACTTGAGTTCTCCGTATTTTCGCAAAGCATAGGAAGCGGTACTCTGCGAAATTGGAACACAAATTTAATAATTTCTAGATTATTTGCAAGATTTTTTCTTTTGAAATTTCGCCAAAAATGCGGATTTTCGGACTTATCCACAGGTTTTCGAGGACATTTCCGGCGGCAAAAAACACGGCCAATTTATTGGGCCCAAATGCCTTTTTTTGCTTAAATTTCAAAGGTTCAATATTTTATTTCAACTATAAAACCAGTTTTCTAACATTTTATCAACATTTCTTACAAATTCTTCAAAGCCTCATTTCTTTTTATATTTCAAAATGTAAAATCTTATTTACAATCAATAATTTTACAAAGTTTTACATTTTTTTTGGCCTCGTAAATCGTTGTCCTACAAGACTAACCCCATTTTTTCACCAACATTAAATACAGATAAAATCTTTCAAAAAAAACGTCATGAAAAACAGTGTGGCAATAAAAATCGAGCTCGTATTTTTTTTTATTCACTATCTATTGTGACTAACGAAACACTTTTTTTTCGTGAAAAGTTTTTTTACAAGACATTATAGTTAATATTTCTATCTTTATTCGAGGTGTTTGGAGTTTTTTATCCGAGGAACTTCTATGAATTATCCCTTTTTGAAGTCCCTGCTTTCGTTCGGGACAATCATTTTGGCTTGTTCTTGCTCAGATGATAAGTCGCCCAGCAACAATGGTGGCAGTGATCCTATTATACCTTGCGAAGATGCTTGGTACTTGCCTGAACAGGGGCTTTTAGCTTATCAGGACCTGAGAGTTACGGATCTTTCCGGAAACCAGGTCGGTACACTCGTTCCCGTTCCTGGCACAACAATTGCCATTGTCAAGGATTTTGCCGGCAACAACCTCGTAAACCAGATGGACTTGAGCAAAACGACAATCATTCCTGGCGACAAGTCCAAGTGCAACACGAACCCGAAGCCCGACGCCTCCGTTTCGTCTTGCCTTGATGCTTGGTACTTGGTGGCCAACAACAAGAAATATCTCATTTACCCAGATTTCACGGTAAGCGATGAAGCCGGTACGCAGGTCGGCGTAGCTGTCACGACTGCAGGTTCTTCGATCGTGAATGTTATCGATATGTCTGGCACGCCAATTTCCAACAACATCGATCTCAACACGCTCCCGATTGTCCCAGGTAACGGTGTCCGCTTCAAGATTATTCAACCGGCATACCACTTGAAAGATGCAACGGGTGACTACCTCATTTACGAGAATACTGTTGTCACATTGCCGGACGGAACCCCCATCGGTTATGCCAACTTTACGACGGGAGCCATCATGGCTCTCGATAACATAACGCCGATTACAGCAGCAAACCTCTTAGCACTCCCGATTCTTTTACCGGGCGGAAAATGCGTAGACTATGTGCCTCCGGTCGTTTCATCAAGCTCGCAACAGCCAGTATTGAGCAGCTCTTCCACTCCGCCAAAGCCGGTTAGCAGCAGCAGTTCCAAGCCAAAGAGCAGCAGCTCTCAACCGAAGAGTAGCAGTTCTCAGCCAAAGAGCAGCAGTAGCTCTGCACCTATAACTGGCCAATGCCCGACAATCAAGACCAAGGGCGGCGCAAGCGGTTCTGGTTGGGCAACCCGTTACTGGGATTGCTGCATGCCGAGCTGCTCCTGGAACGAAAACTCTGGTGGACATCCGGCCAAGGTCTGCGATTCCAAAGGCAAGAACACCATCGGTAACGGCAGCGGCAGCGTTTGCTCCGGCGGCGCGGGCGCTACCTGCACAAGCCAGATTCCGTTCACGATCGACGGCTGTACCGAAATGGCATTCGCATTCGCAGCTGTTCCGGCAGCAAACGGCGGTTCTTGCGGTAAGTGCTTCCAGCTCACGTTTACTGGCGAAGGACACTACAGCTCTACCAACGCAAATACCAAAAAGCTCAAAGGCAAGAAGCTCATCATCATGGCTACAAACATCGGTGGCGACGTTCAACAAGGACAGTTCGACATCTTGATTCCTGGTGGTGGCGTCGGTATGTTCAACGGATGTAGCCAGATGGGCTGGGGCGGTCAGGGTGCTCAGTACGGCGGCCTCCTCTCCGACTGCGAAACCGAGACGAACTACTCAGCAGGAAAATACAAGAGCTGCCTCACCGAAAAGTGCAACAAGGCGTTCTCCAACGATGAACAAGCAAAGAAGGGATGCCTCTTCCTTGCCGATTGGATGGGCGCTGCAGGCAACCCGGAACACAACTACGTCGAAGTGGAATGCCCAGAAGTCCTCAAGAACAAGTACTAATAGAAAAGTCTAAAACAGAACAAAACGCCCCAGCAAGGGGGCGTTTTTATTTTTTTGTAAGTCTTTGATAATAAACAAGTTGTGCTATGCCTCACAAACGGTTCCTGTTTAGTTCTTTTTACTCTTATTTACAAGCATTTTTCTCCATAAGATTTTATCTTTACGGCGGGATGATTGGATTCATGGGTGCAACTTTTCAAGGGCTTAGTATACACTATGAAGAATAAATTTTTCAAAACCCTCGCTATTTTCGGCCTTTCCCTCATTGCATGGAACTGTTCCGAAGATCTCGCTTCCACACCACAAGGCTCAGAAGCAATAGTCACACCAAAACCAGCGCTTGAAGTCGATCAAAGTTGCTGGATGATCGCGACAGGTACACAGACTTTCTTGATTGTGCCCAACGGAACAGGCACTTATCTTGTCACCAACGAAAATAGCATACCTGTCGGCTCATTCGATGTCGCTACGAATACTATCATTGACGCAAACGGCAATGCAATTGTTGCCAACGTGAATCTTCCCACGCTTCCCATCGTGAATCCGGATAAGACCATCACCTACCCTGATGGTTCCAAGTCCGATCTTTTGGGAAATAAAATTTCAGACGGAATCGTTGCGCTAAGTTCCTCTTCCGCAGCAATTCCTGGCCCAGGCATTATCGTAAGTAGCTCGTCGTTCACCCCGACAAATCCAACCGTGAGCTCCAGCTCCGCCAAGACTCCGAACCCGGTTGCCTCTTCCTCTTCGCAAAAGGGAACAAAGCCAGCAAGCTCTTCTTCGCAGCAACAGCCAAAATCTTCCTCCGCCAAATCGGACAAGCAATGCAACGGCCAATGCTACGACAGCGCCTCGGGTAAATGCGTTGGATATCATGAGCAACAGACAGGCTCCAAGGGCGAAAAATACGCCTACAATGAATCTTGCAATTTAAACTGCTATTACGATCCGAATAATCAAAATTGCCAGAACATGACTGGTGCCGCACCGGCAAGCAGCTCGTCTCAGCAAAAGCCGAAGTCCAGCTCCAGCGTCAAGTCCTCTTCGTCCACGCAACAGCCGAAGTCTTCCAGCAGCCAGCCGAAATCCTCTAGCAGCAGCGCTCCAAAATCTTCGAGCAGCTCCCAAAAACAGAACAACCCCAACGCTTCCGCTGAAGAAGCCCAATACCTCAACGCCGGTGCAGGCGGTCAAGAAGGTTTCGCAACCCGTTATTGGGACTGCTGCATGCCCCACTGCTCCTGGCCGGAACACGGCGGTTCTGCCAAGACTTGCGATGCCAAGGGCAAGACTCCCATCGGCAACACTAGCGGTAGCATCTGTTCCGGCGGCGCAGGCGCCACTTGCACCAGCCAGATTCCTATAATCGTAAGTGACAAGCTCGCCTATGCATTCGCAGCAACACCAGGTAACGACAACACTTGCGGCAAGTGCTTCGCCCTCACCTTTACCGGTAAAGGCAAGTACGAAACCAAGGCAAACCACAAGGCTCTCGTCGGAAAGACTCTCGTCGTGATGGCCTCGAACATCGGCTACGACGTGGCCGGCAACCAGTTCGACATCATGATTCCGGGCGGTGGCGTAGGTGCATTCAACGGCTGTGCAGGCATGGGTTGGGGCGCACAAGGCAAACAGTACGGCGGCCTACTTTCCGACTGCGAAGCAGAAGTTGGTTACGATGGCGACCTTCTCACCAAGCGTAAGGAATGCCTCACCAAGAAGTGCAACAGCGCCTTCGCAAACGACGCCCAAGCCAAGGAAGGCTGCCTCTTCCTCGCTACATGGATGGAAGCTGCAGGCAACCCGACGCACAACTTCAAGGAAGTGCCGTGCCCAGCAGCCCTTAAGGCCCAATACTAATCTTTCATAGAAACTAAATGAAGCACCCCGATTGGGGTGCCATTTTTTTATTCAAACTAAAATCGAATTTTTGGAGGTGACCTAGAATTGTTCGAGGAGCTTAATGCGTTCAGGCGTATCAGGGTGCGTGCAGAACAAGATGTTAGCCTTTGCCACCCAACCTTTAAGGCCCATGTCGTTATCGGCTTCTTCGTCTGGGTGAATCACGTACAACTGAGCAATGTCGCTGCGATTCACATTACCAAGCCCCGGATCGTCCGAAATTTTCCGGAGCGCCGAAGCAAGAGCAAGCGGGTCACCGCAAAGTTCGGCACCGCCAGCGTCAGCAACGTACTCGCGCTTTCGAGAAATCGCAAGACGTGTAAGCGAACTAAAGAAGTATCCCACGATTGACCAAAGCAAAACGACGAGCAAAACGATAATTATACCGCCACCATTGCCCTTACGGCTGGAGCGGCGCGGTGTATGCGACATAGAACCTAAAATCTGGAATATCCCATGCATGAGCATGGAGAAAATCCCGACAAATACAATGCACACCACCATGAGGCGCGTATCGCGATTCTTAATGTGCGTAAGCTCGTGGCCCACAACTGCCGAAAGTTCCGCATCGTCCAGCTTGTCTATAATCCCTGTCGTAAGCGTAATCGTATAGGAATTGATATCGATACCGCTTGCAAAAGCGTTCAAGCTCGAATCATTCACAATGTTGATTTTCGGCATCTCGATACCGCCTGCAATGCAAAGATTCTCGACAATGTTATAAACACGCAAATTTTCCTTGCGTTCGAGCGGGCGCGCATGCGTGGCATGACGGATGATAGAAACGTTTGCGAAATAGGCAATGATAAACCAAATTGCGGTTATGGCAAGCACGTACGGCGCCACCGCATAAAAAATTTCCCAAATGACTGGCCAATGGAGCGTAGTCGCCTGAAGCCCAGCGTCACAACGCCCTTCCCAGCAAAAAAAGCCAATCCAGTCGAGCATGGCGATAGAACCCAAAACCATCCCCAACATAAGCAGCGGGAACGTACAAAGCAGTATCGCCGTATTGCGGTTATTCCGCCAAATCTGAGTCTGAATACCGACGTAGCGCATAGGCAGTAGGAAGTTAGAAGTAGGAAGTAGACGGAGAAAAATGCGCCGAAGGCGCTAGTTAAACGCGCGACACCAGTCGCGCCATTATTTTACTGTTTACTGCCTACTGTCTACTCATTAAAACTTCACCTCTGGTGCTTTTTCGAGTGTTTCGCGATTTTCAGTGGCCTCGTACATGGCAGCACGCTTAAAGTTGAACATGCCGGCAATGATATTGCTCGGGAAAACTTCACAGGCATTGTTGAATTCGCGAGTCGTGGAGTTGAAGAAACGGCGAGCTGCCGCAAGCTTGTTTTCGATATCTGCAAGTTCCGTCTGCAACTGCAAGAAATTCTGGTTCGCCTTAAGTTCCGGATACGCTTCGAGCGATACCTTGAGTCCCGAAAGCGCGCTACTCATCGCCTTGTCCGCAGCAACTTTCTCGTCGATAGTCGTTGCACTCATGGCAGCGGCACGGGCAGCCGTCACTTTTTCGAGCACATCCTTTTCGTGGGAAGCATAACCCTTGACCGTCGAGACAAGCTGCGGCACAAGATCATAGCGCTGCTTGAGCTGCACATCGATATTCGCAAATGCATTCTCACGATTGTTGCGGAGCTTTACAAGTCCATTGTACATGGAAATGAAGCACAAGATAAGAACCACTATGACAGCGATAACAATAAGAGCGACCATATAATCTCCTTTCTTATAATCTTGAATATATATAAGTTTTTATTTAATAGTCATTGGTCATTAGTTAGTAGTTACTAGCAATTTTGAGCCTTCTACTTTTTCGCAGCAGCCTTCGTGGCCTCTTTCTTCTCTTTTTCATCCTCTGGCATCGGCTTAGTATCTTCGAGCAGACGGTCAGCCCATTCGTCCCAGAACTTGCAGCGTTCGCCTTCGAGCTTCATCTTTGCAAACTTGACCGGTTCCGTTTCAACAGCGAGCGTCACCACAGATTCCTTGTAAGCCTGCGGGAGCCCTGCCACATGCGACATGCGCTTCTTGAGTTCGGCAACGGTCGCATCCAAAATATCGACCTCAAAACGCCTTTCGATGTAACGGCGAGTAATAAAGCCAAGCGACATGAAGAAATCACCCTGGTTGCCTTCGGCAAGGTAGTTCCTGTTGCGCAAATTCTTGAGCGCAAGTACCGCTTCTTCGTACGGCGGGAGTTGAGGCGCCTCGCCGCGTTTTGCAAATTTCTTGTGCAAGAACCATCCAAGGAACACGAGCAAGGCTACGCCAAGTACGGCAAACAACACATAGAGCCACTGCGGGAGTCTCGGATCGCTCATCGGGTTTTCCACTTCGATGATATCCGTTTCTTCGCCGTTTGTGCGGTTTGCAACCTTGACTGCGACCGGGTCCGTGTGCGTCTTGACCGTATCCGTTCCGACAATCGCATTTACTTCTTGCGGTGCAATCAGAAAGTCGCCACTTACAAAAGTATTGAGCGTTGCAAGCCAGGTAAACTTAGCCGTTCCCTTGGGCATGCCCTCGGTAATCTTTTCGTTTTTCATTTCCTTGACTTCAAAGCTGCCAAGGTTCCCGACAAAGCTCGGCAAATCCACGATGGCATTCTCGGGCGCCGTCACCTGGATTTCGTAATTGAACTTGTCACCGATAAAAACTTGTGCGTTATCGACATTTGCCTTGACCGACAAATCAAAAGCGTGGGCAGAGACCGCCAAAAACGCAAGCGCAATCAAAGCTACAGATTTTTTGCAAACATTCAAATCATTCATTCGGGACATAAAAACCTCTGTGGCAAAGAATATACAAAAAAACTAAATCTTAGGTTTGCCTCTTTACAAGTTCCGAGTTACCGAGTCCGCATCCGCAGCAGTTCTAAGTTCTTTGAACTAGTAACTAACATCTAGTCATTGCATTTAAACAATATTCTCCTAAAAATTATTATACATTTGAGATTAAATAGAAGGATTTTTATGTCTAGCAAGAAAAACCAGAACTTGATTAAGGGATTAACGCTCATTATTACGATGGTGTTGATGTTTGCTACGATTGTTGTTGTCAAACTTTCTGTCGTTTATGGCCCCATTACCTATTTGATTTTTGCCGGGTTCGCATTGTTTGTTTTGCTGATGGGTTTTCTCTTTTGGAGCAAGAACCGCGAAAACGAAACTACGCAACAGATTGCGGATTTAATGAAAGAGGCTTTGACCAGCCCGCTAGAAAGTAATTCCCTTGGCGAGTCAGGATATGCCGCCGCCATCAAGCCCGATGGAACCATCGATCAGAAACTCGTAAGGAGCATGAAGCGACTCGAACCGACGGTTTCTGCAATTGCGAAATTTTTCGATGACTTTTTGCACTACAATGGCGTTGCCGAAAAACTGCGCAACCATTTTTCACTAGGAGGCGGCAGCGACACATTCCATGAACTTTCGACCGTATTCCTTTCGGATGTGGCATTCCTTTCGGCAAAGCTCGGACACGAGGTCAGTTTCGACACATTTGAATCGTGCGGTTTCGTGACGCTCCTCTTGAAACTCCGAACAAACGCTCCAGAAAGCACGGACTGGAATCGCCTTGTTTTCCAGGCATTCGTCGATAGAATCATCGACATGGATTCACTGCTCGACAACTTGCAAAAGAACCATGCCCAAGTCGAAGCTACAGGCGAAATATTCCTGTTCGCTTCCATTTTCTCGGAATTATCACCGGACGCCACTCAAAAGTACATGCGCCTGATGTACGATTTTTCGGCAGCACTTGCAAACATCGACCGCAAACTCACCCCGCAAGAAGTCCAGTGGCTGCAGCATCTGGAGCGTTTCATCGGCAACTACCACCTGTTCGCCCGCAAGGCAGGATACGTGAAATGCACAACCCGTCAAGTGAATTACAAAAATCCGCTGAACGACATGGTCGTAAAAAACAAGTCTAAAATCGAACCTGATAATTTCGTCAGCAGCGATGTAATAACAAGACTCAACGAGCTCATCGGGCTTTCTTCGGTCAAAAAAGAAGTCATTACTTTCCGCAACTTTATCAAGATTCAAAAGGAGCGCAAGAAAAAAGGATTCTCTGTCCCCCCGACCTCTTACCATTTAGTTTTCTCCGGAAATCCAGGAACAGGCAAGACGACAATTGCACGAATCATGGCCGAAATTTTTAGGGACATGGGCGTTCTTGCCAAAGGCCACCTGGTCGAAACCTCGCGCGCCGACTTGGTCGCAGGCTACATGGGGCAAACGGCAATCAAGACTAACAAGGTCATTGACAGTGCACTCGATGGCGTCCTCTTTATCGATGAAGCTTACACACTTTCGAAAAATGCCGAAAACGATTACGGTCAAGAAGCGATAGACACGCTCCTCAAGCGCATGGAAGACGATCGCAACAGACTGGTGGTCATCATCGCAGGCTACACAAACGAAATCAAGAATTTCGTGAATTCCAATCCGGGACTTTCTTCGAGATTCAACCGGTACATCGAATTCCCCGATTACACGGAAGATGAACTCGCTGAAATTTTCAAAACGCTCTTGTCGAAATACGACTACAAGATGGACTACGATGCCGAAGTGGCCATGAAAAGATGCATTGCTAAAGCCGTGCAAAACAAGGACAGCCGTTTTGGCAACGGGCGCTACGTGAGAAACCTTTTCGAAAAGGTCATCGAAAAACAGGCCAACCGCCTTGCCGCATTATCCGATTTAGGAAAGGCCGACGTCAGCAAAATTAACGCAAGTGATTTTGCATAAATTCAAAATCAAAAAATTATATATTATATTCATGACAAAGTTAAACTCCAAATTACTTACTCTTGCATGCAGCACGCTCGCACTACTTTGTGCATGCGGTGAACTTGAAACACAGCCTATAGACAGCAACAGCCAAAGATGCAGTGACAATTCAAAAATCACGGGATTTTTAGCAGATTTCGGCGGCTACAAAAAAGGCCAAAGCATTCCTTTTAAACATTCCGATGGCTATCTGTTTTCTCTCATGGTTACCGATAGGCAAAACTATATCGACGAGCTCTGCCAAAAGCATTTGAATACATCATTGGAATCACCGTACCCCATCTATTCCCTCTTGCTATCCGGGAAAACAAATACATTCTACTACGACGAAAAAGACAAACAGAACAGCGGCCTCATAGAAGTTGATTTCGGCCAATACCGTTTTTCGCTCAGGAATCCCAACGCACTTAAAAACACGCTTATCGCAACAAAAGTCAACGGCAAGGACATCATGTTTTATGGTATCGATTCATCGTACATCGACACGATAAAAATCAACGATGTCATGTACACCGGCGTTGTTGTTAGCCGTGGCGGAAAACTCACGCACACATCTAATACCGATTTTCAAAATAGCAACACTGTCGCATCGGATGCCAAACTGTACTACAATACAAAAAAGGGAATCCTGAAAATAGAAATGGAAGACGGCAGTCACATCAGTATCAATGAAAAAGGAGGCAAGTGATGAAAAAGATATTCCTCCTCGCATTCGGCACGCTCCTTTTTGCATGTAGCGATAACGAAGAAAAAATTTCGCTCACCCACGACATGCAAATCATGCTAGATGCTGAAAAAGGCTTTAGCAAGGATTCTGTCATATACTTGGCCGACTCCGTCAAATTCGTCGATAAGCTAACCCAAATCGCTCACTTCGAACAGGACAATCAAACAGGACTATCCTATACTGCCAAGGCAATGTCATCAGCCATCGACATTCGTCTAGAGGTGTATCCCAATTTCCATGGTGGCAGTATCTTTATTCAATGCCATCCCCATCAAAACAAGACGATCGAATTCGACGAGCCCGTCTTTCCCGCAAAAAAACAAGGCTACACACTGCAATTCAAGGATTCACTCAAGATTGCCGACTCTACCTATTACGATATTCTAGAATTCAAAACACCTGTCGACTCCGTCAACGCATGCAACATTTCTGCATTCTACTATGGCATTCATGACGGTATTGTCAAAGTCATAAGCAAGAACGGAGTCCAGCTGAACCGCGTTCCTGCAAAAGTTTATGAAGATGCCGAAAACCGCAGGGCAAAAGAACGTGCGCAAATCGATTCTATCGCACAAGCTGTTGCAGATTCCATTATCAAGGCAAATACTCCCGCCGCTATCGATACTTCCAAAAAAGACAGCACCGACATAACTGACGAGATAAACAAGAAAACTCAGGAAATACTCGACTTAGCCGATTCCATAAAGAACTGCATCAAGAATGCATATTCTTCCGGTTCGCTCTCTGCAATAAAAGACTGCAAAATTTAACGAAGCGCTGTAGCCGCCATCTTTTTCTTCAAGATTTTCTGGCTGCGCAACATGGCAGTCGGGTGTTCGCGATACACTAGCGCAAACAAGGCCGTGTATGGAATCTCGCATGCAGCGAGTTCGCGCAATGCGGCCTTTGCCACTTTCTTGTCCGTTTTTTCTAGCGCATACCGGTCACATTCGTATTCCTGGCTCCAGCAGTAAAAATGGAACAGCATCCGGAACGGAATCGCCGCCAAATGGAGCCACAGTACCGCTTCGATAAAACTTGCATTCCAGCGGACCATCATCGCCGCCATGAACCACACAGCGACCATCCAAAACGCAACTTTCATCAAGTTGCGCAAAATATCATGGTGCAGCACCTTGTGCCCTTCTTCGTGCAGCTTCACAAATTTTGATTCAGGCGCTTCCTTACGATTTTCCGGGAGCGGCACAATATCGTTCACCAAGGGAATTACGCGCAAAACCGCGAACACGCCACCGCGCAACTGCGTAAGCCTGCGTTCACGAATTTCAAGAAGCGTCCGCAAGAAAACTTCTAGACAAAGTAATAAAATCAGCGGCAGCATTTTTCGTGTCACCCTTACAATGCTTATGCGAGATTTTTCACGATCGCACTCAAGCGCTTTGCCGATTCTTCAAGGCGGGACTTTTCCCATTCCATAAAGCCCTTGTCCACTGGGTGAGCGCTGTCGTAGTCATCAAAAATCTTGCGACCGCGTTCGTTATCGCGATCCAAGCCATGGTTCACATTATCGAACCATTCCTTTTCAAGCTGCTTGCATCGCTTGACCAACTCATCCATCGTCTCAGGCAAAGATACAACTCGCGCAATTTCCTTGTTTGTTTCGCCAAGCAGTTTGCGCAACTCGCGCACAGACTGTTTCGAAAGTGACTCGTCGTTTTCCACAAGCGAAAGCAACAAGTCAATCACATAGCGTTCCAGGTATTCGCCATACGTCTTGATGGCACTCTGGCGTACGCGCTCGCGCATGAAGTTTTCACCAAGGCCATCAATATCAGATTTCGTATAAACGTCCTTAATCTTGTCCACATGCAAACGATTGTACGCATCAAAGACAAGGCGCGCCGTTTCAGGATTGTAAATCGAGTAAAACGTAGATGGAACAAGGCCCTTCCCGCGAATGGCATACTTGTACGCATTGCGATCCAGCGCATATGCGTTCTTGGAATAGTTCCAGCCCGGTACAATCTCGTTCAATCGCGGCGCCACGCCCACCAATTGCGGGTCCCCAGCATGAATCAACGAGAACGGGAACTTGAGCCGTTGCGGAAGCGTCGTAAGCCCGCTTGCAATCAAAGTAAATGGCGACTCGCGGAAATTCGACGGGAACTTGATGTTCACGCCAAGCCCAAAGAACATTCCCTGGCCAGGCATCACTTCTTGGTCCGGCATGCGGCCCGTGTGGTTGCTGCCTACATTAGCGCCATAGCCCAAATTACCACAGCCTTCCGGCCAAAGCGCCGCAATCAAAAGCGAATGATGGTGCATCTGCGTCATCGGTCCCATGTACGAACTGTTGACCTCGCCTTCTTCGATATGGCAGCACGGCGCAATAATCGAAGACTTCACGATTGCCTTGCTCCCCACCTTGCAGCGACTCATCAGCACGGAGCCTTGGACTTCGGCACCAGAATGAACCGTCACGCCCATCTGCATATCCGTATTTTCGAGAATCACGGAATCATAGACATGGCTCGATTCTTCAAGCGAACTCATGATAATCGAGTTGCGAATCTTTGCAGCACCTTCGATACGAGCATGCGGTCCGATCCAGCTATTACGGATAATGTTCGTATTAGAAACAATCGCGCCCTTCCCCACAATCCCGAAGGGGAGCGCCAGTTCAGAGCGGTAAGCGCTAAGCATTTCCACGAAAGAATTCTGGACACTCGGCTCCGCCTTGTGGAACAACTGCAAGTCGACAAGGTCCATCGTGAGTTCCGGGAACACCAGCACTTCGCGACCGCCCATCTCGTTACCCACATTGATCGTGGAACCCACCATATAGTTAATCTTACCGCTGCTGACAAGAGTGCCCACATTATGCACTACCGCACTGCTGCGCACAAGTACATTGCTAAGCATCGAGACCTTATAAATCAAGGCGTTCTCGATAATGCAGTTGTGGACCATGCAGTCATAAATACCCGTCGCGACCGAAACATCGCCAGGCAAGAGGAGCGTACCGAAAAACTTCGGCAGCCTCACATCGCCCATAAAATTGGAACGGAAAATTCTATTCGGATCAAAATCCGGCTCAACCAGCACTTTTGTCCAGTCATCGCAACTGTTGCCGTTTTTTTCCAAAATCTGGATTTCGAAAGCCGTCATCGGACGGTACTTGCCAGTCGCTGACTTGATGACCTTAAAATTTTCAACCGAAGTAGCCAAAACACTGCTCTTCAGCGCTTTTTTCAATTTTAACAATCGCTGCATGATTAAAAAATAGACTAAATTAAGGTCGATGATGAAGGAAGACCTCTTCAACTTGATTAAAAAACATCAATACAATATCTCCATCTACACGGAAGATATTTTTGAAAGACGTTGTCAGGAAGAAATTATCCGCAGCGATGAGGATAATAGTTCCTTCGTGTATATCGAATTTGACTTTGATAATCTCGAAAAAATTCTCGGGAACAAAGCCAA
Source organism: Fibrobacter succinogenes (assembly GCA_902776765.1). GTDB lineage: Bacteria > Fibrobacterota > Fibrobacteria > Fibrobacterales > Fibrobacteraceae > Fibrobacter > Fibrobacter succinogenes_N. The sequence continues at coordinate 13,855 of CACYRP010000023.1, forward strand.
CGCCCTACAGTTCTGGAATATCTTTTTAGAAACACTTTCCAAGAACAAACGCGGTAGCGATATCATCGGTTTCCTGGAACACGAAAGCGGAATCGGGCTTTTGCTTCTGGACTCCAAGCTAGAAGGCTGGACTCGCGTTGCAGGTCGTTTTCAGCGCACCGCGAGCAAGCACAATTTCGACATCATGAATCTCGTGTTTGAAAAAAACGTGAAGCCCATCGTCTATCCGAGCTGTATCCAGGACATTCAAACGGATGCCCCAAAGCAGGAACAATGAAAGTCCTTGTCATAGGTTCCGTCTATCCTAGATTCCAAGAAGATGCCGAAGTCCCGTGGCTGCGCACTTCCGTTGCACACTTGAAAAAAGCGGGCGTCGAAATCCAAGTACTCGCCCCCGCCTATAAAGGACTCAAGAGCCATGACATCGACGGAACGCATGTCAACCGCTTCCGTTACGCCCCCGCAAGCTGGGAAATCCTCACGCACGAAGAAGGCGCCCCCAGCAAAATGGCTTCCAAGCCGTGGCTGCAACTGCTTGCCATCCCCTATATCATCAACGGATTTTTCCAGTGTCTTAGAATTTGTCGCAAATGGAAACCCGACGTCATTCACGCGCATTGGCCGTTCCCGCATGGCTACATCGCTCTCGGCGCCGCAAAACTTTTTAAAATCCCGCTCGTGCTGAACTTTCACGGCGCAGAGCTTCTGCTCATCCGCAAAAAGAAGTGGGTCAAGCCACTGTTAAAATTTGTCATTGGACAATCGCAAGCAATCTTTGCGAATTCCAGCTTCACCGCCTCTAAAATCAAGGCACTCCGCAACGTGAACGTCGAATGGAGCCCGTACGGAACTACGCTAGAGACGAGTAGGTTGCAAGGTGAGTGTCGCAACGGCAAATTTATTTGCCGGTATGACCGAACCGCAGCACCTGACGCCGAAGGCGTCAAAGACGAGAGACGAGAGACGAATGAGGGGGAAAGCCTTCCCCTCGCTTCTGCCGCAAATGCGGCATCCGCTACCCCTTCTAGCGGGGACACCCCGCAACTCCCCGTTCTGCATCCTGTAATCAACAAATTCAAAATTCTCTTTGTCGGGCGCCACATCGAACGCAAAGGCATCACATACCTCATCGAAGCCGCAAAGTACCTGCCAGCGGACCAGTTCGAAATCCGCATTGTCGGTGTCGGCGACTTGACCGAACAGCTCAAGAAGCAAGCGGAAGAATTAGACGAAAGACGAAAGACGAAAGACGAGAGAGGCAGTTCGGCAAGCTCACCGACCTTATGTCATCCTGAGCGAAACGTAGTGGAGTCGAAGGATCCAGTCAATTTCGAACCAGCGCCCATCATTTTCACCGGCAAGCTTTCACCTGAAGACCTCGCAAACGAATACCGCACGGCGAATGTCTTTACGCTCCCAGCGATTGTCGATAGCAAGGGCGACACCGAAGGACTCGGAGTCGTCCTTATCGAAGCCATGGAGCTCGGCCTTCCGATTGTCGCAAGCAATGTCGGCGGAATCCCGGATGTCGTTGTCGATGGAGAATCGGGAATTCTCGTTCCCGAAAAAAATCCTGTCGCGCTTGCCGACGCCTTCAAACGACTGGCAGCCGATCCGTCGTTGACAGAGCATCTCCTCGCCGGCGCCCGCAAGCGCATCAGCGAATGCTTCACCTGGGACGGCATCATCGAACGGCAAATCGAAGTGTACAAGAAAGTGATCAAAGAGTGAGGTGCGAGGTCTACTCCAAGAGCGTAACTCTACTAAGGCAACAGTTGCCAAGTATCGTTAGCGGCTTCGTCGTTTTGAAGTATGAATAGAAAATAAAAAACCGCGATTCCTCGCGGCATTTTTTTTGGAAATTCTTGTAACCTACTTAACCTTAAATCCGGCCTTTTCAAGCACACCCCAATTGTCCGAATTCTTCATGGCCACATTCGTAATCCAATCAAATTCGGCAATACCACCCTGCAAACCTGCACGTGCACAAAGCTGGTCACGAGCCACATTATATGCATTGAGAATCTGAATCTTTTCAAAATCCTTCGCATTGTCGATACGTTCAGACCATGTCACAGCAAGTTCAACAAGTCCATTGCTTGCTTTTGCATACGTAGCTGCTTTTTCGGCAGTAATATTGGATTTTGCGGGAGCTGTAAACGGAAGTACAGGAACAACGGGCTGCGACTGCGGCAAAACTACTTGGGTCGTCGGCTTTGCTTCAGGCTGCTTGTCAGAGCAAGAAACAAAAAAAGAGGCGACTGCCAAAAGTGAAATTAATAAAATCTTTTTTGACATGCTCGCCTCTTTTTTTTGTAATAGCGGTTCAGGGATTTGAACCCCGGACCAATGGATTATGATTCCAGTGCTCTACCACTGAGCTAAACCGCCATCGATTGCAAATTTAGCAAAAGTGATATTAAATTTCAAGGGGTTGTTCTAAAAATATACCTTAAAAATAGACTTTTGTTTCCAAAAAATTTTCACCCCATTCAATTACACGCCAACGCGGTGCCGCCGAGCTCAAACAAAATACAGAAATGTTTGGATCGATCTGCATCTGCGTCGAAGGCGTTACATAAACCGTCTTGTCTCCCAACTGCACCGTCATCTCACTGTGGTAATGGCCCACGAAAATATGCTTGAGATTCTTGATCTTCGCAAGCGTCGCCTGGACCTCGTCCATATTCTGGAGTGAATATCTCAAGTCCATAAACTTGTGGTCACAATGACATGGCGGATGATGGAGGAACAGCAAAACTTCGCCATCGACCTTTGCGGTTTCTTTTTCGAGCCACGAAAGCTGTTCGCTAGAAACCGTACCATTCGCACTGTCTAAAAAGAAAATGGAACGGCCGTCGATATCATAACGGTAATAACATTTGCCGTTATGGACTTTGCCCTTCAAGTCAAAAAACTTTTCCATGACTTCCAAATTGTCATGGTTTCCCGGAATAACGCATACCGGAACTTTGCAATCCTTTAAAACATCGGCAATAAAGGAATAGGCACCGGGCTCGGCATCGTCTGCCAAATCCCCTGAAAGTACCAAAAGATCCAGATTCCTCATGGAATCGGAATTATATGCAGTAAGAAAGTTCTCGCGAACGTCAATTTCCTGCACAGGGTTAGAATCTCTCCCGATATGGGCGTCCGATATCTGACCTATTTTTAGTACTTTATTTTTCATACATCTACGTAGATCATAAATGAATATAGCTATTGATAACAGAAAACGTGATGGTGGATGTTTTTTTTATACTTTGTGTGATTTAGTTCATACTTTATGAGCATTTATGCACAATTTCACTAAATCTTCAACATACTTTTGTTACCACCTCGTGAATAAACATTGAAAACTAAGGTTCAACATCTGTCAACGTTGACGAATGTGAATAGATTTGAAATTTTCAACATTAATCCACATTTTATTTATTTCCGTATCTCGTTGATTATCATCGAGTTACGTTTCCCGGTCAAAATTTTTATTCACTATTCACCACATTAAATACTAAATATCATATATAAATATATCTAATATTATTTAATATAGGTGGTTGATTACTTTTCCTTTTTTGCTGCGAGCATTTCATTCATGTCGCAGTTACCTTGGAAAATGGCACCTTCGTTAATGATAAGCTGTTCGGCCTTCACATTTCCAACGATTTTGGAGTTATCCTGAAGAATAAGCTTTGTCTTGCAATCCACATCGCCCTTGATGGAACCTGCAAGAATGGCAGCGCCACACTTGACGTCGCCTTCTACGATGGCATACTTTTCAAGAATCAATTCTCCATCGATAGAAATGTTTCCGTAAACCTTACCGGCAATTCGTAAATCCGTCTTTCCGGTAATGTCTCCATCGACCTGGACACTTCTTCCAATTTGGGTAAATTCCTGTTCATTCTTTGCCATGGCTTACCTCTAATAAGTAAATATCGTTTCTGGATCTTGTGGAACGTTGTTTTTAGTAACAGAATAATGCAAGTGCGGACCGCTCGTATTGCCGGTATCTCCGATGTAACCGATAACATCGCCCTTTGTTACGTTAGATCCTCTTTTTGTTCTTATCGTTTTCAGATGTGAATAGGAGGACTTGTAACCGTTCTGGTGGTCGATGACAACAGTGTTCCCGAGATCGCCACTTGCACCTGCAAAAGTGACTTTTCCACTGCCCGATGCAAAAACCGGGTTCCCCTTGCGGGCGGAAATGTCGATTCCCAAATGCTTGTTCTCGTAAGAGAACTTTTTGCTGATGATACCCACTGCAGGAATCACGTTCGGGATACGTTCCATTCTGATTTTTTCGTCAGTGGTCAACCAGTTGTGGATACCTTCGAAGTCGATGTGGTTCTTCTGGGAAGGCACGTGCGCAAATCGGTTGCGCTCGATAATACTGTTGATTTTGTTGGAGTCGTTTTCCAGGAATGTCTCGAAAATATTCTGGATACGGTTTTCCATGATCCACAAGGAATCGAGTCGTGAAAAGAGCTCTTCGTAGTTGGCGTTCTGCTTCACGAGCTGCGCGTTGTGCACTCGCATTTTTTCATAGTTCGCAAGAGTCTTGTTGATTTTGGCAATGTGAACGATGAATAAAATGAGGATAATGGCGACAACGACAAGCCCGACATTGAACAAGATAAACTGCTTGCTCGAAATGCGGTACTTCTTGGTGCCGTACGGATTTTCCGGAATTATCTGGATTGTGTAATACTTACGACTCACGATTTTACCGTTAGCGGTTTTCCATGATTTCCTGGATTCGGGTCAGGTCATCCATGGAATAATAGTTGATAACAATTGTGCCCTTGGTCTGGTCCTTGGCGTTCGGGTTCAAGGCGACCTTTGTTCCGAAGAAAGTTTCGAGGCGTGATTCGAACTGCTTCATGTCGGCGCTGAGTTCAACCTTCGGTTTAGCCGGAACATCGGGTTCGGAATCTTCAGAACTATGGACTTCCGGCGGGAACTCGTCGGCCCCTTCGGCTGTGTTGTCTTCAGGTCCCTGAACCTGTTGAAGGGCCGAAGCATCGTTTTTATTTTCAAATGGGTCTTCGCCACGGCTGATGGCTTCAATCTGGCGGACGTTCAGACCTTCTTCGATTACACGCTTGGCGAGAGCTTCCGGGTCTGCAATTTTTTCACTGCAAAGAGCACGGGCTGCACCACCTGCGAGTTTGCCTTCCTGGATCCAAGCCTGGACCTGGTTCGGGAGTTTCAAAAGACGAAGTGCGTTTGTGATGGCAGAACGGGACTTACCGACTGTCTTTGCGAGGTCTTCGTGCGTGTAATTGTGATTGTCAATTAATTGTTGATAAGATTGAGCAACTTCAATCGGGTTCAAGTCCACGCGCTGGATATTTTCGATCAAGGCCCATTCGCTCATGGTCTTGTCGTCGAGATTGTCGTAAACCTGAGCCTTGATAGTTCTGCAGTTCGCTAGTTTGGATGCGCGTGTGCGGCGCTCGCCGCTGATGATCTGGTAACGGTCGCCCACCTTGCGAACAGCAATCGGTTGGATAAGACCATGCTTTTCGATGGTTTCGGCGAGTTCAACAAGTTCGTCATCGTCGAAAAACTTACGCGGCTGGAACGGGTTCGGATCAATCAAGTCGATGTTGATTTCGACGATTTTCTGATTGTCCGGATTTGCGTTTTCAGGAGCTCCGGAATTGTTGATAGCGTTATCGACAGAATTGCCGAGAACATCGTGTGCTTTGAAAATTGCTGAAAGACCGCGACCAAGTGCTTGTTTACCCATTTTTTAGTTCTCAGTTAGTAGTTAATAGTTGCTAGAAAAAGTTATAGATTGATGTCATTCTGAGCGAAGCCGTTAGGCGAAGTCGAAGAATCCAGTGAAGTTGTTGCCTGGATCCTTCGGTACCCTCAGGATGACTTCGTCACTTTTCCTTATTCAATATTTCCTCGGCGAGTTTCATATACGATTGGGAACCCGTACTTTGGACATCGTAAAGGATGACCGGCTTGCCATGAGACGGTGCTTCACTCAACTTGACGTTGCGTGGAATCATCGTTTGGAAAACGGTATCGCTCAAGTTTTCACGAACTTCTTCGGCAACCTGCTTCGAGAGGCTCAAGCGAGAATCATACATCGTGAGGAGGGCGCCTTCAATTTTCAAGTTCGAATTCAGGTTCTTCTGAACTTCGCGAATCGTCTTGAAAAGTTCAGTCATACCCTGCAAGGCGTAATATTCACACTGTACCGGAATGAGGACGCTTGTTGCAGCAGTCAGTGTATTAATTGTTAATAAGTTTAAGCTCGGAGGAGCATCGACAATGATGAAATCGAACTCCTGCTTGAGAATATTCATCACGCGTTCGAGTCTGCGTTCGCGGCTCATGGCGTTGACAAGTTCGATTTCCATGACAGCGAGGTCAGGTCCAGAAGTAATAATCTTCAAAAAATCAAGCGGCGTATCCAAAATAGCAGGCTTAATATTTTCAATCGTGAGATTATCCGGATTGCCAGCCATGTCCAAGATTTCGTGGATATCCATTTCTTGGGATTCCATGAAACCCAAACCCTGCGAGGCGTTACCCTGCGGGTCCATGTCTAAAAGAAGAGTCTTCTTTTCAAGGGCTGCAAAACTGGCGGCCAAGTTCACGGCCGTTGTAGTCTTGCCGACTCCACCTTTCTGGTTGCATATGGCGATAATTTTACTCATTATTACCTCGGGTGACTAAAGCGTACACCTGTTCTTCTTCTGGAAGTTCGTATTTTTGAATATGAACTTTTGGATCGTTTTCCAAATGGACAATGTTATTATAACTCTTGAGAGTGACAAATGTGCCACCTTTCTTGAGTCCGGCTTGGGCGCGTTCCCAGTCGTTCTCGAAAGTCGAGAGGGCGCGGCAGCTGATGAAATCGAGATTGGCAAGGCCGGAAGTTTCAAAGCGCTTGCCGACGACAGTCAAGTTATCCAAGTGGAGTTTTTCCTTGACCATCTGCATAAAGTTCACGCGCATGTGGCGCGGTTCGACAGCAAAAAACTGGATATTGGGCATTGCGATTGCAAGCGGGAAAACCGGGCAACCGGCGCCTGCACCCATATCAGCCCATTTGAGGTTGTGAGGTGCGCTCTCTGCAGTCGCTTTGAGAAGTGAGTGTGAGTCATCCTGAGCGGAGCCGTTAGGCGAAGTCGAAGGATCCAGTAAACTCTTGCTTACATATATATACGGAACCAGCGAGTCGGCAATGTGTCTAGACAAGAATTTTCCGGCATCCTTGGCCGAAATCAAATTCCCGAATTCCTTAGTATCAACAACCAAGTCTGCAAATTGGTAAAGCTTGTCGAGAGTCTCTTCGGACAATTGCACACCATGTTCTGCCAAGAACTGGTTCAAGAGATTCTTCTGTTCAGTGTTTTCTCTATAACTCAATTTTCTTTCGCCGTCATCCCCTCACACGTCAGGGGAAGGATCCAGTTAAGTTCTTTATATTGGGACAAAATGTTGGGACACTTCGTGTCCTACACCCTGCGGTTTGGCAATGAAAATATACAAGTATATTTTCGCTGCACTCACCTCGCTTATGTTTCACGTGAAACCTTATGAGGCGAGCGAAGCAGGAACAAATATATTTGTTTCTATTTCCGAGCCGATTAAGGTTGCGATTGTAGGACAATCGCCAACATGCGATAGCGAGAGTCGTCAAACATTCTTTGTCCGCATTGAAATTTAGCATAACTTTTTTAGAAAACAAACAATAGACTCCCCCGTTATAAAACTTTTATAAAATATATGTTGATAACATTTTGATAAATGTTGAAAACTTGTTAAGCCGAATGCTGCGGAAAGTATGTTTACATACTTTCCATAGCTGAGGCGTTAGTTTCGCGCTTGCGCAAATGTTGTTAAGGCAAGCGTTGCAAAAACATTTTTTTTCGCCGTCATCCTGAACGACAAAGTCGTGAAGGATTCAGTTATTTTTTTCTGAAACTATCACCTTTTAAAAATGTTGGGACTATATCTTCGATATAGTCCTACACTCTTCGGCTAGCAAATGAAAATACACAAGTGTATTTTCGCTTTCTAGCCTCGATTGCGTTTCACGTGAAACATTGCAAAAAAAATCCCTCGCGGTTTTGCGAGGCGACCCATCAAATCAAACGTTCTTCGTCATTGCTGGTAGTGGCTATGGAATCCCCATCAAAGTAGACGGTCTCCGAACTAATTCCATCATCTATTGTTGTTCCCTCTAGAGTCCAAACATTTCCTTCATGGGTGACCTTGATGCTATCGTAAGGAACCTTGGTTGTTTTGTAGGTCCATTCCTTGTTACGGAGGTTGGCTTCATAAATGCTGTCGATTTTTTTGTTGTCCCAGGTATGCCTTCCAAATGTAGATAGACTTGCCTCTAGTTTCGGCTGTTCCCTTGTCTCAGTGTGCACTGTCAGGAACGAGACCGTCGTAGTTTTTGTCGAACATGGCAATTATATACTTGATATTATTTTTGCGTAGGTGGTTTTTCGAAAGGTATCGAAAAGATCATTGCCTTGACAAACCATCCGATGTTCCGTTGCTTGTTCGTGATTTCAAACGAAACACCTGCTGTAATATTAGATAAAATGAGTGGAACGAGAGATGCCTGGATTCCTATTTGTTCTATGAAACCGAATTCATTTACAGAATAATGGTTGTCTCCATTGTAAGTGGCTTTTTGAAGGAACCATTCAAAGGTATGACTTTCGGCGATAGTTACACCATAAATGTTATCCCCGAATAGTATGTATTTTGTCGATCCAGAAGCAAGCCACCATCCGCCCATTGTAATCTTTGAAAGAATGCCACCCTTTGGAGCAACTTTTCCTAAAGCGGCAAATCCAATTGTCGTAACTATACTTCCAATAGAATAATCATTAATTTTCTTGTCGCCTTCTTTTCGCTCGAATCTAAAGTCAAATCGTAAAAGGGGTAAATCTATGAGTAAACGGTCCAGGTCAAAAAGTTTGGATCCAGCGTTAAATGCACTCATGTACATTACATCTATTTCTATTCTTTTTGTGGAGGTGTAACCGAATCCACCAAGATACAATACGTTGAACGGATTGTATTTGTTTTCCAAGAAGGTACTTATTGCTACACCTTTGTTGGTTGAATCCTGCACGGTGGAAATATCCGAAGCAGATGCTTTGGCGAAAGCTAAGCTTAAAGAGAAAAAGAGTATAGAAAGAATCTTTTTAATCATCGTATATGAATATACTTAAAAAACAAGACCCTAGTTAATGGAAGTGCAAATGTTCCACGTGAAACACAACCAAGGTTTTCAAGCAAAAATGTGCTTGCACATTTTTATTTGAAAACCGCAGGGTGTAGGACTATATTGAAAATATAGTCCCAACCAGACGAGGTCAAAAAGCTAAAAAAACTTGTTTTTATTTACTGACCGATAATTGTAGGACTATATAGTCCCAATATTAAACAGTGATCTCTATTCGGTTCCCTTCGGGGTCGAAGACGACACTTTCGTAATACCCATCGCCGGTAGTTCTGGGTTGCCCCGCTATAGTGATACCGTCATCGGACATTTGCTGGGTAAGGCTATCCACCTTTTCTTTTGAACCAACAGAGAAGGAAAGATGGGTAAAACCAAGATGTTGGGTGTCTGGCTTCGCTATCGTGTTTGCTCCTTCGGAGCCAACTTGCTGCACCTCGGAAATGTCGGTAAACGAGTTTCCCGCCGCTTCCTCGGTTTGCAATTGTTTCACGTGAAACACCGCCGAGGTCAGAAAGCGAAAAAATGCTTGCATTTTTTCATTTGCTGACCGATGGGTGTTGGACTGTAGCTTCGTTACAGTCCCAACATTACTCCCAACATTCGAATCTGTCGAAGTCCCAATATCATTGTTGACGATATCAGGACGGTGCATAACTTCCAGGCGGGCTCCGTCTTCGAAGGTAATGAACCTGCTGGTAAATTGTTTTGCAGGGTTATGGTAAAGTGGTTGGACTATCCCATCGAAATATTTTCGGTAGAACTCGCAGACCTTATCGATGTCTTTTACCCAAATCGCTACATGTTCGATTTTCATAGGACCTCTGGCACAATATACAAAAATGTACACTTTGGGGAGCATCCTCGTTCCGCTTTCATGAATTTTCAACATCTATTCACATTTTTGTTGAATGTTATGGGGAAAATTTCGATGGATTTAAGTTGGGGGTGTTTCCTAGCATCCGCAGAATTCTGTTTTATATAGTATATTTATTCCATGAAGTTTTACAGATCTCTCCTCCCCTATTTAATTGTCCTCTTGATGGCGACTGCATCTTTTGCTGATGATGCTCCAAAAATGGAAAATGCCTCAGTCCATACGAGCGAATCTGGATTTTCATTGGTTCCCTGGAACATATTTATTGGTGGCGGGAATAGTTTTGTAGTCGGTGCCGATTGGATATTTAGCAGTTTCAACATTCTTTACGCTTCTACATCTCGTGCAGACACCTCCCGAATAGATGGAGTTCCAAAACATTCGTGGGTATGGGCTCTTAGGACGCAGGCACTTTGGGCTCCGAATTTTGGTTTTTATTTGCAGCCTACGGTACAATATTTGTTTTTTAATAGCCTCTTGGCTATGTTCAAAATCTCGGTCGGGCCCGAAATTGGATATGAATATAAGACGGGATTTGAATATGGTGGGTCGTTCCGCATAGGTACATTCATAGATATCTTTAATTTTGAAATGGGGTATTTGGTAAATTCAAAACGAACCTACATAAACATCATTTTGAATCTCCCTACAGGCATTGGAATTTGGGTTTAAATTTTAGTGGAGGGTTTTATGATAGAAATCGAAATTATTCAGGGCGACATCACCAAGCTAAATGTCGATGCCATAGTGAATGCGGCGAACTGTTCGCTGTTGGGTGGCGGCGGTGTCGATGGGGCGATTCACCGTGCGGCTGGGCCTGAACTTTTACGTGCATGCATTCCTTTGAATGGCTGCGAGACGGGCAAGGCAAAAATTACTCCCGGATTCAAGTTGCCGGCGAAGTTCGTGATCCACACTCCTGGACCAATATATAATGACGGTCTGCATGGCGAACCCGAACTTTTGGAATCGTGCTATAAAAGTTGCCTCGCCCTTGCCGAAGAAAATGGCTGCGAGACGGTTGCCTTCCCTGCTATTTCGACTGGCGTTTATGGTTACCCCTGGAAAGAGGCAACCGAAATTGCCGTGAAGACAGTCCGCGAATTCCCTGCGCAGAAAGTCAAGAAAGTCATCTTCTGTTGCTTCAGTGCTCAGATGGAAAAAATCTACCGGGATATAGTAGATTTTTTTAACTAAAATAAGAATTATATCAAATTGCTGCTTATGTCTAATATGAGTTGAATTACAGAAATATTTTCGGTTATTATTCTGTAAATCCATACTAAATTAGTAGACATATTAATTTTTTTCCACCATTTTTTTATATTATTTTTCATGAGAGAATCCTTTTTTGAAGTTTGCTTTATCCATTAGGGCTTCAACCTTGGTTGTGGACGCTTTTATGTGACTGGCGGATAACTTGCATTTGACGTTCCCGTGATTCCCTGTGGAAACAGCAATGTGATTTTGGATTTTTTTAATGAACTTTTCTTATAGGAGAAAAACACATGGAAGAAGTCGAAAAATTCATCAAGGAAGCTGGCGCCTATTTCCTCGCCACAGTCGATGGTGACGAACCGAAGGTGCGCCCGTTCGGGACCATCAACATTTTCGAGGGCAAGCTCTACATCCAGACCGGCAAGTCCAAGAATGTCTCGAAGCAGATCCAGGCAAACGGCAAGGTACAGCTTTGCGCTATGGACAAATCTGGCAGCAAATGGCTCCGCCTTTCGGGAACGCTTGTTCGCGATGACCGCCGTGAACCCAAGGTTGACATGCTGGAACATTATCCTGAACTCAAGGCGATGTACTCCCCTGATGACGACAACACAGAAGTCCTCTATTTCAAGGATGCCACCGCCACATTCTGCAGCTTTACAGAAGCTCCGCGCACGGTAACGTTCTAGACGATTGTTGAAAAGTTCGAAATAATCTATTAACACCAAGCTCTATAATGGGCTTGGTAATTTTTTTTATGTTGATAATTCTTATTTGTGTTTGTTGATAAAATTGAATCAATCTATAAACAAATATTTTGAATTTCAATTAAAACCATTTTTATTTATATTTTTTTGTTGATAGATGACGTTTATATATTTCCACTAAAATATGTTTCACGTGAAACATTCGATAGGATAAGTGGATAAATTGTAAAAATAGAAAATAAATTGTTAAAACTAGTCTTAATAATATACATTCTATTAACAAACGTTATTTTTGAAATATATGGTAAATGATTGTGGTCTAATTGGATTTCTATAATAGCGTCTACAGGTCTCCCCTGCTTTTGAATGACATTTGTGGATAGATTTTTTGTTATATTTTGACTGGAGGATTTATGCAGGACAATACGAGACGTGCCGACCGCGTGTTTTTTTGGATTAAGGCCATCTTTATCCTTTTCGCTCTTTTTTGGCTTCTATTTGTTATTATGATGTTGAGCGTGTTTTTTATGTCGGAGGATTTAATAGTTTTCTTAGGAGGAATATTGGCTGCGGGTGTCCTATTTTCCTTTATTTCTGGTGCTGTATTTTTTCTTTCGGTGTTTGCTTTTTGCGTTAGCTATTTGTCTTGGCTCCACCGGGCGGTCACGAATTTACGGATATTGACGACAACAAAATTTTCGCCGATGGGTGCCGTGCTTATCACCTGCATCCCGTTTGTCGGTTATTTTTTGAATTACTTTATTTTCAGTGACATGGTCAAAAGTCAGGAACGATACATGCGGCAGAAGGGAATTCTCAAGGAACGGTTTCCGAAAAGAATTTTGAATGCGTGGATTATTGCATCGCTAGTGTTATTGGTGCTTGTTTTTGTTGACCCTAATCAGCTTGGGTTCTTGGCAGTTCTCTCTACGACGTTTGATGTTGACGGAAGTCATGCCTTTCAGTTTTTGGAAAAGACGTTGATCGTCGTAATTCCTATTCTGTACATTATGAGTTTTTCGGCTTACATCAAACAGGAACGTGAACTTTTCCAGTTCCACACGGAGGCGCTTTTCCAGAAACGTGTCGATGAAGCGATCCGCGAACGCGATATTCAACGTGCTGTCGATATGCTCCGCAAAAGTCGGAATAAAGAAAACTCTCAATCAGAAAATTTTCAAGCTGATCGAGAAGGGCAAAAGATTTAATATAAAATGCGCGTCGATAGGATCCAACGAAAAAGAATTTTCAGAAAGCCATTTTATACTAGTAACTAAAAACTACTAACTAGTAACTGCGCCGCGTGTCATCCTGAGCAGTCATTGCACTTCGTGCATGACTCTTCGGTTCAACCATGCCAAAATGCAAGCATTTTGTCGCGGTGTTCGTTTTGCAAGTCATTCTCGACCGCAGGGAGGGAAACCATTAAGTTCTAGTCGAAGAATCTTAGGGACATTTTTCTTAGAGGCGTGAAAATGTTTTTTTTGTCATGCCAGCATAAATTCTATTGTGATGTTTCGTTTTATGTCGTTTTGAAGGTTATAAAACAGATGTCATTATAGATTGAAAATAGATACTATCTCTGTACTTAAATCAAAACGGAATGGTTTTAGACAATCTCTTATAAATTCGTATCCTTTGGAATTTCGATCTTTTCCTAATTCAATCGATAATTTAAACAATGTATTATTAAATGTTTTTTTGAAATAGCCGTCATTATCAAAAAAGCCTTCGAAAATGGCGCCACATAAAAGAGGATGTAAAGACCATATGGATGAAATCGTTAAAAGATCGTTTTTTTCGTATGAAGTGAAATCATTTACAGATAATTTATTGTTTTCTAAAATATTGTAAAAAACTCGACCTATAATGAATAAATCATTTTTTAAGACCGCTCTAAAGCTACTATTTTGTGGTAATAGTAATAAAGCTGTTTTTTTTATTGCCTCGGAATTTGGATTTTTTTTGACGATATTAAGTGCTTTTTGCAAAAATGATTTACTATTAATAATATTAGATGTGGTTGATATAATTGTAGTCCAATCAAGTTTGTTATTGGAGTTAATTTGAAGAATTGATGTTAAAGGCTCGAATAACTTCTTTAATTTAATTCTGCGTTCGAAAATGGCCCTTGGTGGTATTTTGTATTTTTTTATAATTTCTAATAAATAGTTTACATGATTTTTTTCTATTTCTACAGACTCTTGATCTGCTGAAGAGGGAAAATTCTGTTCAATTTTATTCGTTATCTCTTTTATAAAGTGGGAATCTAAAGATTCTTTATAATTATCAAAAAACTCTAAAACTTTAGAACGGCCGAAATTTTTTATCCATACATCAAGAATATTTAAATTTACAAGATTTCTAACATAATTTGTTGCATCTTGTTGACCGTCTTTTTCTAGCCATACCTTAATAACATCTCCAAAGTCATCTAAAGGAAGTGATTTCATTATGGAATCAATAAAATCATTTTTTTGAATGTCATCTTTTAGGAGAATGGATAGTAATGAAATCCAAGTTTGTTTACAGTCCCAATTAATGCATTTGTCTTTAATTTTATTAAAGTTTTGATAGAAGTCTCCAAAGCCTTGGTTTATAATTTTTAGGAAGTCATTTATGGAATCATTATTGAAAATTGAATTTTTAAAAATAAGTTTTACTAAAATTTGAGCTTTTGTCGTTGGAATCTGGCCCAAATGATCTAATGAATCAGTCGTAAATTCGATAATCTTTATATGCTGATATATCATGATATCAACAATTTTTTCAAATAGATCATCATCAATATTTGAAAAGACCAAAATTGTATCAAAAAAGTTATGTAGATAATGTCCTGTTGCAAAATCATCTAATTTTCCCAATTTTATAGATTTGCTTTTTATTGAAGGTTCCATTTTGTGGAATACCTTTTGTGCGAATTGAATTAGTCCTTTGGGGTATAATTTAAAAACATACAGAATATTGTTGAAATTTAAATCTAATTTATTTTGATTAAGTAAGTTATTAACGATATTTGTCCAAGATTTAGGAGGATTAACACTATCGAATTGGAAATAAACGGGGAGGGCTTCTAATTCAATGCTTTCATTTTCGATTTTTTCGATAATTTTTGAGACATTTTCTAGTTTGATTTTTTCGCTAAAAAGAATTTCTACAATTCCATATTGAGAGTAATTGAGTTTATCATCGGTTAAAAGAATTTTTTCAATAAAAAAGTTAAATGTGTTTGGATGAGTTATTTTTTTCCATATGTCGTTGTTTTGTATAAAATATTCGTAACCGAAATTATACTGTGAACCATTTATTTGTGCAAGAATAAGATCCAAATTTTCTTTAGAAATTTGGAACATGGCTTCATCTATTAATAATTTTTGTGCTTCCGGTTCGTCATTAAAAACTGATAGATTTTTAATAATGGGATTAATCTTTTTTATCTTCTCTTTTAAAGAAGAATCTTGATTAGCGTTTTTAAGAAGTTTTTTTAAAATTCTTGTATTATTTTCTAAATACACTCCAATAGTTTTGCTAAAACTATTAATAGTAGAATCGTCTATATTCTTGTCGATCATTCTACAAAATAAAAAATCTGTTTTTTCATTAAAAACGGACAAACTATTGGAATCTATTTTTTTAGATATTTTTTCAAGTAATTCATCTATAAAAAGGTCTTTTTTCTCTTCATTGTTTATGAATTGAATATATTGTTCGAGAAAATTATTTTTTTTGTATTGGTTACAGTAATTTATAATAGCAGTTATAAATTGCTCTATTTTTTCTGTTTGATTATTATTTAATATATCAGTTAATATATCATTGTTCAATACAGAAGAATTTGTCCATTTGTAAGGAAGTATTTTTCTTTCGACAGAATGAAGGTGTTCTATCTTTAAATTAAAATCAGGTTCAGATTCATCTCTGAGGTTTTGGATGTAGGTGTATTCGTCGTTAGTAAATTGATCTTCGTAAGATACAGAAAGGAAATCACTATAATTTTCATCAATGTATCCTTTTGATAGCATCGTCAAAAGAAATTCTTCTTTGACTTTGTCACAATCATCATAGTTTTCTTCTATTCTTTTTTTTTCTTTTCTTATTACATCTATAATTAATTGATTATCTAAAATTAGATTTTTTAATGATTGCGATTTTCCTGATAAATTAGGCATTTTGGATTTCCTTTGCTTCGCGTTTTTCTAATTCTTTTAGAGCTTCATGATAATCGTTTTTTGATTTGTGTAGACAATAGTAAAGTAATCCTTCGTGTTGTAAAAGTTTTTGGAAATCTTTAGGATATAAATTTTTATACAAGATTAATGAGAAAATCCATTGGTATGTTGATTGTGATAATTTTTGATTATTGTTGTGATGTTTTAAAAATTTTTCATTTGTTTCTTTATACACTCTATATTCATTTTCGCAATTCTTCAACGTTCGTAAATCACTTAAGAATATTGAAATGTCATCGATGTAGTCTCTGCCTAATTCATGCTCTAAATAAGACATTTTATTTTTTTTATTTATTATATATCCTGCAGCATTATCTTTTGTTAGTACAGGAACAATTGGGACAATAAAATCAAAAAATTTTGTTCGTTCATATTTAGAGAAAATATCATCTCTTATCATGTAGATGAATATTATCGGATTTGTTTTTATTTTAGGAGTGTTGTTTAATATATGATTCAATTCTCGTAATTTTGAAAATATTATAGTGGATTTAAATCTATCAAGATCTTCAAAAACAACTATTCTTTTATTTTCCATTTTTTCAAAAAAATAAACAAGTTCTGTTATGTTTTGATTGAATAATCCGCCTTTGTTTTCTTCAAAATGAATATCGAATTCATGGCATGAAATTTTTGTTAAACGGAAGGAATGTATAAATGGTAAAATGATAAATATGCAAAGTGATAATAAGAGTGTACCAAATCCAAATGATAAAAAATGTTGTTTTAATAAATATTGAAAAAAATTAAAGTTTGAGAAAAATAAAATGCAGCTTATTAAAGATATTATTATTGCAGTATATAATAGTTGATCGATAGTAGTAAAATCTTTTGTTTTTTTGAATTTAGAAGCTGGGATATTGTCCTCTTCAGTAGAATAGAAAATCTGTTCTAATATTCCACGCTCAATTTCAATTTCTAGTTCTTCTTCTTTCTTTTTGCGATCTTGATAAATTTTCCAATAATCATAATCAGAAATTCCGTCATTAGAGAAAATCTTATATCCAGAATCTGTTTGTTTTACATCAAACTTGCTTGTTTCAGATGAATTATCATTACATTTAAAATCTTCATCGCATTTGCATGAAAATTTTGCTAGTGCAATATTTATAATATCACGTTTTTTTAATGGGTTGTCGTCTTTTTTCTTTATTGGTACTTGTTTTATATAACTTTCCCAAAAAGAACTTTTTCCTGATCCAAAATATCCAGTAATGGCTATGTTATTAACATTGGGTTCTTTTAATGCCCAATGTAGTGCGTCAAAAGTTTTATTCCATTCTTGGCCATCAAAAGGAAGAAGGGAATTGAATTCGCTTTGTGTGTCGTTATTTTGTGATTTTGGTTCGTCGGACATGTTGAATATTTTAGGTGTATTATTTCATCTTGCCAAATATATTTTATTCTAACAAAAATAAAAGAAAAAAATGTAAAGTCACAATAATGTAAGATTCTTTGTTAAAATCCATTTATAAATGAACTAGAGGATATAAAAGACGATTTCTATTGTGGTATTACATTTAAGAATTTTAGTAATCCCCCATCTTATCTTTCCTGAATTTTTGTTTTATAGTTTTTTTAGAAGAGCTAAAAAACTTTGATACTTGGTTTGTTTTTGTGTGTAATATCGGTTAAAAAATGTAGCGCTAAATACTATTGAATGATTTATTTCTGATGAAAAAAAACAAGTTTACTAAAAACTTACAACAGAAGCTTTTGTTGACAATTTGTTAATATTAGTATAAATTATGCAAAAAATATTATTATAAGGGATTGCTATGCTCGTTACGGAACCAAATACTTTTAAGTTCTATCACAATGATGAAACCCGGTTGTACATAGAAAGTGCAAAAGAAAAAGACAGTTCTATTTTCAGAGGTGTTTATAAATCTTTTTTTGATTTACTAAAAAAAAGATTATTGGAAAGAAAAAAAGATGATTCTGAAAAGCGTGGTAAAGAGCCGCAAAATAATCACAATAATATTTTTGCATTTATTGGAGAAAGAGGGACTGGAAAAACTTCTTGCATGCTTTCCGTTGCAAAAATGTTAAAAGAAAATGTAGATAATCCTGTTGTCAATAGAGGTGAAACATCATTTAAAGTTCTTGAATCTACAGACCCCTCTTTTTTTGATGAAACGACTAATATTCTGGACATTTTTTTAGGCCATCTTTTCGATGACTTTAAGACAAAATGGGAAAAGAGCAATCAGGATGATATCAATGAGAAAAACGACTTATTGGAATCGTTTGAAAAGGTAAAACAGACAATCTCGTGTATGGATTTCAAAAAAAGATCAAAATCCAATTGCATATCGTCAGAAGATAACGTAGATAAACTTTTAAATTTAAGTGCGTCTGTAAATCTTGCAAAAGACATTCAGGGTTTAATTCAAAAGTATTTAAAGTTTGTGAAAAGGGATGCACTAGTTATTCCTATAGATGATATTGATTTGCATTCAGGATGCGCCTATGAAATGGTTGAACAAATTCGAAAGTATCTTATTCATGAAAATGTAATCATTTTGATGGCTGTGAAAATGGAGCAATTGCAAAAGGTTGTAGAAAAGAACTTTTTGCATGAATTCTCTGAATTGATCAAGCAGAATCTTTTGACTTGTGAACAGATTATTGAAATGGCGAATAAGTATCTTATAAAACTTATTCCGGAAAAACAGCGTTTTGTTTTGCCTACCATAGATTTGATGTACAATCGAATTGCTGTAATATACGAAGGGAATGAAAAGAATGAATCCCTTTCGGGTTATCCTGTAAGATACATTATTGTCAAGTTGATTTTTTCAAAGACAAGATATCTTTTTTATCACATGCAGGGGGTATCTAGTTTTATTATTCCGCATACGCTTCGAGAATATAATCAGTTGTTGGGATTATTGCTTGGAATGCCAGATTATGAAAAGGGTGTATTGACGGAACAAAATCAGCGCAACAAAGCTGCATTTAGGCAATATTTTGTTCAATCGTGGTGTAAAAGTAATTTAAAAGAGGAAGATGGTTTATTTATTAAGCAATTATTTTATATAGAAGATCCTTCGATTATAAATAAGACGGTTGTAAAAAAATTGCAGGATCGATTTAAAGAAGTATTGAATGGCAATACAGAAGAAGTAAAAAAAATTATTGATGAAAAGAATAAACCTTATAATATATCTGTAGGTGATGTGAATTTGCTTTTGCGTTTGGTTAAAGGTGCAAAAGTTGAATATTCCGAAAAGGCGTTTATTTTTGCGATAGAAACATTTTATTCCATGCGGTTGTACGAGTATTACGATTATAGAACCGAATGGACAGTGGAAGTTGAAGGTATTGAAAAGAATGTACGCGTGAAAAACGATATTGATAATTATTCCGCGTATGAAATATTGGCGGGTGGTTCTTTCTTCAATTTGAATGGTGAAAATGGAATTTTCATTCCTGTAGATAAAGACGAGAAAAGAAGAGACTATAGACTGTATTCATTAAAGGTAATGAAAGATTTATTAAATCCACTTTTATCAAAAGACGAACTAAGTGAAAAAGAAATAAAGATTTTCAGATTGTGTGAATTTTTTGCTTTGTTAACTTTAAGACGACAGTATAAACGTGGTAGGCGCGATGAAAAGAATAAAGTTAAATCAAGCGAATATCGTGCCAATATAGATATTGTGTATGCATCAAAGTTTGGCATAGATCAGGAATTTGTCTGGTTTGACGTGATGTCATTTTTCTCCAATTTGCCTAATGTAGAAAGATGCTATAACCGTATTGATAAAAGGTTATTTATAAAAGCAAGAGAAAATGCAAATTCACTGTATAATTGTTTGTTGAAATATTGTAAAAGTCATAGAGTTCATGCACAAACTGATGAGGTGCATCCCTTGTTGTCGTATAGTTCTATTCGGAACATGGAAATATTGAATGACTTGTATAATTATATAAATGAGAACTATGATGTAATAGAATATTATGAAGATGATCGTGAAAGTTTAGTTGAATTTTTTGGTGTGATTCAAAAGTATCTTATAAAATCATACGATGAAAAGTCTGAAACAGAAAATGCGAAAAAAGAATGGTATGATATAGATTTTAGTTTTGTAACGGAATTTATTAATGTTTTAAAAGATAATGACACTAAAGATATGTTTAACGATATCTTTACAAGTGCGATTGACATGAAAAAACAAAAAATGAAGTATAATATTAGTGATAAAGTAGAAAATGCATCAGAAAAAGAAGTTGAATTATTAGATAATGTAATTTCATTGATGGATAATGTTCAGCATGGAAATAAATCTGGCACTGACGATGTTGTTAAAGTATTGGGTGGTATAATAAGATCATATGCTAAAAATCAAAAAGATAAGATTATCCAAAAAACAGAAGCTATAGACGTAACTCCAGAAAAAAAGTCTGAACAAAATATTGATTTGTCGAAATTGAATAGCGAACTTCTCAGTTTATTCAAAGAAGATGAAAGCTACAAATCTGACGAAGTTAAATTGAAATGGAGAGAACTTCTTCGAGAAAAAGGGATTTTAGATGATAGCGTGACTAGTTGGATTTCTAGAAAATTTAAAGATTCATTAATGTTGTCTTATAGTGATATTGATAAATCTATTAGTGATTTTATAATCTACATGCAAAACCGTAAATAGCGCGCATGACAAACCTAAACGCTGTTCTTCAAGTATATTTTGTCGATGCGGATATTGACGAAGTGATTGATGTTAGTATTGGGAGAAAATCTCACAGTACTTCTAAGTCATTTGTTGATAAAGGAATGGATAAGGCTTCATTCCGTGATTTGTTCATTGCCCACAACTCCATGTATGGGACGGACGTTGTCAACAGCATTCATCAATTGGCTAACGGGCAATGGCTATCTTCTCTAAAAGATGTTAAGAAACCGAGCATCTTTAATATTCTTGGATTTGCCGTAGAGAAAAAGTTACAGTGGGTAAACGATGAGCCTGTATGCGAATATATCGATTACCTTCTTTGGAATGACATATCTAAAATTCTTGGCGAAGATCTTTTAACGGTTTCGTATTTGGCTTTGCGTTATGCCCGCGACAAAAAGTTTGAAATAAAGTCCTTTGCTTGGAAACCTAATATTACAGCCAATAATCCTGAATTGATGCATGTATTGGATAAGGGTTTGGGCGAGTTGCATTACCATATGCGCGGTTCATCGCTTATTTTTGATGTAACATGGCTGTATTTGATGAATGCAGAAAAAATCGATGGAAAAATAAAAGAGAAATTAGATGAGTTGAATAAGGATTTGTACACATGGATTGAAAAAGCTAGGGCTTCGAGAATTTTCTTATTCAAGAGTGAAAAGTATAAGGGAGGTAATGTAAGGCTACTCCCCATAAATAATATACTTAAATGTAATTCAAATTTTATTAAGATGTATGCGGATGCCATAGGTCGTGAAATTGTCCATGAAAAAATAAATGCATACCGTTTTGGCTCCTATTGTATCGATTATGCCTTAGATGAAGAGCCGACGGAGCTTGACAAAAAAAAGTATTACAATGTTCCTTTGGTTGGCGAACGAAAGCTGATTTATAAATACCTTAAAAAAGTATATAGCGAAGGAAAAGTACATAGCGAAGAAAGTGCGAAATGTGTAAATTATGAATTGCCTTTATATATTTATCTGCTTATAAAAAATAAGTTCCGTAAATACCTTATACAGAATGACCAGGTAAAAGGGTTTTCGCATTTTCAGGAAATTCAAGACCGCAAAGACAATTTTTTTGAAGGCAGTATTTATGAAAAGCTATTTGTATTTATGTCGATGCAAACAACCATTTGCAATCAGCCGATACAAAAGCTTGAGATGCGAATTGCTCCTAAAGATTCATCGTTGGAAATGAAAAATTTGTTGAGATGTGGTAATGCGTATGTCAACGATTATTCTTTAAGGTTAAACCAGCCTAACAAGCTTCAGGAGCGTAATGCTAAAGCGGGTTTTATCCTTCATTTTATAAAAAGGCCAGATGAAGATAATAGCTCCCAAAAGGGTGAATTTATTTCTTGCCGAAACTACAAGTTGCGTGAGAAATTAGAAGAACAGGCCAATGCGATAGCGCAACTTATCCATGATAATTGCATGTACGTGAAAGGAGGAATCCGCCCCTACTTTTATAATAAGGAAAAGTTCGCCATACTAGGAAAGGTAAGGGATGGCATATATCCGATTATCGGAATTGATGCCGCCAGTTCGGAATTTGGATGTCGCCCTGAAGTTTTCGCACCAACATTTAGGTGTTTGAAATATGTTCCTCGAAGCAATGAGCTTGATTTGCTATATGAAAAACGTGATTTGCAATTGGGAAGAACGTTCCATGTTGGCGAGGACTATTACGATATCGTCGATGGCTTGCGAGCAATTGATGAATGTATATCATTTCTGAATTTTGGATGCGGAGATCGCATAGGGCATGCTGTTGCTCTTGGTATAGATGCATATGATTACTATAAAACTCGCAATTTTAAAGTTGTCATGCCAAGACAAATTCTTCTCGACAATGCTGTGTGGCTATTCAAGAAAATGGAGGAATATGCCATAGATGATTGTTGTGGTATCAAGTTTAAGCTAAAGGAAATTTTCGAAACATATTTCAGCATGATTTATGGTTCAGTGCAAGCGTCTATAGATGAATATTATGAATCATGGATGTTGCGAGGTGATGAACCTTCAAGAACGAGCGACAGTAAGTTGCATGTTTGGAAGACTTATTCTCAAAATGAGATGAATCCTATTTTGAATCATGTTCGAAAAAAATCAAGAGTAATGGAGCTTTATAGAATTTACCATTATTCGGCAAATGCAAGAAAAGCGGGTGATATAGTCATAGAATTTCAATTTGACGATGGTGATGCCCGCATTGTAAGTGAAGTTCAGAAGAAAATGCGGCAGAAAATTGCGCGTGAAAAAATTGCCATTGAAACGAATCCGACTTCAAATTTGAGAATTACTGATGTTGACCGTTATTCAAAACATCCGATAACAGCGTTTTATAATAGAGGGCTGAAGCCGAATTATGATCCAGATCAAATAACGGTTTCCATCAACACTGATGACCAGGGTGTTTTTGCAACATCGCTAGAAAAGGAATATGCCTTGATTGCTTGCGCCCTTGAAAAAAAGCGTAATGACGATGGTTCTCCGACGTATTCTCCCAAGGATATATATGAATGGTTAGATAATGTTCGAGAATCCAGCCTTGTAAGTAGTTTCTTGGATGATGAAATGAGGTAAAAAAGGTGTAATAATCATTTTTGACAATTTGTGTCAAAAATAATCGTTATATTTATTATGTAAATTGTAAGAGAACTGACTGTATAGGGGTGTTTTAGGGGAATGCGCAAATGGCGATAGCGTACTATTGTTGTGTTTTTTATATATTATAGAGTATCTATAGTAGAGAGATAAAATGAAATTTAAATGCGAAAATATCGGAATGATATCCTCTGCAGATGTAGAGATAAATAAAATCTCTGTTATTGCAGGACTCAATAGTACGGGCAAGAGTACTATAGGAAAAGCGTTTTATTGCTTGTTTAATGGCTTTTCGGATATTGAAAAATCTATAAAGATTAGTGTAAAAGATTCCTTGTATCAGCAAGTTGTGGCTGCTTTGTATCCTGATTTGAATCTTAGTGGATCATCTACTTTTATTAGAGGCCAGATAAGAAAATGTGTGGAAGAGTTGTGTGCAAAGAGAGAAGTCGTTTCTTTAGAATTGGTAAAGGAAATTTTTTCACAAAGCTTTTCCGAAGAACTATTAAATAAAATTACGAATGAAGTTTATCATAAAGTTTATGATGTGATAAAAATTCCTGATGATGCTTTGAAAACGATGATTATACAAAGGATGTATAATCTTGAGTTTAAAAATCAGTTGCAAAATGCCTTTTTCTCGGATAAAGAAAGTTTTGTATCTTTAATAATTAAGGATAATGAGACAAAAGTTTATATTTGGCAAAATAAGATAACGGAAATAAAGAATTCAATCAATATCAAGGTAAAAGCTTTTTATATTGATAATCCGTTTATTATAGATTCAATTTCCTCATCACTTTCTCCTTTTTTTGAGGAAAAAAACTACAGTCGTGTTCTTTTAGATGCGATTAGACCACGACCCGATCGACGAGATTTTCAAAGCGTTGTTGATGAATATCTTACCGATGAAAAAATAAAAGATATTGAAAGTAAATTATCTTCTATTAGTAATGGAAACTTAGCCTTAGTTCGTGAGAAAGGCATAGTTTATCACCTAAATGATAAAAATGTTGATTTGAGTCTTTCGAATGTGTCTGCAGGTTTAAAGGCTTTTGTTATTATTAAAGCTTTGTTAAAGAATGGCGCATTAAAAGAGAATGGTGTTCTGATTTTAGATGAACCGGAAATTCATTTACACCCGGAATGGCAAAAGAAGTTTGCTGAAATTATTGTCATGATTCAGAAAACTTTTAACATGCATATATTGATTAGCTCTCATAGCCCATATTTTATAAATGCCCTTGATGTTTATGAGCAAAAATATGGCATAAGGAATGATTGCAGATTTTATTTGACTGTTCCAGATGGTGAGTCTGCTAAAGTTAATGATGTTTCCGAAAATCTTGAGCCGATTTATAAGTTGCTTTTTGAACCTATGCAAGCGCTTGAAAATGAACGTGCCTCTTTGTAGTGAGGAAAAAGTTTTGATGCGAGTTCCAGAGTTGTTCGAGAAACATCATTCCACATTAAAGAAAACATCTTTAGATGATTCAACGACAGAAAAGATTTATATGTCGGAATCAGAGCAAGAAGTAATTGATTTTGATGCTGTGAAAGATGAGTATAAAAAGAAATATTGTTGTAATACTGGCGATGCAAGATCTTGTGATGCTCTTTTAATAGATAACGAAAATATTGCGTTGATAGAATTTAAGAATGGGAAAATCACGGACAGTAAGGAAAAGGAAAAAATTCGATCAAAGATTGGAGAAAGCCTTTTGATTTTCAACGATTTGACGAATAAAAATCTTTCATTTGACCGTGGTTATGTTCATTTTATTCTTGTTTATAATAAGCAAAAGAATGAAAGATTTGAAAAAGACCGTAATAATTCTTTGAATAAATTTAATGGTATTTTAGCTAGCAAGGCTGCGGACTCGTATCTTCTTGAAGGTTTTAAGCATTATCAGTTCATGTTCAAAACTGTGAGGACCATCAATGAAGAAGAATTCAAAGATTTGGTAGATAATGGTTGGATATTTTGTTAAATGAAAATAGGTCATCGTTCTTCACGATGACCGTTTTAAATTGCCTTAGATCCTTCGACTTCGGCGTTATGTGCCTTCGCTCACGATGACACATTCTCATATCTCAAAGCGAGCTTGCGAGCGACCTCATCGCTCCCACCTCACTTCCCTATCCCCTACTTTATATCAAACTGAACTTTCGGTGCGGTGCTTGCGCCGGCGTCAGCGGAGAAGAGGGCTTTGGGGGAGGCGCCTGCGAATCCGGCAACGATGTTAGTCGGGAATTGGCGAATGGTGGTGTTGTACGCCTGAACGGTTTCGTTGTAGCGCTTGCGTTCTACAGCGATGCGGTTTTCGGCGCCTTCGAGTTGTACGCGGAGTTCCTGGAAGCTCTTGTTGCTCTTGAGATCCGGATAGTTTTCGGAGACGGCCATGAGGCGCTGGAGGGCGCCACCGAGGGAGCCTTGCATTTCTTGGAAGCGCTTGAGTGCGGCTTCGTCGTTCATGAGGCTTTCGTCGAGTTTGACGGTTCCGCCCATGCGGCTGCGCATTTCCATGACTTCGGTGAGGGTGCTCTTTTCGAAGTTGGCTTCGCCTTGCACGGTGCTCACGAGATTCGGGATAAGGTCAAAGCGGCGCTGGTAGGTGTTTTCGACTTGTGCCCATTGCGCCTTTACGCCTTCTTCGAGGGCGATGATGTTGTTGTAAGTGCCGATGCATTTTCCCACGATGATGAGCAGGATGACAGCGACAACGATGAGGGCGATTAAAGCTTTTTTCATGATTTCTCCAGTTTTACTGCGTTAATATAAAAATTTTGGGATGTGTAAGGAGATTCCCGCTCGGAGGCGGGAATGACAGATGAAAGGCCGTTATTCAACGACTAGCGATTTTTCGTAGATGTAGTCGATGTCTTCGGGGGTGATTTTTCCGGGGACGAGGTCGAGTTTGGAGTGGTTCTCTTTCATCGCGGCGGCGAACTGGTTTCGCATTTCGCGGGTGACGGTGCATGTGCCGATGAGCTTGCGAAGCATTTCCCCAAATTCTTCGATGTCTTTGAGTCCTAGAAGCGAAAGGATTTTTTCGACATCTTGCGGGACGAACTTGGCGCAGACTTCTACGTAGGCGGCGAGGAAATACCCTACTGCGGGGCCATGCGGAATGCCTGCGTGGAGCGTGAGGTCATAGCTCATTCCGTGCGGTACGGCGGTGCTTGTTTGCGCGATGGACATGCCGGCAATTGTCGAGGTCAGCATGAGTTTTTCGTATAAACATGCGTCAATCGGCGTGGTGTTTGTCGTGTCAATTGCATCATTCTTGTTGCTATTTTCGCAGTCGTAGTCCAAGAGTAGCGCGTATTTGCTTTCGCCCCAGAGCTTGAGGCCATATTCCGGGCACATGCGGTTGAGCAAATTCGATTTTACGTTGAGGATACTTTCGACCATGTGGGCAAGCGCATCGACGGCGGTGTTCACGATCAGTCGCTTTTGAGCAGAGACAAGGTACTTTCCGTCAACGAGGGCAAGGTCAGGGAAAATCACATGCGGGATGCTTTTCTTGAGATTGATTTTATGGTTCGTGATGATGGAAACTGGTGTTACTTCGGAGCCTGTTCCGCATGTTGTGGGGACTGCTACGACGGGCGCGTGGTTGCGCGGATGGCTTGGTGCGTTGTGAATTTCATCTGCGTTGATGTCCGGGTTTACGAGGAGGAGTGCCACGGCTTTGGCGGCATCGATAGCGGAACCTCCCCCAATGCCGATGATAAAATCGGCGTTAAATTTATGCGCGATTTCTGTGGCCTTTTCTACGGTATCTGTCGATGGATTTTCTTCGACTTCGCTGAAAATCAAGTATGGAATGTCGCCTGTGTTCAAGACGTTTGTTACATCGTTCAGCGAACCGTTTGCTGCAGCGGAATGTTGCCCGGTCACGATGAGCGCGCGCTGGCCGATGGCGCATAGAAGGTCTGCGTGGTTTTTGACGCAGTCGTTTTCGATGTAGATATTTGTGGGTACAAAAAATCGCATAAGATTCCTTTGAGAATTATAACATCAACCATTCTTTGTTGAACCATTGGTAGAGTCGCGCTTGTTCAGTGCGGTTCTTGATGAGCCATTGTGCAAATGTCGGGCGGTCAATGGGTTCGCAGATAGTGTAAATAAATGCTTCGACCAATCTTTCGCGAATTAGGCCTTGGAAAAATCTTTGGATGGGGTCGTTGATTTCGTCGGTGAACGCGACAAGCTTGATTGTTCTTTCCAACATGTAGATTAAAAATTCAGTTTGCTGTGCTGAGGTGGAATCCTTGTCGTAAAGCTTGCGTGTTCCGAGAGAATCCATGGTGAGCATGGTCTGGATAGCGAGCAAAAATTCTTTGTTGACGGTAGAATCGCTATCCGATTGCTTGATGTTGGGCGTGTTCATTTCGACGGCATTGTCTTTTTTTACAACAAGGTATTTGGTCTTGCCGTAAAGTCTCGAAAGGTTGTCGCGGATGATTTCAGCTTTTTTGGAGATGAACGTGGAGTACATCGTGTAGGCATAAAATGCGGGCCACTTGCCGATTTGGCTAGCCAAAAATCCGGCGTAATAGTAGCTGCCTTCGTGCGTGCGCGTGTTGTTGATGCTGCGCTTGATCCAGGCATAGGCGCTGTCGGCGTTGTTCTTGCGCATGTACGTGATGGTTGCGTTATACGGGATGTTGGCCGAGTTGGGCGACTTCTTGAATCCTTCGCGGTAAATGGCGAGCGCGGAATCGGGCATGCCTTTTTCGTCGTAGATGCTTCCGAGCAGGCTATAGAGATTTTCATCGATGTTTTCTGTCTTGAGCTTGGTCGCCGCTTTGGCGTAAGAGAGTGCCTTGTCTAAGTCGCGCTTGGCGTGGTACGTAAAGGCCATTTCGTATTTGACGAGCGCGTTTTTCGGGTCTTTTTTTTCGGCCTGTTTATACTTGGCGATAGCATCGTCGAATTGACCTTGCTCGTGGAACTGGACGCCTTCGTTTACGAGGCGATTTATTACATCGGCGTTTGCTTTTTTGGTCGCATTGGCGGCGGCAAATAGCGATGTTGTGACGATGCAAAAAAGGAGTGCGATTGATTTTTTCATGATAAATTATTTCTTGAGAAGGTCGTTGTAAAAATTGCGGATATCGTCCCAGCGGTAGTACGGAGCCGCGGGGCATTTGTTTGTCAAGGTTGATGAGCCTACTGTGCTACACGGCACGGCCAGTGTCTGTTCGATTTCGTTGTACAGGATTTTGACGAGGACGGGTTTGCCTGCTGCCTTGTAGAATATCATCTGCAAATTTGCGGCCATCGGGATGATTCTAAAGTCGTTCCACTGTTCGTGCAGCTTGGAGAGGTCGGAAACTTTTGCATTGGCGACTGGCAATTGCATGAGGGCTGCAAGCGGGAGGAGTGTTGCATCGTGGCCAAAGCGGAGTGTGGCGGCGATTGGCGCTGCTTGCATTTCCGAATTTGCGCGCATCTCGGATTTCTCGCCGGCGGATTTGCCGCGCGCATTTATCGTAGTGTCGATGGCAATGGCTTCGTCCGCTTCTTCGATTATGTTTTGCAATGTGGGTTTTGCAAAGTTGAGTCCGTCGGGGCGATTGATGAGCGGGCTCGTGCCTTCAAGGCTGTACCACCAGGCGTTTTGCGCTTTCCAGCGTGTAATTTTTTCTTCGGTCGTGAAGAGGTTTACGAATGAATCGGCGGGAACTTTTGCGTTTGCGGCAATCTCGTCGAGTAGCGGTTTGTCCATGCCTTGGAGCGATGTTGCAATTTCGAAAAAGTTATTGTAGAATTTGTCTGCTTCGATATTATTTACAACGTAATTGCTGTCGTTGAATAGCTTTTTCAAGAACGGTTGCGGGTTCACGTTTTTCCAAAGTTTATCGCTTTCGTCCGTGTAGGTCTTGACCTTGGAATAGTCGAGCTTGCCCCAGTCAAACGCACTGATGAACTTCATGTAGCTCTTGCCAGAAACAAGTTCCGGCTTGATTTTCGGATTGAGCGAACGGAGTTCCCCGATAAAGGCGGCCATGCTCACAATGCAACGTCCGCTGGTGCTTGCATACGATTTGACATGCGGTGTGACTTTTTTACCGCCAACTTTCCAATCCTTAAAAACGTCCCCAAAATTTCTGTACATGCGGTTTGCGATTCCCTCGTGCTGGGCTACGCCTACTTGTGTGAGGTCTCCTTTGCGCGGGGCGGCTTTGGTAGCGAGGACTTTTGCATACGCCAGCGTTTGCTTACCGAGTTCGGTCAGTTTGCCTGCGGAATCGGCCTTGGAAAGAGTCTTGTAGAGGAACCTGTATTCGTCTGAGTCGTGGTGGTAGCGGCTACCGTGCCTTCCGTAATGGCTGATGTAGAACGGCTTGTATCCGGCGGGAACCTTTGTGTATTTAATATTTACGGGTTCTGGGTACACGAGATAATTGCTCGATGTAAATTCGGGATGTTTTAAAAGTTCAGCGTCATTTGTCTGTGCGTCCGCGGGTGCGGAGAGTAAAAAAATCGTTGAGAGTACAAAAAAGCCCTTGGCAAAATCCAGTTTTTTCATATTGCTAATATAACATTATTGATGTTTTGGTTTATTCGTGCAAAAATAAAAATGAGTATCAAGACTATAATTATTTAGTGTTAAGTGGGATGTTAGCTTGTTATAACGAAATGATAGGTTGACGTTGTGAGAATGGAAGCGTCGGCCGAGGTATTTTCTTCGCAGTAGCGTGCAAAACGAGTGTTGCGACGGGCTGCTTGCAGACCGGCATAACCGAGTGAAGCCGCTGACGCCGTAGGCGTCAAAAGCATCAGATGCTGAAAGCATCCACTCTGAGCTGGGGCCCCGCCCGCATGACATACTTTATTGAATAAAAACTAAATTTTAGGCGATTAGCCGCTATTTCAAGTTGAAACGTTGGATGAAGTGGCACATCTTTTGCTACTTTTTACCACGTTTAATTTTAAATCATGCGCTATGGGCCGACCCATGGCAATTATAAAGGACAACCATGAGCATTGTAGATACAGTACTCCATAAGATTTTTGGTACACCTCATGAACGTAAGGTGAAACAGCTCCGCCCGGTGATTGCAAAGATGGCTCTCGAAACGCTGGACGACGCTGAACTCGCTGCAAAGAGTGCGGAATTCCGCGAAAAACTGAATAACGGCGCAACGCTCGACGATATCAAGGTTGATGCCTTTGCCGTTTGCCGCGAAGCTTGCGACCGCCGCTTGGGTATCTTCAACATCTTCAAGCCGGAATTCGGCTTTGACTTTAGCCGCCTGGGCACAGACCTCCAGGAAGCCGTGAACAAGGCCAAGGCAGAACTGGAAAGCGGAAAGAACGAATGGGAAGTTTACCTCCCGGCTGCTCTCTATGCCAAGGTTCGTGAACTCTATCCGGAATCCGTGAAGCCGTTCCGCATGCTGCCTTTCGACGTGCAGATGATCGGTGGCCTCGTGCTCCATGAAGGTGCCATCGCTGAAATGGCAACCGGTGAAGGTAAGACGCTTGCCGCTGCTCTCCCGGTTTACTTGAACGGTCTTTCTGGCCATGGCGTGCATGTCGTTACGGTGAACGATTACCTCGCTGGTCGTGACGCTAAGCAGATGGGCCTTGTCTATAAGTTCCTCGGCCTTACGGTCGGTCTCATTATCAATGGTCTCAATCCGGAACAGCGCCGCGAAAGCTACAACTCCGACGTGACTTACGGTACCAACAACGAATTCGGTTTCGACTACCTCCGCGACAACATGGCCGTTGAACCGAACCAGCTCGTGCAGCGTGAACTCAACTTCTGTATCGTTGACGAAGTGGACTCCATCTTGATTGACGAAGCCCGTACGCCGCTTATTATTAGTGGTCCGGCTGAAGACGCTACCGAAAAGTACGCCAAGGCCAACGAAATTTCCAAACAGCTCGTCCGCAACAAGGACTTCTCTGTCGATGAAAAGGATAAGAACATCCAGTTTACCGAAAAGGGCGTGCTCCACATTCAGGACTTGATGCACATTACGAACCTCTATGGCGAACATGCCGACTGGGTTCACTTCCTCGATAACGCACTTCGCGCTTGGTACCTCTTCGAAAAAGACGTTGACTACATCGTGCGCGATGGCGAAATCATCATCGTTGACGAAAATACGGGCCGCTTGATGGAAGGCCGTCGCTATTCTAACGGTATCCACCAGGCTATCGAAGCGAAGGAAAACGTGCCTATACGCCGTGAAAACCAGACGCTTGCGACGATTACGTTCCAGAACTACTTCCGTATGTACAAGAAGCTCTCCGGTATGACTGGTACGGCAGAAACCGAAGCAACGGAATTCATCAAGATTTACAACATGAACACGTGGGTCATTCCGACGAACAAGCCATGCATCCGTAAGGACTTGCAGGACTTGGTGTATAAGTCCGAAGATGCCAAGTGGCGCGCTATCGTGGCCGAAATCAAGGAACGCCACGCTAAGGGCCAGCCGCTCCTCGTGGGTACGGCTTCCATTGAAAAGTCCGAAATCCTCCACGGCATGCTCGAAAAGGAAGGCATCCCGCACGAAGTTTTGAACGCCAAGAACCATGGCCGCGAAGCTGAAATCATCCAGTACGCCGGTCACAAGGACAAGGTGACGATTGCAACGAACATGGCTGGTCGTGGTACCGACATTGCGCTTGGACCGGGAGTGACTGAACTCGGCGGTTTGCATGTGCTCGGTACAGAACGCCATGAATCTCGCCGTATCGACAACCAGTTGCGCGGTCGTTCCGGCCGTCAGGGTGACCCGGGTTCTAGCCAGTACTTCCTCTCCCTTGACGATAACCTGATGCGTATCTTCGGTGGCGACAACGTCAAGAACCTCATGAACCGTTTTGGCGTGGGCGAAGACGAAGTGATTACCCACCCGATCGTATCCCGCTCTATCCGTGGTGCACAGCGCCGCGTCGAAAGCCAGAGCTTCGATATCCGTAAGCACTTGCTCGACTACGATAACGTGATGAACGAACAGCGCAAGGTGATTTACGGGCT
>CACYRP010000024.1 GCA_902776765.1 Fibrobacter succinogenes
TCCAACTTAGCAACGATCACGTCAGTGACCTTCTTGAAAATTTCTTCGTTCATTTTTTTCTCCATGGGAAAAAGTTTTGTCCAAATTTAATAAAATGTTTTTAAGCGTTCAAGCCCCCATCGACACCAATTACCTGTCCGGTAATGTATTTGGCATCGTCGGAAGCTAAAAATGCTACAGCCTTAGCGACATCTTCCGGCTGACCGAGACGGCCAAGCGGAATCTGGGCGGCATATTTTGCGCGGGTTTCTTCGCTCATGGCAGCAGTCATGTCCGTATCGATGAATCCCGGAGCAACAGCATTCACAGTAATGCCGCGAGAGCCAAATTCCATGGAGTTGGACTTGGTCATGCCGATAACGCCAGCCTTTGCAGCAGCGTAGTTGGCCTGGCCGGCCTGGGTCCTGATACCGTTCAAGCTTGCGATGTTCACGATACTGCCTTTGCGGGCGCCCATCATGGTTCTGAGGACGGCTCTGGTGCAGAGGAACGTCGAGCGGAGGTCCGTTGCGATAACGTTGTCGAAATCTTCGTCCTTCATGCGAAGTACGAGGCCGTCACGAGTGATACCGGCGTTGTTCACAAGGCAATCTACCCCACCCAGTGCGTCGATAGCTTGTTTGAAAGCGTCCTTCACGGATTCGGAATTGCTCACGTCGCAGGCGAACGTGAACGTCTTGACGCCGAATTCCTTGGCGATAGCTTCGGCCTGTTCCGGGCAGCCGCCACGGGAAATAAGAACAACGTCAGAGCCGCGGGCAGCGAGTTCTCTTGCAATGGCAAGACCGATACCGCGAGATGCGCCAGTCACAATAGACTTCGTAGGCATTATAAATTGACCTCCTGTATGACATTAACTGTCATGGGTAATTAAATGTTCAAATTTAGGCTTCAAAACAGCCGCCGCACCTCGTATGCAAGACGGTTCTTTCAAAGCATATTTATTTGTTATTCAAGATAATAAATGAGACGAGAGACGATAACTACATAGGGCGAATATCGCGACAAAAACTTGTTTTTGGCATGATTGAGCCCAGTAGTTAGCACGAAGTGCAATGACGAAAGACGAAAGAATGTAGGCAGTAAACAGTAGACAGTGGTTAGGGGTTAGGGCATTCAATTTTCAAGAAACTATTCTTTTTTCTAAAATTTGTACGAGACTTCTTGAGGTTACTGATTTTGTTTTATTTGAGACAATTGCTATTAATCATTTTCCTTTTACTAGGGAATACCTTCGCTGCAGTCGAAAACAATAATACAAACGACAATCAAATAACTCCAGATGATATTTACAATCTATTTAGCAATGAAGAAAACAACAAAGAAGATGGTTTACTAGCGTTAGCTACAGGAATTCCTTTAACTGTAGTAGGTGTTGTGGCATTTGTCGCATATAAAAACCACAATCAAGATGACGAACCAAACATGGCGGCACTTGGAATTCCTCTCGCGTTAATCGGTATTCCAATAATCATTTACGGTATCTATTGTTTCATTCCTAAGAAAAAAACTCAATCTGCACATTTATTTATAACGCCAACAATAGATGTTCTCCACCCACAAGCGGGTATCGGAATGCACGTAAGCTTCTAAGCCCTTAAATAGCTCATACATCAAAAGACCGTAGGTCCGTGCCCATAGCCCATTTCACTGGATCCTATCGGTCGCGATGCTCCCTCCAGGATGACAGTGCAAAATCTCTACTCTCTCGTCTGTAGCCCAAAGGGCGTTCTCTCATCTAAACGAAAAACGGACCTAGCGTTGTGCTAGATCCGTCTAAATGCAACTAAAGTCTAAAGACAAAAGTTATGCTTTCGGAGCTTCCTCGGACTTGATTGCAGCGAGGCGAGCGTTAACCTTGTTAGCAACGTCAGCTTCGGCATACTTGGCAGCTGCATCCACAGCCTTTTCGATTGCAATAGCATCGGAACGGCCATGAGCGATGATACCAATACCATTGAGGCCGAGCAAGAGAGCGCCACCTGTGGCACGGTAGTCCCACATTTCGGCAAAGCGCTTGCCAGCCGGAGTATCAATCGTGCCAAACATTTCCTGGTGCATTTCGAAGAAGCCTTCCAGGAGCTTGAGCACTACATTACCTGTATAGCCAGAAGTTGCGACAACGTCGGCCTTGCCTGCAATGAGGTCGCGACCTTCGATGTTACCCATAAAGTTAACCGGAGCAGACTTGAGGAGCTGGTATGTTTCCTGAAGAACTGCCGGGCCCTTGTGTTCTTCTTCGCCCATGTTCAAGAGCCCAACCTTCGGATTTTCGATTCCGAGGAAAGCTTCGGCGAATGCAGAACCTGCAATAGCGAAGTCAACAAGAGTAGAAGCGCGTTCATCAACGTTAGCACCGCCATCGACCAACACAATGCGGCGATCCTTTGTCGGAAGTGCAACCCCGATAGGCGGACGGGAGAACTCGTCGCAAGTCTTACCGAGGATCATGAGGCAGCTAGCCATCATAGCGCCAGAGTTACCGGCACTGACGGAAGCGTCTACAAGACCTTTCTTCTGCAAGGCAACGCAAGTCACCAAGCCAGAATGTTGCTTCTTCTTGACCACCATGACAGGATGTTCATCCATAGCCACAGGATCCGGAGCGTCCACCACGGAAATCTGGTTGCCGGTATAGCCAATCTTTTCAAGAGAAGCTTTGACCTCGGCCTCCGGTCCGCAGAGAACTACATGAATATTGGGGTTTTTCTTGACTGCGTTAACAGCGCCTTCAATACAAACACTCGGGGCGTAATCGCCACCCATGGCATCCAGTGCAACTTTGATCACGGATTCCTCCTAGATTAAGCTTCGGCACCCTTCATATCAACAACTTCCACACCGTTGTAGAAGCCGCAAACCGGGCACACGCGATGCGGACGCTTTACGGAACCGCAATGATCGCAGGTAGCCATAGCCGGCACTTCCATCTTCCAGTGGGTGCGGCGCTTGTCACGACGGGCGGTCGAGGTTTTTCTTTTAGGTACTGCCATTTTTAACTCCTGTTTTCCATTTTGCTCTTAAGAGCTTTGAGTTTTTCCCAGCGGGGGTCGAGCGGCTTTTCAGCTTCGGCCCCATCGCCAGCTTGATTGTTTGTTACAAAGATAAAATCTTCGTCAGGATTTTTCACGGGCGCAATGGGTTCCTGTAGGGTCACCAGCTGTCGGACGCACTCGGAAACATCTACGAAGTTCTGTGTCTGCGGAATCGTGTAGGCGAAAACGTCATCGTCGTCGTCATGGAGTTCCTGCTGGGCGCATGCACCGCGTTCCACCTCGACAACAATCTCGGTCTTGAACGGACGGTCAAAAAGGTCCAGGCTACGGACACAGGTGAGTGTTTGCACTCCAGAGAGGGTACCGGTCACAAGGCACTTGCCGTTGCCTTCGGGGCTAACCAGCACCTCGGCTACCAGATCGCCCTTGAGGTGCAGTTCGTCGAAGATTTCAGGAGCGTCGGCATGGGACCAGACCACTCGTTGGTCTTCGGAATCAGTAAGTTTTTGTGCGATATCTATTCTCAAAGTGGCACAAATGTAGTAAAACGCTAAAAATGGGTCAAGGCTGTTTAGAGTAGAGTACGCCGCAGTAAGGCTGTTTCTAGCAAGCAGAGTTCTAAACTCTATACCGCAGCTTTGGCAGCGACGGCGCGATTTGCAGCATTCAGGATTTCTTCGCGGCAGCTCTTCAGCGCAATTTTGTTCTTGTACATGAGAGCATCAGCTCGTTCAAAAACCTCAGAAACATTCTTGTCATGCTTTTTATCGAAAACGGAAATGCCACAAGCAACAACCACCTTTTCTTCTTCGGCATTGTGTTTTGCGATATTCATAAACGTTTTGGCAAGGTCATCGCGAGATTCGAAATCGTCGCCCTTCAAGATGGCCACAAATTCGTCGCCACCCACGCGGAACACAGGACTATGTTTGAAAGTATCGCAAACGAGCTTCGATGCAGCCTTGATATATTCATCGCCGGCCTTGTGCCCCATCGTGTCGTTCACGGTCTTAAGTCCGTTCACATCGCAAATAGCAATAGCAAACGTACCGATTTCACCAGACTCGATCTGATCATTCAATCTGCGTTCAAACTCACCATAAGCATTTTTGTTCTTGATACCCGTCAAGTCATCTCGACAAGCCTTCTGATGGGCGGCATCAGCTTCAGCCCTAATCCTTTGTTCGCGACGCACCTGGGCATCAATATTAGTCACACTAATCACAACATGCTTTTTGTCTGAATAGACGGCCTCTAAATTCACATAGATTGGCCCACTAGTCGAATTCAGCCTATACTTAAGCATGAACAAGCCATTTTCATCCAGTTCCTTTATGAAAGATTCCTTTAAAAGAGCGGACTGTACCAAATGAATATCTTCTGAATAGACAACTTTTTCAGCGTCTTTCTGCAACTGGTTAAAGAAGTCTTCACCCTCTGCAGCGACTTTCACCTTACTGAACATACGTTCAGACTTGAACAACGCATAGTGGTCCGTTTTCAAATCCAACATGTACAAAGCATCGTAGCGTTCAGCAAGAGCCATCACAATTTGGCCATAGACTTCATTCTGCATAACGGTGCTTCTAAGTTTCAGTTCTCGACGAACTTGCGCATCCACATTGGTAATGCTTATGGCTATGTGGTCTTTGTCGGTATAGCCAGCAATCAATTTTACATAAACCGGCCCTTTTGCAGAATTTGAACGGAAGGTCAACGTAAAAGTGCCATAATCGTCTAGTTCCTTCAACAAGGCTTCCTCTTTAAGAGATTCCGTCGCCAATACATAATCATCCTTATAAACGGACTTAGCGGCGTCGCTAATCATCCTGTTGAAGAAATCATCACCTTCAAGCCCAACCTTCAATTCACCGAACGCACATTCTGACTTATACACCGCAAAATGTTTTGTCTTTAAATTCACCATGTACAGGGCATCAAATCGAGATGTAAGAGCCATTGCTATCTGGCTGTAAATTTCACTTTTCGAAGCCTTACTTTTCAGTTCAATCTGTTCTCGCTCCTGCGTATCAATGTTATTGACTCCGATAAACAAAAAATCACGTCCGCGCGAGTGTGTTATAGCGGCCTTGATAACAAACCAGGCAGGCACGCCATCGACCATAAGGCGACACTTGTAATTGACAACTTGGGATTCTTGGCTTGCGCTCACGGCCGACGCCCTTTTGACAAGTTCCATGAAGGAGTCTTTATCTTCGGAATATACAAGATTTTCCGAAATGACCGAGATATCAGCCCAAAAGTTATGGGTATGCTTTAAATTCAGTTTGGCAAGTTTTCCGTAAAAATCAAGCACGACGTAGTCACTTGCCTTGACATCGACATAGAAGACACATACATAATCGAGCGAAAGCGCTGCAGCGGCATCTTCAAATTTTAGAAGCGTATCCATAATCACCCCATAACTCCGATTTTATACTTGAGGAAGAAAACTAACATTTTAAAACCCAAATGGAGCAACGTTCGAAAAATGTTGGAAAATCGTAAACAAAAACGAAGTTTTGTGAATGCTATTCCATATATATGGAATTGGGGCAAAGAGATGTGAGAACCATCACATATGTTTTCTGAGGGCGACGCAACTTCATTTCAGATTCCAAAACGTAATCAAAATTGAACGAGTCTTGGAGCCATTGAAAGTAGCGCAATCAGCCGTACAAAGAGGTATCGATGTCCGTTTTCTACTGGAAAATGAACATTTGTTCACTCATCTATATATTTATAGAGTAAAACACAAAAATTCTTACCATTATATTACGGGTGCAAAAATCTGCGACCAAATGCACACTCAGATTTTGACTTTCAAAAAAACGTTATTACATTTTGCCGAAGAAAAATGTTCCTTACGGTTTTGACATACATGATTATCGGGCTTTTGGCAGCCCTCGCTCTCTTCTATCTCGGGTTAGAAGTGCGGTTTTACCGTGCGCTCGGGCGAGTACGCGAAGGCTATGCCGATGCAGAGCCGCAGCCGAAGGTAAGCGTCTTGATTGCCGCCCGCAACGAATCCGAGGGAATCCGCGAAACGCTCAACTCCGTTTTGGCGCAAGATTACGCAGGCGATTGGGAGGTCTGGGTGGCAGACGACCGCTCGACGGACGACACCCCGAAGATTCTCGCCGAATACGCCGCCAAGTTCGATAAACTGCATGTCCTTACGATTGATTCTATTCCCGAAGGCGTTAGCCCGAAAAAGCAGGCGCTTTCCAAGCTCATTGACGCCTGCGATGGCGAAATCCTTTGCCTCACGGACGCGGACTGCATTGTGCAGCCTTCCTGGATTAAAGGTCTCGTCAAAGAATTCGAGCCGGGAATTGAGCTTGTCGCGGGGCACTCTTACATTCCGACCGACAGCAAGTCGCCGTTTATCATTTGCATGCAGGCGGTCGAAACGCTCATCTACCGCATTGCAGGGACCGCAGGCCTCGCCATGCATCTCCCGCTTACAAGCACAGGCAACAACCTCGCTTACCGCAAGAGTTTCTTCAAAAGCGTGAACGGATTCTCGGGCGTCATCAAAATCCAAAGCGGAGATGACGACCTGTTGATGCAAAAGCTCGCCGCCGACCGCCCCTGGGCCATGCGCTACTGCATTACACCCACCACGTTTGTCACCACAAGCGGCAAGGAAACGCTCAAGGCACTTTGGGAACAACGCAAGCGCTGGGCATCAAAGACCATCTACTACACGCCGAAAATCGTCTTTGTGCTCTCGATGGTATTCCTGTTCCTCGTGATGCTCTGCGTGACCGCAGCACTTTCGATTTTCAGCTTTAAAATATTCGTCGCCACCTTAATTGCGTTCTTGTTAAAAAGCGTCGGCGACATGGTTCTCATTATTCGCGGGCTCAAAATATTCAAGCAGGAACACCTCCTCAAGTGGTGTATCCCAGTTGAATTCATACACGCCCCCTTTACCGTACTGGCCGTACTGTTCGGACTGTTCGGACGATTCAAGTGGAAATAAAAATGGCAACGACTAAAACTACAACTAAGGCGGCAACCCCAACCACTACAAAGAAGGCCGCCACAAAAACAACGAAAGCCGCCAAAACGGCAGCAGAAGGCAAAACGCTTATTATCGCAGAAAAACCGAGCGTAGCCGCGGACCTCGTTAAAGTTCTTGGAGCCAAATCGTTCAAGAAAGAAACCGCCTATTACGAAAGCGATACGACCATCGTAAGTCACGCCATCGGTCACCTTGTCGGAATTGCCGACCCGAAAGATATAGACGAAAAGTACAAAGCATGGGACATGAAGACACTCCCCATGCTCCCGGAAAAGTTCCCGCTCGTTGCCCTCCCCACCACTAGAAGTCACCTCAGCGCACTCGGCAAACTCATCAAGCGCAAAGATGTGACGACTATTATAAACGCGTGCGATGCGGGCCGCGAAGGTGAACTGATTTTCTATTACATCGTGGACTACATCCTCAAGGGGAACTTCAAGGGCAAGACATTCAAGAGACTTTGGATGCAGAGCATGACGCCAGCCGCCATCCAGGACGCTTTTGAGCACCTCCGCACCGAAGAAGACATGGTGAACTTGCGAAACGCTGCCCTTTGCCGTAGCGAAGCCGACTGGCTTGTAGGCATGAACGGAAGTCGCGGCCTCACCGCGTATAACAGCTCGATGGGCGGGTTCCAGATTACGCCGTGCGGCCGCGTGCAGACGCCGACGCTTGCCATTATCGTAAAGCGCGAAGAAGAACGCAACCGCTTTAAACCGCAAAAGTTCTGGACCATAGAAGCCGACTTCGACAACGCAGGCGCCAACTACCAGGGCAAGTGGTTCACTGTCGATAAAGAAACCGGCAAGGACCGCGTCAAGCAAATTTTTGACGAAGCCCGCGCTCAGGAAATTCTCGCAAAGTGCAAGGGCAAGAAGGGCTCCATCGAAGAGACCACCGCCCCGAGCCAGCAGAAGTGCGGCCAGCTCTACGACCTCACCACGCTCCAGCGCGAAGCAAACAACCGCTTTGGCTTCAGTGCCAAGACAACGCTTTCCATCGCCCAGTCGCTTTACGAACATTATAAAGCGACCACCTATCCGCGTACCGACAGCCGTTGCTTGCCCGAAGACTACGTGGCCCCGGTGAAAGCGACCCTCGGCAAAATCGAAGGCCCGCTCGCCAAGTTCGCCCAGGAAGCGCTCGACAAGAATTACGTGAAGCGTACGCCGAAGGTCTTTGACAACACAAAGATTTCGGACCACTTCGCCATTATCCCCACAGGCGTTGTGCCAAAGGGACTTTCCGAAGCCGAAGAAAAAATCTACACGATGATTTGCCAGCGCTTTATCGCTGTATTCTTCCCGCCGGCACAGTACCTCAACACAACTCGCATCACGACAGTCGAGAACGAGACTTTCATCACCGAAGGCAAGATTCTTGTGGACCCAGGCTTCAAGGCGATTTACGGCAAGGAATCCGACGAAGAGTCGAACATACCTCCGCTTAAGGGTACTGCCGCGACGACACTTGAAATTGATGCCAAGGAAGACTTCACCAAGCCGCCTGCGCACTACACCGAAAGCACGCTCCTCTCGATGATGGAAAGCGCCGGTAAGCTCGTGGAAGATGACGAACTGCGCGACGCCATGAAGGAGCGCGGTCTTGGAACGCCTGCAACGCGAGCCGCCATTATCGAAAAGCTCGTGAGCGACAAGTACGTTATCCGCGACGGCAAAGAAATGATTCCCACCGCAAAGGCATTCGACCTCATCAAGGTCCTCTCCGCCATGAACTGCGAAGCCCTCACCAGCCCGGAACTCACCGGTGAATGGGAATACAAGATGGACCTCATCAGCAAGGGCAAGGAATCTCGCGAAAAATTCATGAGCGGCATCGTCGATATGACCAAGACCATGGTGAAAAACATCAAGGGCTTCAAGGAAGACGATACTGAAAACGAAGCAAGCTTCAGCCCCGTAAACGGCAAGAAAGTTTTTGAAACCGTGAGCCGCTACAGAACAGAAGACGGCATCGTCATCCGAAAGATTGTCGGCGGCAAGCACCTTAGCGAAAGCGAAATCATCGAACTTTTGACAAAGCGAAAGATTGGCCCGCTCACAGGATTCCGCAGTAAGAAGGGCGCCGAATTTTCTGCAGTGCTCACCATCAACGACGAAAACAAAATCGAATTTGTTTTTGACGAAAAGCCCGAAGAAATTGAACTCGGTGAAGTTATCGGCAAGTCGCCAGTCGATGGTTCCGACGTTTACGAAACGCTCACGGGATACGTTTCCGAAAGCTACGTGAAAAAGGAACCGAGCGGTATCACGCTCCCGAAAATTCTTTTGGGCAAGGAACTCCCGCTGGACGAAATCAAAAAATTGCTCGCCGGCGAAAAGACTTCGCTCATCAAGGGTTTCCGCAGCAACAAGACGCGCCGCCTGTTTGATGCTTATCTCACACTTGTCAAAGGCAAGCTCAAATTTGAGTTCCCACCACGAGAATTCAAACCGCGCCGTTTCGTGAAGAAGAAAAGTGAAGAGTGATTAGGAACCCTTATTCATTTTTTCATGATATTAACACACCTATTTAAACTTGCTCTTTTCGCGACTTGCTCTGCCGCACTTTCCGTCTTTGCGCAAGATTACCAAATCGACCAGTATATACCGGAATCGAGCTCATCCGAAACTACAATGAGCGTGATGGAATCATCGTCAAGTGAACAACAGATGACTCCTGCCGTGAGCAGTTCTTCCTGCACTCTCGCAGCCTCCAGCTCATCCGCATCTTTCGCAGCCTCCAGCTCATCCGGAACTTTCAACTCATCAAGTTCCGCAAA
Source organism: Fibrobacter succinogenes (assembly GCA_902776765.1). Classification (GTDB taxonomy): domain Bacteria; phylum Fibrobacterota; class Fibrobacteria; order Fibrobacterales; family Fibrobacteraceae; genus Fibrobacter; species Fibrobacter succinogenes_N. The sequence continues at coordinate 9,809 of CACYRP010000024.1, forward strand.
TTTCGCAAAGGTCCCGACGAATCTCGAAAGTTCATCTGCAGCAACAAAGTCCGCGCCATCAAAAAAACAAAAGCCGAATCCGTACAACATGCCGGATGCACTTATGCTTTTATGGGAATCCATGAATCTCCGCCAAAAAGCGGGGCAAATGATTATGGTGTTCCTCACCTCGTCCCAATTCGTCATTGAAAACGAGCTCGGCGGCGTGCTCATCACTGGCAAGCACCTCCGCAGTGTTGACAGTTACATGGAGCGAATGAACCACATCGACAGCAACATTAAAATTCCACTGTTAGTCGCCACCGACCAAGAAGGCGGTCTCGTCAACCGATTGTCATCGTATTCCGACCATTGGCGAAACACTCCAAGCGCCCGCGAAATGCGCTATATGGATTCCGTAAAAATCCGCAAGATCTCTACAAAAATCGGACAAACCCTAAAAAGCATCAAGATCAATATGAATCTAGCGCCTGTTTTGGACCCGTCCAAGGACCACCGCGGATCCAATTCTTTCATGGAAGAGGGCCGCCGCTCGTGGGGCAACGACACATCAAACGCACACAAAGTAAGAGCATTCGTCAACGGCATGCGCGACAACGGCATCATCTGCGTTTCAAAGCACTTCCCCGGTTACGACTCCTGGACCAACAGCGACTCGCAAATCGCCATCAGCGCCTCGCCCAAAGAAACTATTGACAAGAACATAAGCTTTTTCAGGACGCTATCCAAAGACATTCCCGTCACGATGGTGTCAAGCGTCCACTTCTTGCGCATTTCCAGCCGTCCCGCCGTCTTTGACGCCAACATTGTAAAAATGGCCCGTCGCGGATTCCCGGACATGGTCACGCTTACTGACGACATCTGGGGTACATCGCTTCGCACCTGGGCTAGCGGCAAAACGCAAATTTCACCGCGCAAAGCCTACCCGGATAAAGATTTCAAGCGCCTCGTCACAGCTCTCATTGACGCAGGTAACGATATGCTCATGATTTCTTACACGTCCAAAGCAAAAGACATGCTAGACATCATGATGGAGCTTTCTGAAAAGAACTCGAAATACAAGCACCGCATCGAAGAATCCGCTGCACGCATCCTGAAGCTGAAATACAAAATGGGATTGTTGAAGTGATAAATTTCCACGCAATTTGCGTAGTTGCATTTTTGTCAATTGTTTAAAGACTACTTGTTAATCGCTTGTTTTTTCGCATTCGACAAGTTCACCACATTCTTCATGACACCAGCCTCGCCCACTTTTTCAAGTGCCGCTTTCAAAATAGCAGCCGCGGCCATCGTATCGTCAAGTGCACGGTGGTGATTAAAATCTGGAAGTCCAAGCGATTCCGTTAGTTTATGCAAACTGTAGCTCGGTTGCCCCGGGAATACTTTCCTTGCAAGTTTTACCGTACAAAGTCTCGGCGGGTTGAACTTGATGCAGCAACGCTTCAATTCCACCGTCATGAACTTGTTATCGAATAGAACATTGTGCGCCACAAAAATACGGTCCCGCAAAAGTTCTGCCACATGTTCTGCAATGGCGCCAAATTGCGGTTGGCCTTCGACCATCTCGTCGGTAATCCCCGTCAGTTCTCGGACAAACGGCGTAATCGGTTGTCCGGGGTCCACAAGCGAGTGGTACGTACCAACAACTTCGGAACCGTCCATCAGGGCGATTCCGATTTCCATTATCCGATTATCTTCACCATGTCCGCCGGTCGTTTCCAGATCGACTACCGCAAATTTTAGCAATGCAAATTACCTAACGGGGATATCGATATCCAGCGTTTCCATCCCGTCACGAGCCTCGACACGAGCCAACATAACATTGGACTTGGGGTGGCCATAAACAGGAACAACGAGCAAATTAGAAACACCTCTCTGTTCGCTCGGGACTGCTTCGGTATCAAAAGCTGTTTTCTTGAATATAGGCTTTTTACTGCCATCGTACAAGCTATAAGTCAACTTGCGAGGCATGCCCTTCTTGATTTGGGAAGTCTTCACCTGAAAATAAATGTAGCCGCCCTTCGGCACATTTCTCAGGCTATCCCTGATTTCTTCTTCCGTAGCGAATTCCGCTTCCATTGCAAGTCGTACATTTCTGCGCGCACGTTCCGGAGTTTCGTATTCAACCATGACATTGAATTTAGCATCTTCTGGAATCGCGCTCTCGCGCACGTCGCGAATTTTACTGTTGTTCTGATGATATTCCCATCGACCGTTGTCATGCAAAACGACCATCGCTCCATTAGAAGCTGTCGCTACGACATCCGCGGCGAACGCATCAACTGCAAACGCAAAGACAAGAGCCGTGCAGGCTCTAGAAAGAAGTTTCATTCCACCCATAATTACTCCGTATTCCAGGGAGACATCCCTTTTTACAGCAATAATATACATAACAAAATCGTTTTTTTCGAAAAAAACAAAATATTTACGTTTTTTCATTGAAAATATGTGACTTTAGTAACAATTTTACAACTTATATTTGTGATGTGTCTTACAAATGCAACATGTCAGGAAAAATTCGATTTGCTCCAAGCCCCACAGGCTACCTCCACGAAGGCCATTTGCTTTCGGCTCTTTATGTGTGGGCAGCGGCAAAAAAATGGAACTTAAAGATCCACTTGAGAATAGAAGACCACGACCAGAGCCGAGCGCGCCCTGCTTATATCGAAGGCATCCGCGAAGATTTAGCTTGGTTAGGTTTTCATTATGATTCCGAAAGCATACAAAGTGCGCGAAACGAAATTTACAAGGCTGCGCTGCAAAAACTCGAAGACAAGTCGTTAGTTTATCCATGCTATTGCAGCCGCAAGCAGCTCCTCGCCGAGAATCCGCAAAGCGAAACCGGAGAAATCATCTATCAAGGCAAATGCCTTTCTCAATTAAGAAGTCGGAAGTCGGAATTAGAAATTGGTGCAGCGCCGCACAATTTGCGCTTTATCGTTCCTGATAAATTCATCGACTGGCACGACCTACGACTCGGGGACTTCCACGAGAATCCCAAACTCCAATGCGGGGACTTCCCCATCCGCGATCGCGACAACCAATGGACCTACCAATTTGCCGTGTGCGTTGACGATATTGACGAAAATATTACGCATATCGTACGTGGCGAAGATATCCGCAATTCTACGGCTCGACAAATCGCATTGATGGAAGCTCTAGGCCGCACAGAACGCCCGATTTACCTGCACCACCCGTTAATCGTCGACGAGAACAACAAGAAGCTTTCCAAGCGCGAACTCGCCCACAGCCTAAGGCTAGACAAGGAGGCAGGAATCACTCCCGAAATGCTTTTCGGACGAGTCTGTTACAAGGCTCACTTGACCGAAAATGAAACGCCCATCACACTCATTGACGCAATGTCCATAATTATGGAGCGGCTATAACCGCACATTGCAAAAAAAAATTTATATTCGTGGTATGACTTCAACGTCTGTGTCAACTACTATAGAAAAGATTTGCGAAGAGGCCGCCGCCTTTGATAGCAAGGATCGTCTACTCAATTTTTCGCAAAAGAATAAGATTCAATCCCCGCTACTTGTAGACAACGGAGACAATTTTTTTGAAACTTGGCAAAAAGAACAAAAGCCTCGTGCACTTGCACAGTTCTTCCCTGTTTCCGCAAAATACAGCGACGAAAAACAGGCAGCCGATCTCGATGCGTTCCGCAAAATTTTAAAATCCAAAACTCAGGATTTTTGCAACCAAGACTTGTACATGGTTAAGGGGTTTATCAAGTATGACGAAAAAATGCTTGCCCCAGCACTCTTGGTTCCGCTGACCTACGACCCCGAGCACGATACCGTAGCCATTTCTGCAGGTGCGCCCGTCGAAAACATTGCACTCCAGGCTCTCGACAAAAGAATCAAGTATCCAGTTGCTTCAGACTTTTACAAGAACGGAACATTCGAACTCCAGAAGTTTTTTGACACGCTCGAAAAAAAGATTGCACCGAGAAACGACTGGAAGTTTACGAGCAATGGCTTTTGCCTCATGTTTTACAGCACCAACAGCCTTCTCCTCAAGAAGTCCCTGTCAGACGACTGTTGGACAACATCGAAAGCAGCAAACAACGAGTTTTTCATAGCAACCATCGGAAACGAAGGCTTCTTGCCACACCCCTCGCTATTCGATAGCGTTCCTTACGATCACGTTTATAACCCTGTCAATCACTTTTTCCCATACACCACAGATTCACAGACAAACAAAGCGGTCATCGATGCTCTTCACGATGACAACTTTGCATTTGCCATACAAACACTTCCCGGTGCAGAAAAAGCGAAAGTGGCCGTAAACATCGCTGCAGAATGCCTGCAGAAAAAAAAGAAAGTTTGCGTGATTAGCCGCAGGGCCATTACAAAGTTCAATTTCGACAACGCCTGGAAACCGCCTTATCGTTCGTTCCAGAGCCCCGAACGTGATGTACTCAAGACATCACTAAAAGAACTTCGTGCAAAAATCGTCACTTACTATGATTCAGTCAACCAGCCGCTCAAGCCCAGTGGAATAACGCTCACCGAGCTTTTTGACGGAATCACTAAATTAAAACCATTTAAAACAAAATTTGAAAACGACCTTTTCAAAGGTGTCGAAAACGTTCATTACGACAAGTTCAAGTCCATGCACTCCAGTCTTGAACGAATTGCGGAACTGTTCTTCAATGAAAATGGAATCGAAATCTACGAAGCGTTCCAAGGGATTATGTTGCCCGCCGTTTCAAAGGAACGTAAAAACGCGATTGGCAGAGAACTTGAACAGACAAAGATTTTAATTGACGCCATTAAGCCGTTTGCAGAAAACATTATCAAATCAAAGCTCTTTCCTTCGGGAACCAAGCTTGCCGACATTCTTAACCTGATCGATATACTCCAGAATACCTTCGAAAATGATTTACCCGCATTCGAAGAATGGAACCTGCATTCAAACGGATGGATTGCCTACCAAGACGACCTAAACGATCTTCCCAATGCAGGCGCCCGTTGGACAACTTATCGCCGCAAAGGTTCTGATGTCTTTACCGATGACGCCGTAGACAAAAACATTATTGCAGCCCGCGAAGAATTCTCCAACAGTCTCAATTCTACACTGAAATCGCTTTCGGACCATTACCGCAGACCCAAGCGCCTACTACTCAGCGTATTCAAGAATCCAAAGAGCATCACCTCCGACGAGATGCTCCTTGAAGAAGTGGATAAGCTTATCGAAATTCAGGAATACAAGCGCAAATTCAAGGATTCCTCCGTCCTTGCCACGCGCTTGTTTGGAAAAGACTGGAAATTCGAAAAGACCGACTGGAACGATTTGTCCAACAAAATTCGCCATTACTACGTATTCCGCGCGCACTTCAAGGACCACGATCATTTCGACTACCTGATACAATTGCTTGAAAAATGGTATTTATTCAAGCCCTTTGCCGAAGACTTTGACAACATTCGATTGCGAATTAGAGAACTACAGCACAAATTCCAAAACATCAGCAGAACGCTTATTTTAAGCGAGACCATGGAAATTCCCAGTGTAGAATTGTGGTTTGGTCAAATTGAACGTTTGTCGGCACACTGGAACGACCAAAATATTTACTTGCAACTTCGCGAACACATGGAAAATATCAACGATTCTCCATGTGAAAATCTCGCAGAATATATAACCGATTCCAAAAATGCAAGCAAGGATCTTGCCATGGCATTTGCACGTGCATGGACAAACGGACAAATGCAAATGGCAACAGTCAAATGTCCAGAACTGTTCAACACGTCTTCGAAAAATCGAAAACAACAGAGCAAGCAATACAGAACATTGCTAGACCAATTCTGCAACGCCAACTTCCGTGCTGCGCACGAGGCTGCCGAAAAGAATCCGGCACTGTTCAAAAACATTACTTTATCACAATCATATAATCTTGATTTAGACACTTTCGATGTAACATTATTCCTGGATGCCGATTGCACGACCATCGCCGAAGTCATGCCAGGAATTTACCACTCGAAAAAAGTCATTCTTTTGGGGAACCCTTATGCGCCCATGCTCGAAACGCTCCCCATGGACGCCTGCAATACCGAAGTCTCGTCACAATCGATTTTCTTTAAGGATAACGTCCTTTCGGCTTCACTCCGCAAAGGAATACCGACACGCGTTATCGGATTTACAACGCAGTACGCAAGTCCATCGTTATTCAACTTTGCAAACAACAGGATTTACTATAACGAAATTGCACAGTTCCCGAATTCAATACTGACGACAAACAAGTTACAGACTCTCAAATTGTCGCAAGACAAAGTCGCATCCATTGCTGAAAAGGCTATACAACACGCCCTAAAGAATCCTGGCCAAACACTTGGCATTATTGCATCGAATCAATCGCTATGCAACGAAATTGAAGAAGCCCTTCAAAAGTCTTTGACCAAAAATCCGAATGCAGAAAGATTCTTTACGCAAGGGAATTTGCAAAACAAGTTCTACATCAAGACCGTCGAACGTGCCGTCGATCTTTACCGCGATGTCATTTTCGTTTGTGCAGACACCAATAGTGAAAAAGGTGCGAGCGAAATCAGCAAACTAGCCATTGCCACAACGCTTGCCAAGCAAAGCCTTTGCCTATTCTTGACAAACGAAGAAGCCGATAAAATTGCCAAAGCCAAGCCAAGCCTATTCCAAGCATGGGTCCAGTCGCTCAAGGCAAAAACTTCTTTTGACAACCCAATCGACTACGCCATAGAAGAATCCGATTTTGACGTACAAATTAAAGACATTTTCAAACAAAATTCTATTGCGTATAAGGACTTTCTCGCAACAGGTAACATACCTATAGGCCCCGTTGTCATTGACGCCAACAACCCCAAGCATTTCCTTGCCGTTATCGAAACCGATTGCGGCTGCTGTCTTTATAAAGAATCCATCGAAGACCGCGTTTACATTCGACCGAACACGCTTTCGAGGTTCGGATGGAAAATCTTGAACATGTGGCTCCCGCTTTGGCACATTTCGAACGAGGACGAGAAAGAAAACCTCGTTACCACCATTGCAATTGAACAAAGTGTCGCACCGCCACCGCAAGAAGACACCCCTGCCGACGATGCAGAACAGAACAATAGAGTTCAGGCAGAGCCCTACAACGTAGTGCATTTCGCCATGGACGCCGCCTCGAAAAAAATACCCATTCAAGAACATCCAATAGACAAGCTCATCGAACAGCTAAAGTTCTATGTCGATAAGGAGTCGCCAATCCATGGGGAATTGCTATTGCAGAGGCTTCTGGAATTGCACCACATAGACCATACAACGCCCAAGATCAATGCGACATTGAACGAAGCAATCAAGCAGGCGCTGCACCAAAAGCAATTCGTGAAAACAGGACCTTTCTTCTATTCTCTCACGAACAAAGAAATCGTGCTGCGCGACCGTTCCAAGAGGCCCGACAACGAGCGCAAGATGGCTTATGTTCCACCCGAAGAACGCGCCCTCGTCAAGCTCGATGAACTCAGCACCAAGCAGATTCTAGGCGTGCTTTAACGCTAGCATACCATAAACAGTAAGTTATAGTATCAGGGAAAAAATTTTAAGCCATTCCACACTCTGTGGAATGGCTTAAAAAATATTCGTCTCTCTCGAACAGATCGTTCGAGGATCTAGACTCTAGCGAAGCTTAACGACAAAGGCGTTAATATTGTACGCAGAAAGCTCGCGTGCCTTATCTTCGGCGACCTTGCGCTTTGTCCATCCACCACCACGAAGCTTGTAAAACGGCGTATCGAAAACCACCTGGATAGTATAGCCCGTACTCGCAGAAAGCTGCGCTTTGCGTCTCTGTGCAGCATCGAAGTCACCCACAGCTTCGAACTGGAGCATATAGAATCCATCACCCTTGTCGTTCTTGCCAGAAACCTTGGTAGGCAAGACAGAATTACTTGTCGTATCGCGGAGCGATGCGCTAAGCGTCGGCTTGTACTCGTTACCGCGGAAAAGAGAGTCCATATCAGTTGGCGATCCGGCCCAAGCCAAAGCGCATAAAGAAGCTGCAATTAAAATCTTTCGCATGTATAGAAATATAGCAAAAGCCTCCCCGAAGGGAGGCTTTGAAACTTTTAAAGAACTCTATTACGGATTAAGCTTAATTGCCGGGAAGCTGCCAGTCGTCTTAGCGTTATGGCGGACACCCCACATTTCACGCTTTTCGAACTTGTTCTTCTTACCGTGGTTATCAAGCTGTACGTAAGTCTTGAGCTTGGAAATGTAAGCACCAGAACCCACGAGACGATTCTTGTTAGACTTCATGTTCCACAAGATGTAGAAGTTTTTACGGTTTTCAACGCAGTTGTGACCCGGACCACCGAAGTAGTACTTTCCGTTGACGCTGTAGTTCTTGTCGTCATCGCAGAAGATACGTCCCTTATTCGTAGCCACATGAGCGCCCAAGTTCGTAAAGAAGCTCAGTTCATAATCAAAGAACACGTTCTTCTTGTCGGCATTGACATAATCATCCCTGGATTCAATCAAGGCACCCATATCGGTCTTGACATACCAGCCATGCGGAATATAGCCATACTTTTCGAGGTTTTCACCCTTTCCGGCACGAATATCAGCTCTGAAGTCATCATCATCCTTGCTTGCATCATAGGTAACAACTTCGAACGGGTCATATATAGCAGCTTCGCTCGGAGTCTTCGGAATGCCGCCCATAGCAGACGGAATAAGTCTCACAGCGTAAGAGTTAACTTCACCAGAAATCAGAACCCACGGAGACGGACGACGGTTAGAAGCATCATAGCCAGGAGCCACATTCCACTTGTAAGTTGCATCGTCAGCCGGACGGAGAGTATCCGTTCCAAAGATAGCCTTATCATAATCAGACTGGTCCGTAAAGAGGCCAACACCAGCGATACTACCGAAGTGGATATAGTCACCAGACTGCGGGAACAAACTGCTCGGGCTGTAAAGCAAGTTCATGACATTCGAGTTCGTTGTAGCAGGAATCGAAGAGCCGGCATTCAAAGGAATATGTTCCGTAAACTGCGGTTCCTTGCCGTTGTTGATGTAGAACGAAAGCACAGCATCGCCCTTAGCTACACCTTCTGTTGTCTTCTGAACAGGTTCAGAGAATTCAATCTTGAGCTTAGCCAATTCGACACCGCCCAAAGTTTCCTTCATTGCTCTAGCAGAGACAATAATCGGTGCAATACGATCATAGAGATCGCACTCGTAATCGGATGTTTTGGGCCTTCCAGCAAACATGTAAGTAGCCCAAGACTTGATTTTACCCTTACCAGAGGTCTTCACCTTCTTGGAAAGCTTCTTGCCACCCAAGGTGATTCGCGGAGCGCAGAGCGTATCATCAAGACCCGCAGCAGCGCCGCAAAGAGCGCCAGTTGCAATTTCAGCCTTTTCAAACACCACAGAATCCTTAACATCTTCATCCCAGAAGATTGCAATCTTTTCCGGGAGAGAGTCCTTATGGAACTTACGATAGTAGTAAATGGCAACAGAGTCACCAATACCATCGAGGTATTCCGTCTGCATGCTGAAATACTTCTCTGGGATATTCATAGCAGACGACGGGAGTTCACCATGAACGTCAAAGATGTCAGCAATGACCGGAGTCGGAACAGGCGGTTCAAGGAACTGCAAGTTCGTATATATAGCCTGCATAAGACTTGCGTTCGGCCCCGTCACGTGGAGTTTTGCGAAGTCCGGAGCCTGGAATACCAATTCAGACATGACAGTAATCGTAGCACGTCCATTCATGATACGCATGTTGGAATCAGGACGCACACCCTTAGAAAGCTGAGAACCTTCACCCAACTTAATGTTGTTGCAAACATCACCGCACGGAGTGTCCGATTCTGGATTAAGAGCAATCAAATAGAAGTCATAAGGCGTTCTTCTCATACGTGTATAGTCTGTCGGGTCAGCGTTCTTCGGAGTGAGCGAAGTTTCAGACTCAACAAAGGTAATCTTCGGAACGAAGAACTTAAGTTTTGCCTTGCGGGAATCACCCTTAACATTGATGGTAACATGTTCTACATAAGAAGTTGTAAATTCACCATACTGAATCGTTGCGTAAACAGTATCAACACCACCATTACCAATTACATGCGAAACTTTCGGGTTGTATGGAGAAAGTTTTCCATTTTCTAATTTATAGAAGGTAACAATATTACGATCTCCAATATCTACGCCATTAGTATCCTTAACTTCCAAGGAATACGAAGCACCTGGAACCGGATTAAGCTTAAGATATTCAGTGCAACTAGCGGCGCCTGCACACGGATCCGTACTTGGAGCAATATAGAGCGGAATCAAGTCTTCGATAGCCGGATCATTAGAAGTTGCGATAGAAGAAGACTTAAACTTCATCGGCGCACTAGCGACAGCACCATTCATAATAACAGCATCACGGTTAGCAACACTAACACTACCTTCAACTTCTATTTTCCTAATATAGACATCAGAATTAATCTTCACTCTAAGGTAATAGGTATTCGGCGGCAACATGGACTTGAGTTTTACCTCGTTAATCACAGGAGCATACAGTTCCGTTACGTTAATAGCACCACCATACTGAACCGGATTTGCTTCAAATTGTTCTTCAGAAACTTCGATCTTCGTCGGATCCGTACCACTCTTATCTCTTGTAAACATGTAAGTAATCTTGTGGCCAGCTTTAGTAATTTCCGGTCCTACGAGAAGCACAGTAGAACCCATTGCAGCTGCACAGCTACCGCCACCAGACTGAGCATAGGAGAGAACAATCTTATTATCACCGGTAAGCATATATTCTTCAAAATTTTCAAATTCAGCGGTTTCAATACCAGTTTTCTGTTCAATGAACATATTCGTCTTGATACGAACGTTACTCATCGTTGTACGACGGTCGCAGAAGAAGATATCGATATCATAAGTAGAACCCGGTTTGGCATCCGGCATAAACTTATCCAAATCCACATAGCCCGGAGCAGCAAGGTGAGTACCACCAAGGTCCACAGCAAGTTTATTATCAATGTAAACCCAAATGTCATCGTCACCACGGAAGCTGAACTTCAAGCCCTTCTTAAAGAGGAAATTAGCATGAGATTCGAAGCAGAAGTGTTGGTTACGGCCACCATTCTTAGAACCTACGTCTGAATCCCAACGGTAATCAGCACCAGTTGCAGTTGCAGCTACAGCCGAATCGGTACCCGATGCATAGAACTGCCAATCAGCAGGAGCCTTATCCGGGCAGCTCCAACCAAAAACGCAATCATTAGGAGCCATTAAATGGAGTGCAGAACCCACTGCAGCGGTCGTGCCATCACCATCGGCAAAGAGGCTATCGCACTTATGACCTCCAGACCAACCCGGACCATTGCAATACGTATCGATCAGAGGAATTTTTTCTGTCGGATGAAGTTCACGAAGAGCAGGACCATAGAATACAGGACCTTGTGCCCAACGCTTGGTACGAGCTGTAGGAACTGCCACCTGATTAGAATCGGCATCCCTTAACTTTTCCACAGTCGTAGATTCTGCAGGATAGAAACCACCCTGAGCGGCTCTTGCAAGACCACCGCTTGTATAGAAATCAGAGTCAAATTCCCACTTACCATCGTCAGCACGGGTAAACGGCATGTCATAGCAAGTCACTTCGTTCACGCCCTGGGTGTAATTGAACAACTGATTGAAATACTTTTCGTCCATAAAGCACTTTTTACCAGCAGCAGTAAGCTTTGGTTTTTTGGTAGCCTTATCCAAAGTGCTTTCAACAATCCCCGGAGTCACACCGATACAAGCTTTAATAGCAGCACGAGCCGTATTTAAATCAACACCTTGTGCTGCAGTCTTTTTATCTACACCTTGTTTATCTACACCTTGGCAACCTTCTTCGTTATCTCTCGAATCTTTTTTGTAGCAAGAGAACGACGGATGCAAATCAGCATCAGTATCATAAATACGGGCAGCAAGGAAATACATGCAACTACCCGTAATTCCAGGATTCGATACATACCAACCAAAGTCAACACCCTGAAGTTCAGAAGCCTTTTTCGCATCGGCAACAAAGTACAATTTCTTTTCGTGACCCAGTTCCTGATCATAAACCTCAAACAACACTTTTAAATTAATTTCTTCAGGAGCTTTACCTTCATTGGCGGCCTTTTCACCACCAAAACCTATCGCATTCGACAAGTTTTCATCATCATCTCTATGGATAAAGACCTTCGTCGGAAGCGGTTCATCGACATAACGTCTAAAGTACCAACCACAATTATTATTATCGATATCCATTTCGCGTTCTTTGCCGTCTTCGCTAATCATCGGGACCGCGCTCTTCCAAATCCTATTATCCGGCAAGAATACGTAGAAATATTTTACATCAGGAGGATCACCCTTGACATAGGGCTTGGTCGGATCTTCAAAACTCGGTTGAATCCAAAGTTCGTTTTTTACGCCAAAATCTTTGCAAGTAAAGCCGGTTGTTTCCTGAAACTGGACATTCTTGCCAATCTGAGTCCGAGTGATACCACCCGCCTGACCATAGTCACCCCTAGCAGCGGAGATGTGGAAAAAATCCGCGTTATTGGTACCACCAATTTTGGCCGTAGAAATTTCATACCAACTGGGGTACTTAGTACTCTTTGTAAAGCCGTCAAAGTTGCCACCGCCAGCTGTAAAAGCGGTAGTCCAGCCATCCGGAAGTTTAAGATAAACGGTTCCCTCACACCCTTTAAGTGCTGCCGACGCATTTTGCACAACGGCAAAGAGCATAACACAGCCCAATACCCATAATTTTAAGGATTTCATTGTGTTCTTCATTGTATTTCTATCCATTTTGGTTCTCTCTGACCACGCAGAACATCAAGAAGACAATCCTCCTCGATATACTACACCGCATGAAATCTACTTTTTTAATTGAAAAAAGGAAATTTTTTCTAATAAAGATATGTGAAAAAAAATTTATGTTTACGAATCAACACATTTATTCACATCGTTTCAACAAATAATTTACGTTTTAAAATTCAGTCAACACAGTGTAAAATTTTGCTTACAAAATAAACTGTATCATAATTGTATTATATAACCAACCTTGCAGTCAGCAGAATGCGGTTGGCTACGGTTAATTCGAGACGTCGAACCAGAAACTACTTATATTTGGTGTTGGGAAGCGTTAACGCGAGGGATTATTATGGAAGATGAAACCATCATCAACAACGACAACGTCATCAGGTTCAACCCGATGGTCATCCATCCGTACTTGATAGTCCTGTACCCGCAAAGCGATTTCACTCAGATTCCGCTCGAAAAAGGAACCATAATTCTCGGACGCGGCCAAGGGGCCGACATCCGTTTCGACGACGAGCTGGTGAGCCGCAGGCATTGCGCCCTTTCCTTTGACGGACAGAACGTTACGGTCGAAGACCTTGGCAGTACAAACGGCACGTTCGTCGACGGGAATTTTGTCCATAAACAAATTCTCGATTCCGACAACAGGCTCCAAATCGGCAAGATGGTCTTAAAGGTCGCCTACAAGGACCCGAGCGAAGAGGCGTTTAGCCGCGAGCTTTACGAGGCCGCCACGATGGACTCGCTGACAGGCATTTTAAACCGAAAAGCGTTCATGGACCGCTCCGCGGGCGAGCTCGTATTTGCGCGCCGTAACGATTCTTTTATCCACATCGTAATGATTGACGTCGATGACTTTAAGCGAGTCAATGACTCTTGGGGGCACCAATGCGGTGACCTTGTTTTAAAAGAAGTCGCCCGACAGTTGAACGACGAAAAGCGAGATTCCGACTTGCTTTGCCGCTACGGCGGCGAGGAATTTTTGTTGCTCATGAGCGGAATTTCACCCGAAGACGCAAAGAAACGCGCCGAAAAGTTGCGTTCGACGATTGAACGCCACATTTTCTCGTGGATGGATACGATTATCCCGGTGACGATTTCCCTTGGGCTTGCATCGCAGGAAGGTAGCAACGTGACGCAAATAAACGAGCTTATTGCCGAAAGCGACCGTTTGCTGTATGTCGCCAAGAACTGCGGCAAGAATCAGGTGGCCGTTTAGCGATTAGTGAGGAAGCTGAAAGCGGACTGTCATTCTCGCGGATGCGAGAATCCATACAATGCTATAAAATAATGTATGGATCCTCCTTGCGGAGGATGACGGGTTGCAACGCACGACTTGCATGGTAGCCTCGCCTTTTGCTATATTTGGGCGAAATGAGTGAATTTTACTCCGAACGCCTAAATTCTTTTGGCACAGCAAGCATCCCGAAGCTTGTCTTGCAGTTTTCCGTTCCCGCCATCATCAGCATGTGCGTGAACGCCCTCTACAATATAGTGGACCGTTTCTTTGTGGGGCAAGGCGTCGGAAGCTTGGGCATTGCAGGCATTACGCTCTGTTTCCCGATTTGCCTTTTCATCATGGCGCTTTCGATGATGGTAGGCGTGGGCGGCAACACGCTCTTTGCCATTCGCCTTGGGCAAAAGAAATACATTCAAGCTAGCATCATTTTAAACAACTCATTCTCGCTCCTGATTATCATGGCGATTCTCGCTTTTACGTTTGGCGAGGTTTTCATGACGCCGCTCCTGAAGTTGTTCGGAGCAAGTGAGCAGACGCTCCCCGTGGCCGAAAGCTACATGCGCATTTTGCTGTGCGGCGCCGTGTTCCAGACGATTGCGCCGGGCATGAACCACTTTATCCGTTCGATGGGGCACCCCAAAACCGCCATGTTCCGCGAAATCGCAGGCGCCGTGACCAACATTGCGCTGGATTGGCTGTTCATCATGAAGTTCCACTGGGGAATCGAAGGGGCCGCATGGGCAACCATTTGTTCGCAACTCGTCGCGAGTGCTTTGATTACGCAGTTCTTTATGAAAAAGTCTGCGCCAATCAAGATTCGCTGGCGTCACATGAAGTTGCATGCCGCCTATGTGCGCAAGATTTACATTTTGGGTTTGCCGCCTTCAGTAATGCAGATTTGCAACAGCCTCATGAACGCGATTCTCGCCTGGAGCCTCACGACTTACGGCAACATCAGCATCAAAACGACGGGCGCGCTTTCGGGTGGCGACTTAGCGATTTCGGCATTCGGCATTATCAACAGCGTCGTTTCGATTATCGTACTCCCGCTCATGGGATTTGTCCACGGAACGCAACCGATTATCGGCTACAATTACGGAGCAAGGCTTAACAGCCGCGTTAAGGAAACGCTCAAATTCTCGTTTATTTATGCGGGCGCGTTCATGTTCATTTGCTGGGCCGCCGTGATGTGGAAAGCAGAAGCGTTTGTGGCCCCGTTCGCCCCCAACGATCTCGAATTGCAACAGGTCTCCGCTTGGGCCATGCGAATCTTTACCGCCGCATTCTTCATGATTCCCTTCGGCATGGTTTCGGGCAACTTTTTCCAGGGTACCGGGAAGGCGCTCCGCGCGATGTTCTTGAACGCCTGCCGCCAAGTGATTCTCTTGATTCCGTTCTTGCTCATCCTGCCGCATTTCTTTGAATTGAAGGGAGTGTTCTTGGCACAACCCATTGCGGATACCGGCGCTGCCATCATTGGCATGGCTATGATGATGCACGAATTGAAAAAGTTGAAGTAAAAAACTTAACTGGATCCTTCCCCTCTACGAGGGTCAGGATGACGTTAAAAAAGTCGTCAGGATGACGACGCAAACCAAGAGCCTCGATGACGGTTACTTCTTTTCTAAGATGCGCAGAGCTTTTTCGATGATGTCCGGCGACAGTTTGAAAATGTCGCTGAGGGTTTGAACGCGGTCAGCAGGCGCAATTTTGGTCATTTGAGAGCCTGTCGCATTGCGCACGACGAGATTGCCCTTTTGATAGTAATACTGGATGCCTTTTTCGCGGTCGAGGCGGTTCAAGACTGGGTAGGTCATCATTTCGCGGTAGAAACTTTCGTTCCAATGGTGCTTGAATTCTTCGACGGAGACGCCTTCGACGGGGTATTCGAAGCGGAGCTTCATGGGAGCGCCTGCGCCACCGGTCCAAAGTTCCATCGATTCAAGCGTCGGGCGCACGAGACGTACACAGTTCGGGGAAAGCGGGAAGAAGGCTTCGCCGGAGCCGAAGGGCGGCGGGAGCGGCATCGGGAGCGGGTCGAGAATCAGGTAACCGGGATCTAGGAGGTACTCATTAGACGAAAGACGAGAGACGAAAGACGAAAGAGGAGTGACATTGTTTTCTGCATCGGAATCGGGCAAGATGAGCGCGCAGTGGATGTTCCTTTCTTTGCGCTTGTGCCCCATGACAAGGCGTGGTTTAAAGCCCATGTCCGAGAGCGTTTGGTACATGTGCCACGTCATGCTAAAGCAAGTGCCCCCGCCCATCCAAGAATCGATATCGTTCTGGTCGCTGTCGTCGAGTTTGCGGGCGCCGGTCGCACTCCCCGTCTGCTCCAGACGGATGATTTTCGTCAAATTTTCGTAGGTGATGTTCGAAATCTGATTGCAGAGGTCAACGACCTTTTTGAAATTTTCTGGGGACATACAGGTATGAGCTATGAGGTGTGAGGAATGAGGTCGCGCCATGGCGCTCTGAGGGTTTTATTCAATCTCCGATGGAGAAAAGCCGAGCATGCCGCAGATTTCGGGGCCGATAACGCCATTTTGGATGGCGATGGAGAGCAACCGCTGTTCGAGTTCTTGCGGCGGGAAGCGGAGACCCGCGGCATTTTCAGTTGCTTTATCGAAAGTCGCGCAATCCCCAATTGCAGTTTTAGCCTCTTTCACGAGGAGTTCAGCAAGCGCGGCATGGAGCGCAAGCGAAGTATCGATGTACTTGAGGTGCGTCGGCTCTTCGAGAATAAAATTCAAAGGTCCCTTAGCATTGAGCACTTTTTCGGCAGGGATTGCCTCACCGTATTCATCTTCAACGCCCATATTCGCAAGGATTGCAGAAGTCGAGAGCAAAGTCGCAGTCAATTCCGGAGCGGCTAGAGCATTTTTGACGCCCGTCGCAGTCACCACAAAATCTGCATTTTCAATCAGCACGGAGACCGCTGCATACTCATGGCAATCGACCACATTCACGCCATTTTGCTCCAGAACCGCCGAAAAATCACCCGCGGGCATTGTTTTTGCAACACCCACAGTCCCAGATTCCGCAGAACCAGCCGAAGACAGCGCGGATTTCGTCGCATTTTCGAGATTCGTAAAACGATTCAAGTCCGTCACAACGGATACCGCACAACCGCGACGCACGCCCTGGAGCGCAATTCCTGAACCGACCTTGCCACTACCAAAAACAACTAACTTTTTGCCTTCGAAACCGGCACCGGACGCATTTTCGCCTGCATCGGGCGCATTTTTACCAAAGCCAAGCTTTTCGAGTGCTCTAAAATAGCCGTCACCCGTGCCCAAAGACGTTTCAATTCGCTTGACAATCCCGCTATCGGCGACATAAACCGGCTTTTTTGCGTTTTGGTAGTACTGGACGCCCGAACGCGTGAGTTCCACAAAGCCAATTTTCGGGTGAAGTCCCGCAAAAGGTCCAGCACAATCGAGTACCAAGTCCACAAATTCACCACGAGATTCCGCTTCGAGCATTTCCGCCGGAGTCACGACTGAAATGCCCCAATCTTTTAAAAATTCGGCAACTTCAGGGTCGTTCATCCCCGAAAATCCGACCAAAATTGAAGCACCACCCGCCAAAAGAGCACGATACTGCGTCATCGTATTGCGGTAAATCGGGGTTGCCACCAGCACGCGGAGCCCTTCGAACGGTCGCGTGTACGCCCACTCGCTTTCGAGCGCGGCAAGTGCCGGATACTCATTTTTTTCGTAAACATCGTCTAGAACGGAAGAAAGAATCGACTGTAAATCCATGAGGCTAAATATAGTTAGTTGGGTACTTCTAGTTACTAGTTAATAGCCACTAGTTACTAGATATTTCGGAGTGAGTTGAGGTTAGCTGGCGGTCATTCTCCGAAGGAAATTCCATACAATACCGCAAGCGAAACCCCAACCTAGGCAGCTCGGTTATATCTCGACAAAACATTGTTATACGAATTGTATGGATCCTCGCTTCGCGAGGATGACGAAGTCGCAGTTACAACAGAATACAACAAAAAGAAAATTTACAAAACCCATTACAAATGGATAATGATAGATTATAATCACATAATATATCTAATAAGGTGTGGACAATGAACTACAATAAAATTTCTATCGCCACTATCGCAGTTGGAATGTTTGCAGCAGGTTCTGCATTCGCTCAAAATGCCGAAATTGCAACTTGGTCCGGTTTCCGCAAGGCCGCCACGTCATTCACGTTCGATGACAACGCTCCGAACCATGTGACTCACGCCGCGCCGGCTTTTGACGAATACGGCTACAAGGCAACATTCAACCTGGTGGTGAACTGGAACCCCGACTGGAGCGGCTTCCAGAAGATGGCCGACAATGGCCATGAAATTGCAAGCCACAGCAATACCCACGGTCAGAACATGAGTGGCGAAGAAGCTTCTTCCAAGAAGAGCATCGAAGGCAAAATCAAGCAGAAATACGGAACCATCACGGTCGCCTACCCGAACTGCAACGTTCCCAACGTCAGCGCCCTGCAGCAGAACTACATCGCAGGTCGTATTTGTGGCAACGGTCAAGAAGTCATGGGCAAGGACGGTCCGAGCGACTGGTTCAGAGTGCCTGCTCACATGACCGGAAGTACCGGCAGTTTCAACAACACGAACGCATTCACCGGCGCCATGCAGCAAGCCATCCAGAAGGGCGGCTGGGTCATGTTCCTCACGCATGGATTTTCAAACGCAGGTAACAACGGCAACGCCAACTATTCTCCAACGGACCTCAATGCAATCAAGGGCGCACTCAAATGGGCTAACCAGAACGACAAGGATATCTGGGTAACCACGTTCCGCAGCGCAACCATGTACATCAAGGAACGCAAGGCATCCAAGATTGAAGCACAGGACGGCGGTGCAGAAGGAACGATGACATTCGAACTCAAGCACAACATTGCCGACAACATTTCCAAGTACGACTATCCGCTTTCTATCCGCGTGAAGAGCGATTGGAAGAAGGTCGAAGTCACGCAGGACGGTGCTGCCCTCGAATCCAAGATTGATGGTGGCTACATCTACTTCGATGCAGTTCCGAACGCAGGCAAGATTGTCGTGAAGAACGCAGACGCTCCGGCTCCGGAATCTAGCTCCAGTGCAGAACCGGAAAGCTCCAGCTCTAGCGAAGCTGTAGAATCTTCTTCGAGCGTAACCGCTTTGCCGATTCAAGCATTTGACGACCGCCATACCTCAGCATACGTGGATGCAAGCGGCTACATCACCGTTCAGAACGCCCAGGGCTTGAACATCACCGTGTTCAACAGCCTCGGTAACGTTGTCCGCTCCACCAAGGGCATCGGTTGCGAACAGAAGGTATTCTCTGGCGCCAAGGGCATGTATGTCGTGAAAGTCGGCAGCAAGGCTTGGACCTTGAATATCAAGTAATTCAAAAAAAATTGTGGTTTAGGGAAAGCCCGCTCCAATCGGAGCGGGCTTCTTGTTATGGTGATAAGGTTAAATGAACAGCCCCCGCTCTCATGAGCGGGAGCCTACTTTATTTCAGGAGATATGGGATCCATCAATACTCAATGTCATCGATACTTATCGTTGTTGTACAACTTTCGATAACTCGAGCTCCATATTTTTTCCAATAAGGGTCTTTGTAAGTCGGAATGCCTTCGGTAGAAGCCAACGGAATGCGACAAGAAAGTTCAAGATAAGTGTTTCCAAAAATATATTCGGTCTTACTTACCTCACCAACACTGCCATTTTCAAGGACGCAATCTTGTTTAAACTGTTCCCCAGTAGCAGAATCGGGAAAAACCAAATGTTTTTCAAGAACGACACCAGAAGTAGCGTCCGAATCATTCAAGTATATTTCATAACGATAATCCCAAAAACCACCGTTTTGTATAATGTCTTGACTTTGCCTCAAGCAAACCACGCCTCGGACTTTTTCTGGGCGCCCTACAATTCCGTAATAAGAACCTATCGGTCCATGGACCAAGCCTTCCTTATCCTTCATGACAATTTCGATTTCATTATTCGTCTGGAAATTCAGCCGGTATTCTTTCAAGGCTGTACTTCTGTTTTCATCAGACGGCATATTCATGATATTTTCATATACAGAATCTGCTCCCATGAGACGAACGGAATCCGCATCAAGAATCGTTTTCACAACATTGTCAAAATAATCACTGGCGTTAACCGTATCCTTTTCATACGCCCCAGATTCGCCTGGCAAAAAGCGAATTGTCACAGCAACGCCTTTGCTGACGCCTTTAAGCAAAGCCAAAGTCTCTTTCGGAATGAAATCCAGCTCACCGATAGAACTCGAAGACCCTGGAACAACAGACGAACTCGACCTCTGCGCCATGGAATTATCCTGTTCATCGGCACCGACAACCTTATTGTCGGAACAAGCGCTTAGCGCACCTGCGATACTCAACGCAGCAAGCGTATGCGGTATGATTTTTTTTATGTTCATAGGAATCCTCCTTTGAATTTTTTTCTTATTCATAATGTTTCCTCCCTACACTTTATCCGTCAGCGGGAAAAGCTGTAAATTTAAACGATAGACCTGATTGATTTTATTGCACTCACCAGCGATAGCAACGACTTGCTTGCGGCAACTGGTTACTATATCCTTGATGCGTTTAAGAGCATCGGCGTTGACTCCAACAGTCACGCCCGAAATGTTACGTTCAGCAGGTTCGATTTTGTCAATGGCTTCGCGGGCAAGGTCAATCATTTGGCGGTTCATGGAACGGAGCGCAAGCGCAAGCGAATCGCTGGAACCAGTAATGATTTTATCGGTCTGTTCGTAAACGTTTTCGCCTTTGCTCTTGAGGAAGTTCAGCTTTACCAAAAGTTTGAGCGAGTCGCGGATTTCTTGCGCGGTAAAGTTGTGCTTGATTTTTTTGGCAAGTTCGCCCGGGAGCGCGCCCGGCATGAGTGGCGCCAATTCACGAACGATGGAATTCACAGCAGATTCATAATAATCGAATGCATCGGCATTCATAACGCGGGCATGCTGCTCGTTGGCAAGTCCTTCCATTTTGCGGAAGGCTGCTTTTTTCTTGCCATCCTCCTTTGCATTTGTGAAATCGACCATGTGTTTGAAATATTCACACTCAAACTGACTCAATTCCATGGCAGCAGCCACTTGCAGCACGCCCACGCGGCTCAGGGAACTCTTGCCGTCGCATACAAGTTTCAAGTACGATGGCGACGCGAATCCAGCCTGTTTAGAAAACTCGCGCCAAGAAAATACGGATGTTCTTTTGCGCCAGTCGAAATAATCAAGCATGTACTTTCGATAATCTTGATATTCGGTTATTGGTTTCATTTTTTGACCTCCTTACAAACTCAAATATACGTCATTTATCAGTACCACGCAATAGATAAAATGATACAAAAATTTCAATTTTTTGCAGAAATAAGCAAATTTTATAAATTTCGAAAATTTTTAAAATTTAATGAATCAGTAGTAGATGTAGATGAATCAATACAAGACTTAACCGGATCTTTCGCTACGCTCAAGATGACGATGCATAACGAGAGGGTGGTGCCCGCTCGGAGGCGGGCATGACATTGTATTTTCTAAATTTTGAACATGAAACCGTGGAAATTGTTGGATTCGGAATTTTTGGTAAACGCGCCGTGGCTCAAGGTCGCGAAGGAAAAATGCGAACTGCCGAATGGTAAGGTTATTGACGATTTTTATACGTTATGGCAACCGGACTGGGTGCTGATTTTGGCGCGCACAACGGACGGCAAATGGGTCATGACAGAACAGTACCGCCACGGGACAGGAAAGATTGCACTTGAATTCCCGGCGGGGATTATCGACAAAGGCGAAACGCCGGAAGAAGCTGCGATTAGAGAACTGCAGGAAGAATGCGGGTTCGGAGTGAATGGAGACCGCATGGATCCTATCGGCCACGCCTCCAGGATGACGACAAGAGACGAGAGACGAGTGACGAGTAACCTCACGCCCCCTAACCCCTACGACCTAAAACCTATCACCTATTTAGGTTCTTTCCCGGTGAATCCGGATAGGCATCGCGGGAAGTTCCATGTGGTGTTTATCGACGGCGTAGAACGCTTGGGGAAAACGCATTTTGACGAAACCGAAGACATCGAAACGTTCCTGTACACGGATGAAGAATTTCAGGCGAAAATTGCAGACGGCACGTTTAACCATCCGCTTCAAATTGCAGGCTACTTCAAGTGGAAACTGACTCAGAAGTAAAATACCCGCTGAAGATGCGGGCGATTCGCCTGCCGATTTTGATTCTCGGGTTGAACGGCGTTCCCGGTTTTGCGCTGTTCCGGCATTTCAATAAACTTTACGGGACAACCGCGACAGTTCCGAACTCCGCAGTTGCAATTACAAACACTGCGGCAAGTCCAGATAGCGCAGCATTCCCTGCCGCGCCATCGCATAATGCGCCAGGCGTTATCGGCATACGCCCGATCAAGCATCCTTGCGTTTTTGGCGACAACGTTTTTGGAATTGATGCCGAAGAAACCGAACGCTTGGGCGAACTTTTTGAACGCTTTCGCTTTGGCACAGTCATTGACGCGAGCGGGAACTGCGCGCTCAAGGCTTGCGAATGCGACCCTGCCCGAAGCAGGCTTTTAAACGTAAGTCAAGGCGTCGATGCAGCCACATTCGCGACCCGCTACAACGCGACACTAATCCGCATTTCTGCCGACATGGTCTTTAGCGGCAACGAAAAGACAAAGCCGAACCGCCCTTACGTCGAAACCGACCCGAAAGACCCGATCCACAATTACGGCAAGCACCAAGCGGAAGCCGAAGACGCGATTAGCGCCATCAAGCCCGATGCCGTAATTTTGCGCGTGCCGCTCCCGATGGACTATGCGCCCGGCGGATGCGCCGGGGCTATCGACTGGATTACGTACCGGTTCCGCCCAGGTCGCCCGGCGACCTTGTTCACAGATGAATACCGGAACCCGCTCTCGGGCCCAGACCTTTGCCGCACCGTGCAATACATCTTGGAACACGAATTCCCCGCAGGCATTTACAACTGCGGTGGACCTCGTCGCGTATCGCTCTACAACGTAGGACAAATCGTGAACGCCGTCGGCGGCTACCCCGCCCACCTCCTCAACGGAGTGCCACGCATCGAAGGCGGCCCCATGCCCCCGCGTGTCGGCGACATCAGCATCAATTCAGAGAAACTCTACAAACTTTTGCCGCCAGGCTTTATCAAGCCATGGCCCGTTTCAGACAAACTCGTACCTGACAGTTTTGATTGGCACAAAACCTTCGGCCGCAACATAAAAGACAAAAGCAAGATGGGAAGCGACGAAGCGATTACAAATTTGCTTGTCAACGGGATCGACACAGAACTAGAATTTTAGCCGCGAGTTAGTCTAAAGAATAGGCCTATGGCGTGATGATTTGGTTCGTCGCCTTCATTTTCAAATGGATACACCAATTTGGTAAAAGAAAATCCGACACCAATCGACCAGGTATCGCTCACCCACCAATCCTTGCCGAGTTCATAGCGGGTAAAAACGCCGCCTACCGTACAATAGTCCGTAGCATAAACATCATCTCTCGCCATAGCCCCTTCAATACCACCTGTAAGCCCCACAAAAAGACCATTCAATGGTGAAGTCAGGTCGCGGAACGGATAAACGGTAAAACCAAATCCAAGCGAGCCATAGAATCCATAGGAATCAATAGTTTCATCCATGATTCCTGAAAGTTGTTCGTCTTCGGACTCTATAACATCATCCACAACGATTCTATTTACAGAATAGTTTTGCTGATGCCTTTTCCCTTCGCCTTTGACCAAGCCGCCACCAAAGGAAAAATGCACCGCGACCAAGTTTCCAAAAGCCCTACCAAAGCGAATATCTATAGAAGGGAATCCCCAAGCGCTAAAATTCTCTTGTTCGTCATGTCGTCCATAATGTTCAAAACGTTCGTTTCGCCCATCCAACCTGTTAGACATTATAGAAGAGGAGAAACTTAAATCGGAAGATTTCAATTCGGAACTCAAGTAAGAAAGGCCCAAATTCACACTAAAATAGGAGCTACTATGTTCACGCGAAGAAGGCACACGAGCAGAAGGAGACTGAGCAAACGTCAAACCCATGGCGCACAAAACAAGAACAGCAAATACTTTTTTCATAAATCTAACCCCAAACATTAGCCACGCGTTAAACGGAACGAAAGCGACAAAACATTATCGGAACGATGGGAGGCGACAGTTGCCCAAACAAGGCCGAAATGAGCAAAACCAAGCCCAAAGCCGATAGAGAGATGATCGTTCAGCCACCATTCCTTACCCATTTCCAATTCAAAACCGATACCGCCATTTCCACTCTCTCTATGACCTGCATTAACAAAAAGCGTATACCCGACAGAGCCACCGACAAACGCACCATAGAGCGAAGAATTCTTGTCACGGAACGGGTAGAACGTGGCGCCAAAGCCCAAATAAGTCCTGAAATTATAAGCATCACCAGCCGTAGGATCTTCGTCATAGTCTCTTTCTAAATCAGGAGTTTCAACGCATATTCCTTCATAGCAAACAGATTGATAATGTTCCTCGCAATAATCAACCGTTCCGATATAAAAGCCAAAGTTAAAGACCGTATGGAATGCGACTAAATTTCCGAGAGCATACCCAAACTTAAATTCACCCAGCATAAAGGTGGTGCCGTAAAACTCATAAAAATCAACATCACGCCGCTTGTTTTCTCCAAAATCTTCCATGCTATTTTTGAACCAGTTCAGAGCAAAACCAAAAGAAGAGCTGTTGTAAAAGCCTCGATGTTCACGCGGAGCGGGTTCAGCAAAAGAAGGGGACTGAGCAAACGCCAAGCTCATTGCACACAAAATAAAAATTAATACTTTTTTCATAAATCTAACCCCAGACATTAGCCACGCGTTAAACGGAACGAAAGTGACAAAACATTATCGGAACTATGCGAATCAAGAGTTTGCCAAATCAAACCGGTATGAGCAAAGCCAAAGCCAAAGCCAATGGACACATGGTCGCTTATCCACCATTCCTTGCCAAGTTCCAATTGAAAACTGACTCCGCCATTTCCTGTAGTCTCTTCGTTGCATGCATTAATCATCGTAACAAAAAGCGTATATCCAACAGAACCGCCTATAAAAAGGCCGTTCAAAGGAGATGTTTTGTCTTGAATAGGATAGAAGGTCGATCCAAGACCAAAGAATGTTCTAAAGCTATATGCATCCCTCGATTTTTCGTCGATAGTGCGGGACTCGTCCAAGGTTTCAGGGCATTTTTCACCTAAAGTACACAAACTTTTGTACATCTCGTACTTATAGTCCATTGAACCAGAGAAAAAACCAATATTGAATACGAAATGAATAGCAGCCAAATTTGCGATACCGACACCAAACTTAAATTCCGACATCGGGAAGGTATAACCGCTATAATCATAATAGTCCACGACTCTCCGCTTTCCATCAACATAGCCGCCTCCATTTTCAAAATAACCGCGGCTTAAATCTTCACGACTATTCTTGTACCAATTATGAGCAAAAGCGAACGACATATTGCTATAAAAGCCACGGTGTTCGTGAGTAGCGGGCTTGCCAACAGAAGGGGACTCAGCAGAAGCAATTCCTGCAACGCAAAGAACGAGAATTGCGATTATTTTTCTCATAAAATAAAATCCATTACAAATGATTTTACCGCAAAATAAAAAAAATCACTTGTAACGATTTTATGTACTAAAGTCAATCGGCTTTATTTTGGAAGTTCAGTGATGGTAAAATTGCCAGGACTACTTGCAGCAATAATTTCGGAACGAGTTTCGTGGCTTGCGGAATCGTAAATGACCTTGCCAACGCAAATCACCTTAATAATCTTGCCGTCCTTGCGTTTGAGGCGGTGTTCGCAATACGCAATAGGCTTTTTCGCAAGCGATTCCGAGACAAAGCAAAGGTATTCCGTCACGTCTTCTTCTGGAATCAGATCTTGCTGTTCCATCGTTTTTTCCTTGACGTCATCCCAAGAATAACCTGTCAACTTTTCAAAATTTTCATCTACCTTAATAATTTCATTGCGTGCGTTCAATACATAAAGGCTATACACCACCGCATGAACATTATGCGTTGTCCCGCTAGATTTAGACTTCATCGCCCTACTTTTTTCGGCAACGACATCTGCCGGCATTTTCAGTTTTTCTTCGTCAGGGATTACGTTTCCGACCATGTTGCGGCAAATCGGCACAAATTCCTTGACTAGCATCGGGTCAAACTGCGTTCCGGAACAACGCTCCAACTCGGCTACGGCCTCATCTACTGACTTTGCAGCCCTGTAAGAGCGATTGCTCACCATCGCATCGAATGCATCGACAACGCTAATAATTCTAGAAAGCAGCGGGATTTCTTCTTGCTTGAGCCCGTCCGGATAGCCCTTGCCATCCCAACGTTCGTGGTGGTGCAAAATCATGTCGGAGATTTCGTTCAGGCCCTTGGAACTCTTTGCAATTTGGTAACCCTTGTGCACGTGTGTTTTGATGTAGTTCCATTCCTCGTCAGTTAGTTTACCCGGCTTGTTCAAGATATCAAGGGGCACACCGATTTTACCGATATCGTGCAGCAAGCAAAGGAGCGAAAGGCTACTTTGCTGTTTATCGGTGAGTCCAATGCGCTTTCCAAGAGCGGCACCCATGCGCTGGGTACGGCGAACATGCGCTTCGGTATCGCTATCGCATTCTTGCAAAGCCCTTTCGAGCGAAGTCAAAAGTTCAGAATGCGCAGACCCCTTATCCATTAATTTTTTCTGGTTCAACGTTAATCTTGCAGAACCAACGGCATCAACAAAATTCGAATCCGCCGATGAAAGTTCATCCACTGCATATAGGAACTTGCTATTCACCAGAGACTTTATTTGCTTCATGATTTTTTCAATCTTGCTCAGTTCCATGTAGGCGCAAAGAACTATGAGTTTCGCATCTTCGCCACGAACAAAATAAGAGCCTTGCGGAAAATAATTTTTTAGAGCCGAGGCCAAATCGCGTAACAAGCCATCACCAAAACTGCGCCCCTTAGTGCTATTCAAGCTAGAAAGGTTGTTCAAGTCGCAGAGAACCACTGTCATCGGGTATGTTAATTTCGCCGATTCCTTTTCGATAAAAACCTTGAAACTTTCCCAACTGCGGAAACCCGTCACCAAGTCCGTTTTCATCACCGTATCGAAGAATACAAACAAATTTCCTATTGGACGATTATCGTTTTCTTTAATTTGACGATAATCGCAACGCATTGTTTTACCATTTTGAGCAACATAATATTGCATTAAACTAGCATCGGAGGAATCCACAAGATTTATTTTGAGCGTTTTAAGGAAATCTTCTTGGCGCAGCGTTTCACGAAACTTTATACCGGCAAGGAGCTTTTCGGCTTTTGCATTGTGGAAAATCAAGGCACCCTTGAAATCAAACAGGACTATCCCTTGCTCGATATTTTCAAACACATTGTCCTTGAAATAATTCAAGATATCCATTACCGCATACCGGCAAGACAAATACGCACAAACAGGGAGCCAGCAATAAAAATGAACAGAATATTCAAGTGCGATGTCAATAAACTTGTCCAGCAAGAAATTCAGCATGATAAAAAACGCCACAGAAACGATCAATCCTTGATAGCGTTTT
This sequence comes from Fibrobacter succinogenes, assembly GCA_902776765.1. Lineage (GTDB taxonomy): Bacteria > Fibrobacterota > Fibrobacteria > Fibrobacterales > Fibrobacteraceae > Fibrobacter > Fibrobacter succinogenes_N. The sequence continues at coordinate 37,495 of CACYRP010000024.1, forward strand.
CGGAATACAATGGGGGCGCACAAGAATCGATAGAACAAGAGCCCCATTGAAAAAAAGAACATTAATCGACCAAGCAGATGATGATAATAATAGAGTGGAGTCCTGTACGCAACATGGAAATTCATAATGTCCAAGCTCGGTTCGCCCCCCCAAGCCCAGCCACAGAACGGGTTCACAACCCAAATCACCAAATCTAAAAGCACCGCCACAGAAAAAAAATGGAACAACAAGCGATTCCAGCGCAACTCAGCCATGTGCGTATAGACATTCACAAAACGCATAAAATAATACATCGACACCGATGCGCCAATAAAGCAAAGTGACGACAGCATTATGTACAATCCACGCGCATCTGTAAAGATTCGGCCAATATAAACGACAACCGACAATATGCCAAAACAGGCACTAATCGCAATCCACTTGAGTTCGCTCTTTTTGGATTTTATCGAAGCAATCCCCACATACAATGCTGCAGCAATAACAATAAGCGATATCGAAAGAAATGTAATCAGACTTCCATTAGCCATAATGCGCTCCCGAACATTACTAAGTCCCTTTATTAGAAAATTAATCTTTTTTTGAGCAATAGGAAAAACGAAAACGCACAGAATGGCATCTGTGCGCCTAATCACTGGCAAAAAAGGTCAAAAAACGCAATTTTTCAAGAAATCGCGGTGCAGTTGCTTGTCGCCATACTTATCTTCGGTATTTTCTTTGAGGTCTTCGGCCGTGTAGCCGCTTGCGATTTTTTGCAAACAGACCGTGCGCGATAATTCGTCATAGCTAAAATGGATGCGGAACGTGCGGTAAGCAAGGATTCCCGTTTGGGCATTTTCGTCCAGAGTCAAACGACGGCGCGAGCTATCGAAAACGTCCTTCGAAAAATTCCCGCGAGATAGTTGCACTTGGGCAAAACTGAGCAGGTCAAATGCGCTACGTTCGGCAATCCAGCGATTTTGTGCGGCGAAGGTTTCGGCGACTTCGATGTTCCACAAATCGCCAACCTGATCTTCGACCCAGCCCGCTTTGGCATTGGGGAACGCATCTGCCATCGGGATGTACGGTTTGATATCGAGAATTGGCGTTTCGTTCAAAAGGTCCGCCTCATCTACGTATAACGTAAGTCCATCAACTTTTATCAAACGAACACAAGAAAGTCCAATCGGATTCGGGCGGTAAGGGCTGCGGCTTGCAAAAGTGCCTACGCGATCTTTGCCTTTCGGCGGCACCGGCGGGCGCGTTGTCGGTCGCCAACCAGCGTTTTCGTGAAACAGGAAAATCACCCAAATGCGTTCGAAGCCGTCGAGATCGCGAAGCGCCATCTCAAAATTCTGCCCCGAAGAGAGCACAATTCGACCCGGATGTCCGGCAAAAAGGCGCCCCTGTCGAGGAGCGTCATACTTGTAAACAGCATCACCGAAAAATTTACCGATGGGAGTCATTTTTTACAATCCGTCTTCGGTGATTTTTCCGTAGCGGATATAATCTATTTTTCCAGTAAAGAAACGATCTCCATGAAGGGATTGGTACATCGAATCATAGCCTATTCCTAAACCATACTCGATGTTAGAAACATCCGCATTATATTCCGAAGAACGTCGCATTTTTCCGTCCAAGAAAGCATTGAACGTATAGACTATTTTCCCCGTCAACACCGATTTTTTCGGGAATATTTTAATACGAACAACATGCCATTCGTTCAGCGAAACTTCACCCAAGCTAATGGATTCCCAATTTTTTTCTTTACGAACGTTCGGATCGCGCATATGGAACACCACATCCGTTCCATCCAATCGTAATTGCCATCCTGTTTTGCCGGATCCTGGAGGTTCCGCTACAAAAATATTTGCAATATTACCTTTTTTTGTAGGCATAAAGCGAACTTCGGCAACAAAGCCCTTGCTCTTAAAAATTTCATCCAAAGGTATTATGAGTCCGTTCGAACCATCAAAAATAACACTCCCGCATTCAGCCGATACCGGATTAACAGTATCGTCGATATACGCATTATTTTTGCCAAAATAATCTCGCCCTAAATCTCGCAGTGAATTAAATTCATACGCTACATCATAGTCTTTCAAGTCGTCCGTTACTGCAGACTCGTTGCATTCGAGTTCATCAGCATTAGCCGCAACGACTTTTGCAGTAGTATATGTGGTATGATTATACCAACTTCTGGTTTCAATAGGAGCTTCGGAACTTGATGATTCAGGGAAAGAAGATCTTACAAAAGGACGAGAAGAAGAACTCTCTGTTTGGGATGAAGATGAACGGACAGAACTAGATGTTTGTCCATCTTCATGTGAGGCGTTCGTTACGGAACTGGAAGATTTTTTTTCGGTGCGGAGAACCGAATTTTCGCTGGGAACCCAGGATTCCTGAACCGATGACGAAGAAATTTCGCCTTCGCTTTTCCCCTCTAAATCAATTACGCTTGTCGGATTTTCACTGCAACCCAATACACCAAAACTCAAAATAGAAATGACTCCGGCAAGTACTCCTAACTTGTTCATTTAAACTCCATTTTTACGGTGCTGTCAAAAATATACAAAAACGTTACAGCAAAGCAAACCATGGATGCGAAGTTTTGTACCTATAAACGGCATCAGCGAGGATGTACTGAAGAGTTTGATTTACATAAAATTACAGGGAGAAATACAACTTAACAATCAAAATTTCGTAATTTCAAATTATATGCAAAACGATCCTATTGAAATTCAAAACCAGACGCAAACCGCATCTAACGATCAATCTATTGTGGGGCAGTTTTTTGAATCCGTAGCGGATCACGCTATAGACGAAGTCTTTGAATCCGCATTCGACAAAGTCATCAATGTCGCCAAGCCTATCGCGAATTCGGTCATCGACAATGCCGGAGCCGCCGTCGATACGGTCATGGATGTCGCAGGTTCCGCGGCAAGCGCTGCCGCTGATGTAGCCGGTTCTGCCGCGAGTGCAGCTGCTGATGCCGCGGGGGCTGCTGCAAGCGCCGCCGTCGATGTCGCCGGGTCAATCGTCGGAAGTTTGCTCGACGGGATTTAAGCGGCGAGAGGAAGTAAAAAAGCCAGCCCCGCATCTCTCGCCTTGCTCACTTTTGACGCCTTGGGCGTCCGTGGCTACGGCTCGAAAATGGGTTTGCAAGCAACCCCGCTTCACTCGCCTTGCTCACTTTTTCTATCTTTGGGCACGATGAAAGAAAAGGCAAAAAAACTCATTGAAAAGTACGAAGAACTGGAATCGGAACTCGGAAATCCGGATGTTCTCGGTGATCAGGCTCGTTACAACAAGATTCACAAGCAATACAAGGGTATCGAAAAGGCCGTTTTGAAGGCCAAGGAATACCTGCAGATGATGGACGACCTTGACGAATACAAGGCCGCCCTCGGCGATTCCGACCCGGAAATGGTCGCGATGGCAAAGGCTGAAATTTCGGAAATCGAAAAGAAGCTCCCCGAAGTGACCGACGAACTGCAGATTTTGATGGTGCCGAAGGATCCGTGGGACTACCGTAACGCAACGCTGGAAATTCGCGGCGGAACCGGTGGCGACGAATCGGCGCTTTTTGCAGGCGACTTGTTCCGCATGTACCGCGGTTACTGCGACAAGATGGGCTGGAAGATGACCATCCAGGACTTGAGCGAAGGCCGAAGGCACGGTGGGTGGCTACAAGGAAATCCGCGTGTTCATCGAAGGCGACAGCGTCTATGGAACGCTCAAGTTCGAAAGTGGCGTTCACCGCGTGCAGCGCGTGCCGGAAACGGAAACCCAGGGCCGTGTGCATACGTCTGCAGCAACAGTCGCAATCCTCCCGGAAGCTGAAGAAGTGGACGTGGAAATTCGCGAAGCGGACATCCACATGGACACCTACCGTTCTTCGGGTGCTGGCGGTCAGTACATCAACAAGACAGACTCCGCCGTGCGATTGACGCATATCCCGACAGGTGTGGTGGTGAGCTGCCAGACCGAACGTAGCCAGTTGCAGAACAGACTCCACGCTATGGAAATGTTGCGTTCCAAGATTCTTGACGCGGTCATCGCGAAGAAGGAAAAGGAAGAAGCCGCAAACCGTAAAGCGCTTGTGGGTACGGGTGACCGTTCTGCCAAGATCCGCACTTACAACTATCCACAGAACCGCGTGACGGACCACCGCATCGGCCTCACCGTTTACAACCTGGACAAGGTTGTCACAGGCGAACTTGATGAAATCATCAACGGTCTCCAGATGGCAAACGCCCAGGAAAAGCTCGGAAAGTTCAACGCATAAGGGGTCGTGAGGTAAGTCCAATGCCACAACCGCAGATGACCGTTCTTGAAATTTTGAACCGCACCAAAGTCTTCTTTGAAAAGAAGGGCATTCCTGATGCACGTCTCGATGCCGAATACATCATCAGCTACGGTCTCAAGATGAAGAACCGCATGGACTTGTACCTGAACTTCGAGAAGCCGCTCACGCCAGCGGAGCTGGACGTGCTCCGCACGATGGTTGCACGCCGTGCAACCCGTGAGCCGCTGCAGCACATCATCGGCGATACAAGCTTCCGAGGATTCATCATCAAGTGCGACCGCCGTGCACTTATCCCGCGCCCGGAAACAGAATCGCTCGTGGATATGGCAGCAGACTGCTTGAAGGGTATCGAAAATCCGTTCATCGTCGAAATCGGAACGGGCACGGGTGCGATTTCCATTGCTTGTGCGAAGGAAATCAAGGGCGCACGCGTTCTCGCCACTGATATTTCCGAAGAAGCTTTGGCATTGGCGCGAACAAACGCAGAAGCGAACGGCCTCGGCGACGCGAACGCTGACAAGAATGTTGCAGATCCGGGAAACGCCACGAGCGACGCAGCCACCTCGACTAGTTCGACAGGCTCACCAACCAGCTCGGCGATGCTTGCAGGCGCATTGCAGTTCGCGCAAGGCGACTTGCTGGACGCCGTGAACGCAGACGTTATAGCGAAAGTCGCGGGTGATGCCTCTGCAAAAATCGATTGCCTTATCGCCAACCTCCCCTACATTCCGAACGGTGAAAAGGACAATCTCCAACCTGAAGTCGCGAAGTACGATCCGGCACTCGCCTTGTTCGGCGGCGCCGACGGTCTTGACCTTGTTCGCAAGCTTTTACAGCAGACCGAAGGCAAGCTCAAGCCGGGGGCATCCATTTTGCTCGAAATCGGGTCGGAACAGGGCGAAACGCTCAAAACTGAAGCCGAAAAATATCCGTGGTTGGAATTTACGGGCATTCACAAAGACTTTTGCAACAACATCAGATTCGTTAGTTATAAAGCGAAGTAAATTGTGACTGGATGCTTCGGGGCATTGTCCCTCAGCATGACGATGTACGGAAGATGATCCCTAGATCCTTCGCTGCGCTCAGAATGACGATGTGCGAAAAACTATTAATACCCAGCACAGCCGAGAGCGGAGAGGACGAATGTTTCGCTTTCGCCCATACGGTAGAACGGGATCAAGTCATCGTCATCTATTACGGAATCGTCGTTGCCGTTCAATTGCATCAGTTCCCCAATGCGGCGTTTGAAAATGGAAAAGCCGGAATCTCGCGAAGGTATATCCCAAAGGGACTGTTCTGGAATTTCGACTACATGCTTATTGACCTTAACTGATTTGCGATTCATTTTTCACCTTTTTATAATTAGTGTTATTACGTGCACTAATATAGAATCGCTAAATGTCAGAACATGACATTTTGAGCAGTAGTTGAAAAAAAATTTTAAAAAGATTCACTTCATCTGCACAAAGAACCCTATCTGGCGCTCCAAGGCGACAATAATTTATTCCACTACGGTAGCTTCGACCTGCGCGTGGCCAGCCTTATCCAAACCGAGAACTTTCCCCGCAGCTTCGCTCAAATCCAACACACGCTTTTTTGCATAAGGTCCACGGTCATTGACACGCACAACAACAGAAGCGCCCGTCTTTATGCGAGTCACCTTTAACTTTGTCCCGAACGGGAGCGAACGATGCGCGCATGTAAAATCATCTCGGTCAAAGATTTCACCGCTTGCAGTTTTCTTTCCATCAAAACCCTTGCCATAATAACTGGCATCACCCGAAAAAGTGTAACCGATTTCAGCCTTTTTCTGAACACGAGACGATTTTGTCACGCGAACATAGCCCTTGCGGTGAGAGGCGCCACTGCACCCCGAAAAAGAGAACAGCAGAAACAAAAGAACTACAAGAAAACCGCGAGAAACCATAGCCTACTCAAAATCGTACATGCTGTTATACGTATTCTCGAGGATTTCGTCTTCTTTGTTAATGATTTCAGCCTTCTTTTCTTCGGGCTTGGCATTCAATTCTTCGTAATATCTAGCTGAATTATATTCCAAATTCTCGATAGTTTTAGCAGTACGTTTGCGCAACTTAGCCAAGTCATCGTCCGTTGTGGTAAGGCGCGTATTCAGCACATAAGCGGCACGTTGCCCCCAAGCGGTCTGACCATGGTGATCACGAAGTTGTCGATAAATGGCAACAGCGCTGTCCAACCGTTCCGAAGTCATCTGGAAATAAATGGCCTTCATGTAAAGAGCCTGCACACCGGACTGAGTCTGCGGATATTCCTTATAGACATTATCAAAAGCATTAAACGCAGTGGCATAAGCGGAATCCACCAAATCCATCTTGCTCACCGGCATTTCTGATGCCACAGTCCACAGGCTTTCGGCCACCATGTAACGGTCGCGAGCTTCATCTTCACGCGTTTTCATCGTCACGCGCATGCCAATATTTGCCTGAGCTTGCTTGGCATATTCGGTGTTCGGGTACTTCTCGATAATTTCCTTGTACAGTTCTTCGGCGGTATCCGGGTCGTGCAAGAACTCGTCATAGATAAAAGCTCTAGCATATGAAGCTCGCATCACGCTAGCCGTATCTTCCGACTTTTCAATAACGTTCGTAAGCCTTGCAAGTGCACTATCCGCTTCGGAAAGTTTAAGCAAGAAGAGTTCCGCAATCATAAATTCATTCGCAAAGAACGCCTTCATATTGGGGATCGAATCCTTACTTTGGAGAATTTCTTCGTTGCGGTCGCGCATCGAAACAAGGCGCCTCAAAGCAGTACGACGTTCACGGGACTTTTTACCATATTCGCTAATGGACCTTGCAATATAGCTGCTGTCGTAATAAGACATGGCAAGCTCGTAATTCAACGTCTTGGTCTGCTCGTAATCGCCCATATTGAAGTAACTACGAGAAGACTGTTCCGTCTTCGCATACTCCGTATTGACCTTATTGAAAATCACATAGGCATCCGCTTTTTTACCAGCCCAAAGCGTTGTTTCACCGATACGGACCAAATAAAAGGAACGCTGATTTTCATAAGCTTCGTTCTTGTAAAGTTGCTTGTATTCATCGGCGGCCTTGAGGTATTCCTTGTTGTTCACAAGGCATTCTGCCGACTGTTCGCTCGCCGTCTGGCGTTCGCGATCGTTCAAGTTCGCGATTTCCTTGGCGTTATAATGGTGGTGCGCCTTTTCCCAATTTTCCATCTTGAAGTAAAGCCCCGCCAAACGGAAATGCGCCTTGCCCTTCATGTAAGGGGTTCCGCTCGTATCGGCAAGCACGGCTTCCAAGGCGGCAATAGCTTGCTCCGGAGCTTCGGATTTTTCATCCAAAAGCGAGAGGAGGTTCAAGCCCTGGAAATAATACGGGTGATTTTTATCGGCCACTACGGGTTCTAGCGCAAAGCGGCTGATATTGAATTCCTGGTTGCGATAAAGGCAATAAGCTCGCTGGTATTCCACAGCCCGCATGGAATCGTTATCGGCAAAATAGCGTTCGTACTCGTCGTACTTGGTAATAGCCTTGGGCCAATCGGCTTTATGCCTGTAGGATTCCGCAATGAGGAACACTGCCTCGGCAGTACGCTTCTTGTTTTTGGGGAAGCGCTCCAGCACACGGGAACCTTTTTCGATGATTTTTTCGTATTTCTGAGATTCTTCGCTACCCGGATAAGACTGAAGTTCGTCGGGGACGCTGTCCAGACGGGCGGTGCGGAGTTCCGTTGCTTCATCGTAGAGCCGTTCTGCATTGAACATGTGATTCAAGTAGGCGCAGCAAGTGCAACCATCCAACAACGCAGCGAAAAAAACTAGAGCTAAAAATCGAGCACGGAACATATAGCTACAAAATAGATAATTGCGAGCTAAAATTCCATAAGAAGTGGCAGATAATCGCAAAGTTTCATGCCTGACGGGGGCAAAGTTTTGCGATCAAGGCGAACCATGCGCACTTCGGCCGGTTTTCCGACGATACGGGCAAGGATTTCGAAGTTATCGCGAGTTTCCCAAACGGCAGCATCCAAGACAACCCCGTTGCCGCAATCGGTTTCACCCGTGTTGTTGCTGATACCCGAAATTCTTGAATTTTGCTTGAGCAAGCGGGAGAAAATTTCTGGAGCAACGCCCAAATGATTCGAACTCGAAGCGGAATCATAAACGACCACATGAACTTCTTTAAAACGGTTATGAGAATCAAAAACAACCGTATAAGTGTGATGGTAGGGATTTTCGAAGAAGGATTCCTGCCAAACAAAGCGTTTCACTTGTTTAAAATTCGCCGGGGAGTACTTTCTAAAGAATTCCTGCGAAGAAGCCCCGTAACGTACAAGATAATGGCCCAACTTTGTCGAAAAATCATGTTTCTGTTCTGGAGCCATCGATTCACGAAGGCTATCAATAGCGCGGTTCAAGTTGGCGGTAAGCCCGTTATTGTATTCCTCAATAGCAACTTTACGGACTTGTTCAAGTTCACTTATTCGGGACTTGATATCCGGGTATTCCGGGTCGTTCTTGAGGATGTAGTTGAACTCGCGGCGAGCCATGTCGAACATGTGAGCTTTCGTATAAGCAATACCCAGGGCTTCGCGGAGCGGCAAATTCTCAGGATAACGTTCTACCAGCGGTGCAAGAATGTCGCATGCCACCTGTGCACGGTCCCTGGAGGACCCGGCATAAGAACCATTCTTTCCGGGAGCGGTCTTTTCGCCAATCGTCGCCATTGCACGGCGGGCCTTTTCGTAATCGGGGCGGAACGCAATTATGCGCTGGTACGTTTTTTCAGCTTCGTCAAACTTGCCATTGTATTCGGCGAGGTACCCGCGCAAAAGGAGCAAATCCGAAGAAAGCGGGAACTGCGTCAATGCATAATCGATCACGAGAGACGCACTGTCCAGTACTCCTTCGTCGTGATAGATTTTTGCCAAAAGTTCAAACGCACGTTGCGAGTCGCCCGAAGAAAGGCTGATGGCCGCACGGCATTCGCCTGCAGCCTCCTTCATGTTTCCATTCTTGAGCAAAAGTTCCGCATACCACAGCCTGATTTCGTAAATGGACGGAGAGCGGTTGCTTGCCATCTTAGCAAGTTCAAGCGCTACAGTCAAGTTCCCTGCCAACAACGACTTACGGCTGTCGAGATAAAAACTGATTCCCGTACTCGGGTAACGCGACATCAAACGTCCAATCAAAAGATCAGCGCGGTCGCGCATCACTTCCGTTACGGAATCCATGTGGAATAACGTATTGACTTCACCCCAGACAGCCGCATCGACATTCGGGTACAATAGCACAAGCGCATCGTAAATTTCGTAGGCAGCCTTGGTCGCACCGCTCCGCGAGAGCTCCCCCGCACGGCGAAATTCAGCTTGAGCCTGCACTGGGAGTCGTTCGACATCCGCCTTGAAGTTTGGAGCATCGCCATTCAAAATAGACGAGCCCGCCTTAAGCCCAAATGGGATTTCCCCCACTACAACTTTCGAGGGACCGTATTTGTTATAAAGTTTGTACCCACCATATGCAATCAACGCACCAAAGAAACAAAACAGAAACAGGTACGCAGCAGTGCGAGAAGCAGATGAGGTGTTCGACATCAGAATCCCTATCTAGAGTTCCAATTAAATTTCCAAAAAGTCAGCCAGTTTTTCTTTGTGTTCCTTGCTCTTCTGCAAGCGGCGCAAAGTCTTGTTCTTAATCTGACGAACGCGTTCACGGCTGAGTTTCAAATCTTCGCCAATATCTTTTAACGTTGTGTCTTCGACGGTATCGAGGCCGTAGAACATGCGGAGAATTTCTTCTTCGCGCTGCGGAAGTGACGAAAGCGTTTCCTGGATGAGTTTCTTGCGTTCTTCACGTTCCATGTCTTCGTCTTGGTTGCCATCGCTACCGAGCACGTCCATAAGCGTACTCACGGAGTCAGCACTGGAAACACCGGCATCATCGCCGATCGGGGCATCCAACGAGATATCCACAATCTTTTCCATGACTTCGACGATATCGCGTTCGTACGGTGCAAATTCTTCCATCGAAATGGTCTTATCGTAGTCACCGCCGTTCTGCATCAAGGCACGTTTAAAGCGATTCACAAGAGCAAGCTTGTTAGGCGGAATGCGGACTGCGCCCACCTGTTCGAACAAAGCCTTCTGGATGGACTGGCGAATCCACCACACAGCGTAGCTGATGAACTTCACGTCCTTGTCCATGTCAAAGCGCTTAGCAGCCTTGAAAAGACCGAGGTTACCTTCGTTGATCAGGTCCAAAAGCGAGAGACCGCGGCCCTGGTACTTGCGGGCGACGCTCACCACAAATCGCAAGTTACCACGGATAAGGCGCTGCAAGGCAGACTTTCGAATTTCTTCGGTGTCACCGTTCTTGATGATTTTCAACAGCGCCGACTCCTCCTGCGGAGTCAGCGTAGGATACCTATTCAAGTCACGAAAATAAAGAGCTTCGTTAAAATCACTCATAAAAACAACACCTTTTGTCTTGGACAGACCGCCATTGACAGTTTAAAATATGGTTTTTTATGCAGTTTCCGTCAATTCCTTGAGTTTATCGTATGGGTAAATTCCCGAACGATGCCCATCGCTAAAAGAAAGACCCACTGCATAGCGGCCAATCGACTGGATATGTTCAAGCTTTACATCCAAGGGAACGGTCGAATCGTCCAAGAGTTTTTCACCAGTATGTTCATCGACACAGAGCGCGCACGGACAAGCTAAGCGGAGTTTGCGGACACTGCATGCGGTGCGAGTTCCATCATTCCATTCAAAGCCAAGTTCACCGTCTTTTGTTCTGAAAACTTTCTTTGGCTGGATCATACTTCCTCCACGGGTAGCTGTTCGAAATCGTAATTGAAGTTTTTGAGGACTCCATCGCCCTCGGATTCAAAAACGGCAAGCGTACGGACCACCGTTTCTGCTGTATCCATAAAGACCTTCGCCGATTCGGAGTTCGGATAACGGAGCACGGCGGGAGTTCCTTCGTCCCCACAACCAGCAACGGCGGGTTCCAGCGGGACTTTGCCAATGAGCGGCACGCCCCACTTTTCAGCAATTTTCTGACCACCACCGGCAGGGAAAATGTTGTGGTGCTTTCCGCACTCATCGCAAATGAAATAGCTCATATTCTCGACAACGCCGATTACAGGCACGCCAACGTTATCGAACATGGCAAGCCCCTTGCGGCAGTCGGCAAGAGCCACCTCTTGCGGAGTGGTCACGACGACCGCGCCGGCCATCGGGCAATTCTGCGTGAGCGTGAGCTGGATGTCGCCAGTTCCTGGAGGAAAATCCACGAGAAGGTAATCGAGTTTGCCCCAGCGCACATGATGGATAAAATGCTGGATCATCTGCGATACCATCGGTCCACGCCAAATGGTCGCCTTGTCAGAATCCGCGAACATGCACATGGAGACGATGCTGATGCCGCCCTTTGCTTCGACCGGAGCAATCGTATTGTCTTCGAAAACTTCAGGCGCTTTATCAATCCCGAACATGAGGCCCATGGAGGGGCCGTAAATGTCTGCATCGAGAATACCCACGCGGGCACCAGAAAGGCTGAGCGCCATGGCGAGGTTCGCCGTCACGGTCGATTTACCTACACCGCCCTTGCCACTTGCCACCGCAACCACGTGCGCCACTTCGCCGATGTGGGAATTCTGCGGAGCCTTGGCGGCGGAATTGTCATCGCCCACGCGGCCCTGCGAAGAAGTAAGTGCCACCTCGACTTCGGTTGCGCCAAGCGACTTCACAATGGCAATGCACTGGTCCTTGAAGCGATCGCGAATCGGGCATGCCGGAGTCGTCAGTCGCAAATCAAAAGAAACCTTCGTGCCTACAATTTTCAGGTTTTGAACAAAGTTTAGTTCTACGATATTCTTGTGCAAGTCCGGATCCTGGACCGCACGCAAGGCACTTAAAATATTTTGTTCGTTCAGTTGCATTTTAACAGCTCGGCTCTACGAGCCTTTGAGCTATGGGGTCGCTCGCTAGCTCGCTTTGAGGTATGGGATCGGCGCAATGCGCCTCTGGGTTAAAAAATTTTCCTGGCAGAAATTTAGACTTTTTCACAAAACAAAAAAAGACAGATACCGAAGTATATGTCTTTTTGAAGAGAGCAATTTTTGAAAGCGCCATTGAAGCGCGAAAATTAAATCTTGATTTTTGCACCCATGAGTTTCACGAATTCGCGAACAATAGCAGTGTCGCCAGGCCATGCCGGAGCCGTAACCAAGTTGCGGTCCACAACGGCTTCGTCTACATTCACAGCCACATACTTACCACCGGCAAGAGTGATATCCGGACCAACAGCAGGATAAGCCGTCGCCTTGTAACCTTTCAGCACGCCAGCCGCAGCAAGCACCTGCGGACCATGGCAAATAGCCGCCACAGGCTTTTTAGCCTTGAAAAATTCCTTCACAATCTTGAGCACGCGTTCGTTCAAACGGATGTATTCCGGAGCACGGCCGCCCGTAATGAACAGACCTTCGTAATCCTTGACCTTCACCGCATCGAAATCGGCCGTGAGGGCAAAGTTATGACCGCGGGATTCGGAATAAGTCTGTTCGCCCAAGAAATCGTGAATTGCAGTAGCCACAGTTTCGCCGGCCTTTTTATCGGGGCACACAGCATCCACCTGATAGCCAAGCATAGACATCGACTGGAACGGGACCATGGTTTCGTAGTCTTCGGTAAAATCGCCACAGAGAAGTAGAACTTTTTTTGCCATTACGCACTCCTTATGAAACGCTATTTTAAGAATGTTATTTTGTTTCCTACAACCAACATAGGACCAATGCTACAAAATACATCTAATGTTTCAATAGAGTACGTTTGTTCACAAATTTTAACAAACAAATTTAACGGTTGAAACCCATGAGGTAAAGTCCGGCAGCACAAGCGGCAACGCCAAGCACAAAACTCGGAAATGCGTAGATTGCAAACATTCCGATTTTTCCAGATTGCAGCAGTGCGAGGTTCTCGTTCGCGAAGGTGCTGAACGTGGTAAAGCCACCGCAGAAGCCAGTCACCAAAAACAGCTTGAGGTTCGGCGAAAGCGATCCGCACTTGAGGAACAGTCCCGAGAAAATCCCGATGCAAAGGCAACCGAGAACGTTCACCACAAACGTCGGCCACGGGAATCCAGCGATCTTGGGAAATACTAACGAAAGAAAATAGCGAAGAACACTTCCGAGAGCACCGCCAATTGCAACAAAAAGATAGGACATGAGAAAAACAGTTTAAGACTAGTAATTTAAAGCGTCCCAAATAATAATAAAATTCAGAAGTTCATGTCAACTTATCAAAAAATACCTTATCCTTCCTCTGACGGAGTCTCAGATAATATCCGGCAATCATAGACGATAGCATTGTCGTAAGAACGAGGACCGTAAAAAATTCCAAACTTATTATACTTGCCCCATATGCAACCGTCGCAAGAACGATTCCAGGACCTCCCCTTGCATTCATGGTAATAGCAAAGTTGAGCTTTGTTGTATTACTAACTTTTCCAAGAATAAGAAATAGCCATGTCCCTATAAATTCCAAACCGAAGGCAATTCCAAAAAACATCACAAATCTGAAAAACGAAAAATTATGGAACACGTTAAGTTGAAATCCCACTAGCGCAAAATAAATTGGGACGAAAAACGAAAAAACAAAATGTTCCAAATACTTAATTCGATTGTTCGCTTCCGCCAAGTTTCCAAACAATGCTTTAACAACATATCCAACCAAAAAAGACGAATACATTATATTGATTCCAACCATATAAAACAATCCGCTTATAAGAAGTAGCGCAATAAAACTCAATGTATAAAAAACGTTGGTCGATAGCCTAAGCTTTACGCCATTCATATATTTACTTAGAAACTTTACAACAACAAACATTCCTATTGTCGCCACAGACACAACAAGTGAATCACCGAAGCAGAGTTTTCCAGAATCAGCATTCCTTGTCGCCATATTGAGCAGAATCCACAGCAAAAGGTCCTGAAAAGTCGCAATAGTAAGCACTGCATTTGAAAATCTAGTGTTCATTACACCCATATCAAAGAATATCTTCGAAATGACAGGTATAGAAGTAATGGCAACACCAATAGCAAACACCATGCGGTACGAAAAGACATTACCCATGTCGCCTATGAAATATTCCTGAAACACATTAAAGAAGGGAATACATCCAAGCATCGGAAGTAGCGTGGCTCCAAGAAACACAAGACTTATTATTTTAAGATTCTTGCAATCAACCTCAATCTTTGTCGAAAAGCCCGATAGAAACATCAGAAAAATCAAGCCCATCTGGTAAAAAACATTGAGAATTTTTCCTTCTTCTGGATAGGCGTTGAATATCAAGCCCATAAAATTAGGAAACAATAAGAAAAGCCCGCTTCCACCGATGAGCATACCTCCTAAAATTTCGCCTACAACTCTAGGACCTTTTATCTTTTCAACAAGCGAACCAAATACAAATGCGCTACCAAGAAGAAGCGCCAACGCTATAAATATCCTTATTATTTCAGCCTGTTCCAATAACGAAAGTTCCATATAATTACCCTTTCCAAAATGTACTCTTATCATTTATGCTAAACTTTCTGATTTTTTCATATTTGGAGAGATTGCTATTTATTTTATCAAAAACAAGTTGCCAATCACCTTCCATATTTTCCTTACCATTGACATAGATATCGCATGTCAAAAAGCCATCTCGATTATACACCCTAGCAGATACAATCCGCGGATCAGCCGCCTCAACCTTGTCAATTATTCGCTTAGCCGATATATTTTCGCCATTATTCAGCACAATCATGGAATCCATTCGACCTTTGATATAGACTTTATTGTTCATAACCTTTCCAAGATCACTAGTCAAGAAATAACCTTGTTCATCAAATACTTTTTTCGTGCTATCCATGTCATTATAATAACCGAGAAAAATATTAGGGCCCTTGATAGACAATTCACCATAGCCTTCATTATCAGGGTCAATAACTTTCACATCAACGTATTCTAGAATGGAGCCCACGCTATCCAAGTCATCTACATTTGGATAATCAATTGCAAATGCAGAGGAGGTCTCTGACAACGCATAAGAATTCATAATATTTAGCCCTTGCTCCATATATATTTTTCGAATATCGTGAGGAAGAATTGAACCTCCACTAAAAAGGTATTTAAGTCGTCCGCCTAAAAGAGCATTAATAGTAACATTATGAGCGCAAGCCATTTCATAAAATTTCATAAATATCAGAGGAACGGCACAATAAACCGTAGGCTTAGCCATCGCCATTTCATGAGCCATATTTCTAACATCATTTGCAAGATAAACCTTATATCCAAAAACAAGCGAATAAAGAAAATTAAATATTGAACCGTATGTGTGGTTCAGCGGTAAAAATAAATAGCATACATCATTTTCATCAAGATGTATCCGTTTGGCCAAAGCTTCATAACTAGCGAAAATATTTTTTATTGAGAGCATAACACCCTTTGGGAATGATGTCGAGCCACTCGTAAATACAATCTTTGCCGGTTGATTTTCATCAACAGGAGCAATCTGAAAAAGACCTGTAAGAGATAATTTTCCTTGTTCAAGCATCTTGTCAAAATCATCTTCAATACAGATAAAATCTACATTAGGATATTTTGTCTTTGCCTCATCAACATATTCTTTCAAAGTCTTACTATAAAGAAGGCATGCAATTTCGCATTTGTCGATGGAATATTCTAGGTTGTCGCCAATCCAATCCTTAGACAAACCAACACTCAACCCAACATAATTCATAATTGCAACATCGGCAATCATCCACGCAATAGAATTCGGGCCATAAATACCAATATTTTTCCCCTTATAACCGTGAGCAATCAAGAAAGAAGCAAAATAGTTAACCTTCTCAATAAATTCACCGAAAGTTATTCCTTCGAACTCTCCATTTTTCATTTCAAAGAGATATTCGAAATCTTTTCGATTCTTGTAATCTGATCTTAAGAACTTTTCCAATTCATTCACAGTTTTCATCTTAGCCTTCTTTCTAAAAGAACATATTCATAAACATCCGTTACATCTTTTAATGCATATTTTTGATTTACCCTTCCATCTCTTATAAGAGCGCTAATACTTGGAAGTCCATTTATCTTAAGTTCTTTCATTATTGCATACACAAGCGCTTTGCCAAGTCCCCGATGCTGCAGATCTACTCCTATATAGAGCATAACGAATCGCTTCGGTTTCTTTTTTCTTCTGAGTATCTTAAAAATATTGAACAGGTTATCCGTATGATAAACTAAATTTCCATAGTCAGGAATCGATATATAAAATCCGACCATTTCTCCGTTAAAATAGGCAAACTTTGTCATATCATTATCTATGATTTGCTCATAGCTATTGAATAGTTCCCTGAAACTTTCAATTTCAATTTCCTTAAAAATTGGAAAATCTTTATACAGGACAATCAAAAGCCTATAAACATCATCGATTGCCTTGCTAAACTCGCCATTTTTTAAACTTCTAATTTCATAACCTTTTGATACAAATTCATCAAACCTTTTTTCAAAGACTTCGTTCACATATGTTTCATCAATTGCCCGAAACACATTCGATGTATAATGTTCTTTTACGTCAAATCCATTTTCCTTGAAAAAAACGAAATAGTAATCCTTATTATATGGCTCTCCCGTATAAGGGGTCTCAAAATTATTAATTTTAAGCCTATACTTTATCCAAAACGAAGCATCTACAGGTCCTTGCACTTTTTCGTAGTTGCGTTCTTTACAAAAAACAAACATTTTATCAAAAAGAAACTTCGCGATTTCATTATCATTAATACATTCAAAAAAGCCCATATACGCAGTATTGTCACCTTCGTATGTTGTGATACAAAAGCGCCCAACAGCCTTACCATTATCGTCGAAAACAAGAAATTTATCGAGCTTAAAATATTTACTCAATGGATGTGTTCCAAGAAGTATTTTTTTCACAGTATTGGGATTTTCCATGTTTTCGCTTGAATCATAAAGCTTTTTGGGAAGGTTTATAAAATCCCTAACATATCTCTTTTCGTTTTCAAACTTGACAAGTTTCATGGTTCAATCCCCTTTTTATAATCTGAATCTTGCCATTACCGCCATTTATTTTTATGACATCTCCAGATTGTATTGAAAGCATCAAATCTTTAACACCAACAATAGATGGTATTCCGATTTCACGCGAAATTATCGCCGTATGCGAAAGCAACGACCCCTTTTCTGAAACAACGCCTTTTGCCGATGTCAAAAGAAATACCCACCCAGGATCAGTCATCTTCGTTATAAGAATTTTATCCTTAACATTTTTCACATCACAAACATTGCTGATTACAAGAGCTTCCCCCTCTACAATTCCACTTGAACACGGAGTTCCTTGAAGTTCATCTTTTTTCAGCGTTTTTTTATACGAATTGACAGCCACATGATTTTTATCGAATTCTTTATCAGCAAAAACCAATCTCGAATATGGAGGCAGTTCTCTATAAAGCTTGTATTTTTCTTTTCTTTCACGCACAAGTTCTATCACATTAGAAGGTGTTTCTGCAAGATTTAAAATTTCGTCTATTTTCAAATAATATATGTCAAATTCCTTTTCAATAATTCCCTGTTCGACATACCTTTTTCCTAGAGCCTCGATGATACATCTTACAATACCATATATACGACTTCTGTTGAGTCTCGAAATTTCACGATTGTAGATACCAAGCGAACTTCTTTGAACATAAATTTTCGAGAGCCAATCGTATTTATCTGAGTTTACTTTTTTCGTAGAAAAACTTTTATAAGTAGCCTTTAAACGATTTATGTCCTCTCGATAAAAATCAATTTTTGCATCTAAAAGTTCTGGATTAGTTCTAAACGTTCGACTTTCGAGTTTTAGTTCCTCTAAATTTCTATCGCCAAATTTACGGATATATTCTTTTTTTGCAATTTCGAATTCATCAGCCGTCAATTCGTCTTTTTGTAACGAAAGTTTAGTTATCTCAACAACGGGTTTCATACTTTCAATATTCGAAATGCCGCTTATGTAATCATTGATTTCCTTGTCTGTCTTTCTAAGTTTTCTTTTCATGCGGGATTTAAGAAGCCCCGTAAAAATAAAAGCATACATATCATTAAGTTGCGTCACATCCCAGCAACTAAAAAGCTTATTTTTCAGTTCATTGAACATCAAAACAAGTTCAGACGAACCTAAATTGTCGTTAAATCTGCTGTAAAAATCATTATTAATAGCAATGAATTTCGCATTCAGTTTTTTCATGTTCCTTGGAACGCACAACAATTCGTAAAAAAAGTTGAAATACGTCATCATTCGAACAAAAAAATTTACATTCACGTCATCGCTATTGTAGCTTTTATTTTTTACACCAAGCATTTCTTGCCAAACAGGGATTATTTTTTTACTAAATGGCAAATATTTAAGCACCGTGTACCAGTTGCTAATTTTATAATAAATACGTCCATTGACATGTCCTGTCATGTTTAAAAATATGTCTTCATGCTTGCGAAGCTCCTTGTTATTTTTTAAAACTCTCTCGCACACACCGCGAAGAACCCCGCTATAAACTAGATTGACAAAAGAAATCGTTAAAGGAAGCGATATTCCAGGATAGCTTTCAACAATATTGCTGTTGTCTAATACGAGAGGATTATCCGTCTTTAATGTTGTTATTTCGCGTACTTGAAGGAAATAAATGACACCATCCTTTATGGCGAATTCTATATCCAAATAATCACCAAAAAGTTTTTTTATTATTTCCGATGACGCAATCAGTTCTTCGATTAGTTCCGAAGAAAGCAGATTATCACAGCCTTCAAAATAGCATACTTTGTCAGTAACATTGTAGTAATAAGATGTCGTATCTACTTTCGATGAAACAACACCTTCACCAAGTCCGCGACCTACCGTTATAACGCATTCATTCAAAAGACCTTGCGGGTTCGCCGTAAAAAGCACTCCAGCAATATCGGAATCAATCATGTCTTGGACAATGATATTCATTTCGACATCACCTAAGTCCAAGGATTTGCGCATTGCATAGGCCTTAACAGATTCTCGTTGAATAGAATTGACTATTTGCTTTATCTTTGACGGAACATTTTCTCGGGACACATTCAAAAACGTATCAAACTGACCCGCAAAACTTGAAAATTTACCATCTTCAATATTGGCGGAACTTCTAACAGCAAATACTTTTCGCAAGGATGGATAATCAAATATTATCTCGTCCTTTAGTGCTTCTTCGTACGGTACAACTGTAAACGCAGGAACATTAACACCTGCATCACGCATTTTTATCAAATTGTCAATCTTTTTTCCAAGCATTCTAGACCTTTCCAAATACCAAGAACGCTACAATAGTAAGAAGCATCGTTGATTCTTGACAATATGTATATGTTTCAACCTTAGAAACCAGCTTGAACTTTTCTGGATTTTTTATAAACTGAGTAAATTTCCATGTCATCCATGATACGAGAATACCCAACACACATACAGAAACTTTATTCAAGTTCCAAACAAGAATAAAATTCGTAACAATATCCATAATCGTAAGAATTAACACAAACAAAGTCGATCTTTTATATCCAAAAAGTTTACTGTATGTGGTGTAATCGTTCTCTTCTTTAGGAGCCCTGATTTTACGGCTAATTTCCCAAATAAGAGCCGGAAAGTAAAGAGTCCATAAAGCCATAATATTTGTAAGCGTAATTGCCGGCAAATCGTATTTTCGAACAGTAAACGCGATAATATAAAGATTTATAATTGCCTGAACCGGATTATGAGTCACAAGCGCAAGAGGAAGGCTTGGCTGAATTTTCGCTTTTTGGAAAAACCACATGCTCATCAGGTAACCATAAACGTAAAGAATAACAAAGAAGATGATATTTTCTCTCATAAAAATCACGTTCAATGCAACAGTTATAGCCTGAACAAGAGTGCATACAATCATAACATCTTTCTTTAACACTCTTCCACTTGGAAGAGGTCTATCAGGAAACAGCCTTTTATCCGTTTCAAAGTCCTTAAGGTCATCTGCAATACGAAGCCACATAAGGAACGCGAATACAGTAAAGGCACCAACAGCCTCCTGAATTCCAATATCAAATTGATCCTTGGAAACTCCTTGGTTTAAAATAATGATAAAGTGGATTTCTAGGAACACGATTACGCCCAGGAGTAGCCGAGCAGCAATCGGATAACGTTCCATGAAGTATATTTGAAGTCGTTTTAACATTTTAAAGTACCTACCTTTTCTCCATATAAAACCTTAGTCTCTATTCCTTCCATGCTTTGCGCTAATATATCCTCGTCAAGTTTAACATTGTCACCCACAAAGATTATTATAGTAGATCCTCCGGGTTCAAAATAACCTTTCTCCTGACCTTTGCAGAAAACGCTTACCTCATAGTTTACGATGCGACCAACAAGAAGAGCACCAACTTCAACAAAAGCAATCTTTCCAAAATGATCTGTTTCTAACAAACTTACTTCACGGCTATTTTCGCAATAAATCTTGTAATTTTTCGAAATGGAACATACCGTATGAAGCCGGCCCTTGATTTTTTTCTTGTCTAGCACATATCCACTATCAGGGAAACAATACCTGTGATAATTTTCCATACTTAATCTAAATACTAGAGCATATCCATTCTTAAATTTATCAGCATCAAAGCCAAGAATTTCTTCGACGGTATAAGATCTTCCTTTCACCTTCATTTGATTCTGCCCGTCAAGTTTGTAAACAAGAAGATTTGAATCAGCAGGCGAAATAAAAACGTCATTAGCCATATTGATGGGACGTTTGCCTGGGCGTATTTTACGAATAAAAAAATCATTGAAAGAACCGTAATTACAATCCTCGTAATCATTCATGTCTATACCTAGTTTTTTAATAAAACCAGGAATCTTTTTGATTGAAACCCTACGCGAATTAATCTTGCCATAAATTTTCGATACAAACGGTAAAATGACAAATTTAAGGATTATTCGGCCAAAGGCGTTGTTGTACAAAAAATAAAGTTTGCCAGCGCCATACTGTTCAACGCTTTCATACGATTTATTTTGTCTGTTGTAAATTTTCATACACAACGCCTTACAACAGATAGAAGACAATCATTACAATAGCAATAAGAACAAACATCCCATACCAAATTCCCTTCGGTTTTGGAATACTTATTTTAAGAATCTGAAAAAAAGACTCAAAAAAAATGAAGCACGAAAAGACAAGTAAAAAAACATCATTGGGAAGCAACGGTTTAAGAAAATAAGCAAGAGGAAAGACAAGTGCCGAATACGCCACAGGAAGTCCAGTAAAATGACTGATCGTTCCCTCCATCACAGCCGTCGCTATGTTAAAATAAGCAAGTCTCGCGATACCGCTTATAGCAAATATCACAAGAACAATAAGGTTCCACAAATTCGTCAATCCCATAGCCAAAAAGATGCTAATTGGAAGAGCGATAAAACTTATAACATCCACAAGTGAATCGAGTTCTACTCCGAATTCCTTTTCTTCTTCAGTTCTCTTGCATTTTCTTGCCACCACGCCATCGAACAAGTCGCAGATTCCAGCAACAATCAAGCAGCAAAATGCATATTCAACGTTATTCTTAGCTAACGCGTAAAACATTCCTACAACAGCAATCACTAATCCAAGATATGTCAGAAAAACCGATTTATTCCATTTGCCAATGAACATTTTATGCACCTCCCGATATAGTTACAACACCTGTACTTCCATCAATTGTTATAACATCGCCGTCTTTTATTTTACTCATGGAGTCTTTGCAACAAACAATTGCAGGAATGCCATATTCTCTTGATACAACAGCAACATGGCAAAGAATTCCACCGTACTCAGTTACTATTCCTGACAACACAGCAAACTTTGAAGTCCAACCAGTATCCGTAAACCTCGTTACAAGAATATCGCCAGGCTTCAATCGGTCCATTTCGGTAAAGTCCTTAACAACTCTTGCGATTGCCGTAATTCTACCATTGTTGGCTCCAACTCCCCTAATCGTATTTTTATTTTCGTTATCAACAATAGTTTTGATATCGTGGCCTATTTCATTATCACTTATGTAGTTTCTATAAGCGTTATAGTAATACTTATTTTTAATAACAAGTTCATCTAGCTGTTCCTTACTTTTTTTATTTTCGATATAATCCCAAAGATCTCCAACCTTGAGAAACCATACATCATCCCATTTTTTAAGAACACCATCTTGTTCAAGCTTTTTTGCATACTCAATGGTGTACATACGAAGCATATAGTAAAACCGAGTCGATACATCCCTAAACTCTTCTTTCCACCAAAGCATTTCCCGCATATTCGACACTCTGTCTGCTATTTTTTTATACTTTGATGCAGAAACTTTTTCCTGAAGTTCCTTAAGTATATTCTTGTATAATCCCATTCCTCTTTTCTTATCTTCCATAGGTGAAAACGAGTCATCAAGAGGCAACGTTTTCTTTATCATCGCAATTACAACTTCAGGTTCTTCGTAATAACACGGATAAGTTATGTCGAGTTCCTTATCGGAATGATATCCGTATTCTTTTATAAATCTTTTTACAAGAGGCAAACAATACTCTTTATGATTAAGCATTGATGCTATTTTCGAAGGCGAATTTTCCTTCCAAAATATCACATCCAATTCATTCAATCTTATCGTTTTTGCGATATTCCATATCTCATAGAACGGACGCAAATGAGAAATGTTGTCAATACCACCAAGTATTGATAAATATTCACTTTCGTTTACATATTTAAGAAGACTATTTTTATAAAGAGATTGGTGAATAGTATTGATAAAAATTTGCCAAAAATATGTCGTTTCACTTCTAA
Source organism: Fibrobacter succinogenes (assembly GCA_902776765.1). GTDB lineage: Bacteria > Fibrobacterota > Fibrobacteria > Fibrobacterales > Fibrobacteraceae > Fibrobacter > Fibrobacter succinogenes_N. The sequence goes on from CACYRP010000024.1 coordinate 60,658, forward strand.
GGTAAATGGTCCTCGTTATTTCAAGAAACGACTTTGTGATGTTTTCAATCTTTTTATTATCAAATTTGTCTTTGTAATCGTAGTACAGATCTAAAAGTTCCCTTTTGTATTTCTCAGAATTTTTCTTTCTATCATCCAAAAAGGATTTTTGTTTAATGACAATCGGGATCATTTTGATTAAGGTCTTTAGCGTTGGCCCCGTAGTTTCACCGTCACCATCGTAGTTTCCAACGATGCCGTACTCGTTATCAAATTCTCTTTCCTTATATCCCACAATCTGCTTCATAGTTTTCTTTACAGCAGAGAGATTCCAATAGCCCCTTCCGTAAAACATCTGACCCAGTTTTTTCGGAAGTTCACGGTCCTTTAAGATTTTTGATTCAACAATAAATTTACGAAGAGAATACTCCCAAATGTATTCATACAAGCTCCACATATATGGAGTGCAGACCGTTGCAGAAACACCGCCATCCCTAAAATCAGCAGTAGTCCACACATCATCAATTCCAGAATAATTTAACTTTGTTATTTTCCTAGACTGTAAAATAAAAAGTTCATCGTTCTTTATGGCAAATTCTATATCACACGGATAGCCGAAATAGTATTGTATTTTTGCAAAAACACCCGCACATTTGTTTACTTTATCTACAGACAATATCTTATTATTTTCATTGCGATTAAGTTCCATTTTATCATACCAATTGTAATGATAACGTTCAGGAGCGTTCTTTCCGTTTACAAAATTTTCGCCCAATCCTTCAGACGTTTCTATAAGCATCGTTTTGTCATTTCCCGTTAAAGGATTTACCGTAAAACAAACGCCGCTAAAATCAGCATCAACCATTTCCTGAATAACAACAGCCATCTTAAAATTATCGTTATCGATGTTTTTGTCTATGATGTAGCTCAAATTATTCACACTAAACATCGACTTATAACAATCAACAACCCGCTCTTCAATTTTACTTGCAGGTGTATTAAGGAACGTTTGGTATTGTCCTGCAAACGAGAATTCATCCAAATCTTCTTTTATTCCGCTACTTCGAACAGCATAGAGTTTGTCGCTATTTACAAGTTCGGATATTTCTTTTTCAATAACAGATGAAAGCTTGAGTCCTTCAAAGAGTTTGCCAATCCCTTCCGAAACATCTTTTATATTATCTTTATTTAATTCAACAAGAGCTTCCTTAATTTTCACATCAATATTGTTTAGTTTTATCACTTCATCATAAACATCGCAATCCAAAATAAAACCAGAAGGAACATTGAATCCTTCGTTTTTCATCATCTGCAGAAATCGGCCCTTGTTGCCAAGTTTCTCACTATCTTCATTTCTACAATCAAGCTTAACAATCATAAAATATTTCCTTAGAACATATTTTTACGAAGCTTCACAAAGTAAAGCATCCTGTTAATAAGCAAGTGCGTTAGAGCACCCACAAGCACATACAGCAAGTAAAGTGGCAGCCCTAATGGATAAAAGAACCATACCACAAGAGCAACTCCGAAAATAGAATCAGCTTGATCGAAAAAAATAAAGAAAAACTTTTCGAATCCAAGCGACGTTTTTCCTGGTGATATGTTCAACCTTCTTTTAAGAAAACTATTAGGAAGTTCGAAAAGCGCATAGCCTAAACCTAAAAGAACCCCAATAATAACATTATATTGAATTGTATTATCATGCTCTTGATAAAAAAAATTAAGACTCGACAATTTTTCATTCGTGCAACAAAATCCCCAAAGAACCGAAAAAAGCACATGAAAAATAATATACCCAATAAGCCCTTTCCACGTCTTATTTTCGCCAAACAACCTTCGTCCGTCAACAAATTTCTTTCCAAAGTCAATGGGGTGCATTGCAAGTTTCATTATTGAAAATTTGCACCATACCATGACCATTATCCCCGCAAGTATTGTCGGAAATAACGTAATATACATCATAAGTATATACTTAAGCATCGAACACTCCCCTTCTTACCGCAGCATGCAAGTATAGTATTTGTAATAATATTATAATATTAATATATAAAATTAGTTTGGCAAGATGCCATTATTTTTTTTGATGGTTTAATAACCAAACAGAAAATAGACGATTTCGGTCAAACAAGAACCAGAATCGTTCACGACTCTTCTGTTTATATATCACATTCCCCTAGTCAGAGTAATCAATTACAGCGAGAATTTCGGCATTCTAAGGAGGTGCGTCATGCAGGGCGGCCATTCTTCTTCGTAGTGGCTGACCAAGATAATCGTAGTCTCCTTCGAAAGCAGTTGCAACAGATGGAACAATTTTTCGCGATACTCGCCCTTGAGGCCTTGCGTCGGTTCGTCAAGCAAAAGAACTTTCGGCGGGCGGATGGCGGCACGAGCCATCAGCACCAGGCGCTTATCAATGGGCGAAATTTTGCGGATGGAAATCGAAGTGTCTTCAAAACCCAGGTAGTTCAGCCATTCGCGGGCTTTCGCCTTTTCTTCCCACGTGATGTTTTCGGCGCGGCAGAGGTTTGGCGTGAAGCCTGTGCAAAGCACATCCAGAAGGCTCAAGTCTTCGCGGTACTGGAGCGCCAGTTCCGGCGAGAAGAATCCGAGTTTTGCCTTGTGATCCCAGATGTTGAGGCCATGCCCCGGGCGTTCACCGAGAAGCGTAATATCATTGTTGTAAATCTGCGGGTGGTCAGCAGTGAGCATGCCGAGAAGCGTACTCTTGCCAGCGCCATTCTCGCCCATGACCGCCCAGTGTTCACCCTTGCGAACCGTCCAGTTTAAATCCTTCAAAACATCCGTATCGCCGAAGCGAACATTCACATGCTTCAAGTCAAAGAGAATTTCTGATGAGGCTTGAGGTGTGAGGTCGCTCGCAGGCTCGCCAGAGCCGTTCTCTCGTCTCAAATCAACAATCTCGTAGCCGCGCAATTCGGCTTTTTTGAACTTCGGGGCGGCAGCCGCTTTCGGGAGTTCGCCTTCGTACTGCGTAAACGTTTTGTTCGCATAAACGAACGCCGGAATTTCCGGGAGCAGTTCGTCTTCGCGAGCGAGGCGCACCACCACTTTCAAGTTCGGGCGTTTTGCAAGGTCTGCCACAGAGCCCGCCAAATGCGCGCGGTATTCGGGATCGAGGCCGCCAAACAAGTCATTGAAATATACCCATTCCGGTGATTCCATCCACATGCGAGCGAGCAAAACTCGACGCAGCTCGCCGTTCGAAAGGCTCAACAATTTGCGGTCAAGAATCCCTTCGGCAAGGTCTGCAATGTTCAAAGCTTCGCCGAGCTTTTCCGGGTCAGTCAGCGGCCATGCCATATCGTCAATATAGCGGTCCGTCTGCAAAAAGAACTTCTTGTCCAACAGCAGGTTCCGCACAAGCGGGGCTTCTGCATCGTGCAAGCTGATAAAGCGCTGCTGGAAAAACGGAGCAAGAGCATGCTGGATTTTGCGCTGCAAGGCCTCCGACATCGTGGAGACTTTTTCACGTTGGTTCAAGAAATGAGTGATGACTCGGTCCAAGTCCTCGCCTTCGGTGCTAAAAATCTGCACCTGCGGGAACATCTCGATAAGAGCTTCAAAACGTTTGAATTCCATATCCGCAAATGTAGAAAAAAGGATTGCAGTTCGGCGAATTTTATTTCGGCATCCACGGTTTCATTTGAATCGAATTTTCCATTCCTTTTTCGCACTTTTTCATTCTCCAATACCGAAAAATATCATCAGAACACATCGGAAGAGTATCTTGTTTTTCTTTTGAAAAGAGAACTTTATTCCCATGCAAAATATCGACCATGGATATCAATGTACCCATTTGATCATACTCAAATTTCAAATTTTTGACTTCTTTTATTTTCTCTGATTTCATAGGAGAAAACATAAAAGACAAAGGCCTCTTAAATGTTTCCTCGTAATGTTCGTCCTTTTTTATTTTTCCATTTTCATATTGGCGTTTGGTCACATCCGAGCGAGCACTCAATCTTGTTCCCGGCAAAAAAGTTTTTTCGTAAAAAGAGGAATCCAATATTTCTTTTTCCGTAGAATCAAACAGCCTCATCCGAGAACGCAAGCTATAATAAAAACGATCTTCTTTCGATGTTTCTTTGATTAACTTGCCATTTTCATAATAGTGCTTTTCATTCACTTCATAAAAATTTGTTCCATACCGTACAGTCTGCAGGTTTCCATTGTAATCAAAGGATCTCTTGTAAAAACCGATGTTTTTCCCAGACTCACTATAAATTTTCACATTAAGATTTGCGGTATCATTCGTCAAATGCTCATAACGAAAATCTTTTCCATCCATATTCGATTCAACAAGGCGACCCAAGCCATCAAAAAACATCTTCGTAGTATCTAGGTACAAGAACGGATCGTAAGAGAACGACTCGTATAGTTTCCTTATTTTATAAGAAACATGTTCTTTTTCTGAAATAAATTTGACTATTTTTCCAGAAACAGAATCTAGTTCCATCCGTTGCGCACTTTCCGGTTTCACCGGCTCCCTAAAATCGTTCAAATATCGATAATATTTTTCACATTCAGTCACAATTCCATTACGACGTTTTCCTACATAAAATTCCTGTCGCACATATTCTCTCAGTAAAAAAGTAATTAAATTACAAGTCGAACCATACAAGGAATCTGCATTTTCTTTTAGTATAACAGAATTCACTTTATCAAAGCACCCAGTATCACGCTTTTTCTTATACTCAGCAATTGACGTTCTTCCCAAATCATCACGTTCCATTTCGACATGGCTATCCAAAATAGTGTCCGACCTATATATATCTGCAGCCATCCCTGCTTCCATATAATCGTTCAAATTCTCTCCAATTAATCTTTTCAGCAAAGGTTCGCATTTTATGCCCTTATCCAATTTCATTGAATAAATAAGCATATTCACTGCATTTTCCGCATCGGTTGCAAAGGCGCCTGCATCCGAATATCTCATTTTTTCCAACGATTTCGCACGATAAAAATGATACCCGTAAAACGCAGCCACAAGCAAAAGCGGTGCCACAACAACCAGCAGCATTTTCAAAATTTTTTTCATATTCCCCAAATTACAATTCAAACAAAAGAAAAACAGCCTTACATTTTCGAAAAAATGATTTTTTGCTCTTTTTTACGTAAAAAAAGCTAATTTTCGCCCAAATCTTACGTAATTTTTTACACAAAGTAAGTATTTTCTTGAATTTCAATGACCATTTTTCATTTTTTGCCCCCATTTTTCCACTCAAAAAAAATTTTAACGTCACTTTTCGAGCGTTATACAGCGCAAAAATTGTGAAACCAGCCAAATAAATACAGACAACGTTAAAATTTTACGTAAAAAAGTGCCCCAAAAGCCAAAATCTTACGTAAAAAACGCCATTTTTTCAATTTTTTGTTTTTCCCGCAGTTTTTTTTGAGGGAAAGTCCAACAAAAAAACTCTCGGTCGAAACCGAGAGCTAAGTGAGGAGGAAAGAAGTTTATGAATTAGAACTTATTGAAGAAATCCCAAGTGGTTTCAGGCACCCAAGATTTTTGCTGGCCCGGGTCCTTGTGGTCCCAGATGTGGCCACCGGACTGAGTGCACCAACGAACCGGGAAACGTTCTTCGACTGTCGTGTAATCGTAGCACTTGTGAGCGGCGTTGCGCTGAGCTTCTTCGGCGCGTTCGTTCTTCGCCTTACCGCCTTCGGAGTTGAGCGTCAAGATGATATCGCGGGCATTGCGTCCCATTTCCGGAGTGCAGAGGTTATCATCGAGGCCAAGCACGCCCATCCAACCAATGCCCATCTGCTTACGCTGCGGGAGCCAAATGTTGCGTTCAGCAGTTTCGTACACGGCAACAGCGCGGAGCACATCCTGATGGTTCCAAGAAAGTCCGTTGGAGAACATCGAGCCATAGCTAAAGCCGGTCGAGAACACGCGGCTGGAATCGATACAGAAGTTGCCTTCGAGATAAGCAAGGAGTTCATCGAAGAGGATGTAGTCATTCTGATCCCACGGAGCCTGGTTACCATTGCCTTCCGGAGCCACGAAGATTACGGTTTCATCCTTGTCAAACGGTTTCAAGCCATAGTAGCCTTCGTCCTGCACGCCACCGGCCCAACCGCCCATGCACTGCATGCCAAAAATGAGTTTGTACGGTTTGTTCTTGTCGTAGCTCTTCGGGATGTCAATACGCACCGTGCGCGTACCCTTGCTCCACTTGAAATCAATGTAAGGCTTGTCGCCACGATACTTGTAATCAAGCTTGGTATCCTTGCCGCAACCACGAGTCGGCACAGGATCGTTCTTGAGGCCCCAACCGTAAGCGTATTCCGGCTGCTTGACCGTTTTTTTGAGCTTGAGCGTCACGTTTGTATCCAAATTAGAAAGAGCAACTGTCAACGTATCATAATCCGTAGCAATCACGCGAAGTTCGTCGCCTTCGCCTTCTTTCGCAAGACCACGAGCAACAGCTTCACCGAATGAGGCTTTGTAATTACCATTAGATGTGAAACGGAAGTTGCTCTGTGCACTGCCAACGCTCACGCGGGCAAAATACGCCCCCTGCGAACGCACGACAGACTGCATATCTAAAGTGCCCGAGCCGTAAACAGTTTCGTTCAAGACACGAGTACCCACGGCATCAAAAATCTGTACGCGGACGGGTTCATTTGTGCTCTGCGAATAAGACAATACGCCGTTTACTACGCTCACATAACCGAGTCTCGGACGCACCGTGTGGATACCAATCGTAGAATCTTCCTTGACGATTTTGAATTCGCCTTTGGAATCAGTCGTTGTCTTGAGAGCATTTTTCAAAAGTTCAACAGAAGCCTTTTCAATAGCCTTGCCACTTTCATCGTTCACTTTACCCGTAAGGGTAAAAGCTTGAGCCGAAGCCACCATAGCGATAGCCATAGCAGCACATTTTAAACCGAGGTGTTTCATACCCTGTTCTCCTTTTGTATCATTCCTAACTCTTTTCCCGATGGGATAAGTCCTCCAAACTGATTTGAAACACGCAAGGAGATACACCACACAACAGCGTGGCTGTGCAAAACCAAGCATGAACACACCAGTGTTCTACCTAACTAAACCCACTTGTAATATATCCTCGTTCGTGCGCCAAGTCACAAGGCGCTAAAGTGGTTTCGTGGATAATTAGTCAATGGGGCATTAGGTTTTAGGGGTTAGGAGTTAGATTATTATTAGTGACGAAACTGCCTTATACAGATGCACAAAGTGCATGTTCTTTTCCTAATACCTGACACCTGTAACCTAAAACCTTTTCTATTATTTAACCAATGAATTCTTTGTTGAAAAAAGCAATCGCTCAAGAACGATTGACGCCTGCAGAAGGGCTTGAAATTTTGCAAAGCGTTCCGTGGACAGAAGTCATCGAAGCAGCCGATACCGTGCGTCACGCGAAGCTCCCCGGAAACCGCGTGGGTTACACCGCATTCCGCATCGTGAACTACACGAACGTTTGCGAAGTGACTTGCAGCTTTTGCAGTTTTTGCCGCAGTGCCCACAGCCCCGAAGCTTACGTTTTGAGTTTGGACGAAATCCGCCAAAAGACGCTTGAAGCAAAAGCCAAAGGCGCCGACCAGATTTTTTTGCAAGGCGGCGTCAACAAGGAAATTCCACTCAGCTATTACACCGACGTTCTCAAGATGCTCACGCAGGAATTGGGCGTCAAGGTTCGCGGATTTTCACCGGTTGAACTTGTCCGCATTGCGGAATTCAACAATATTTCGCTAGACGAACTGCTCGACATTTTGAAAGACGCTGGTCTCAGTTCCGTGCCCGGTGCAGGTGCCGAGATTTTAAGCGACCGCATGCGCCAAATTTTGAGCCCGAGAAAGCTCCCTGCACAGCAGTGGTGCGACACGCTAGCCGCCTGCCATAAAAAAGGCCTCCCCGGCAGCGCGAACATCGTCATCGGCAGCGCCGAAACTGCCGAAGAAATCATCGAACATCTGGAATACGTCCGCAAAACGCAGGACATCGCTCACGGTTTCAAGAGTTTTGTCGTGTGGACGTTCCAACCGCAGACAGACAAGTTCCCCATCCGCCATGTGCGCGGTGACGAATACCTCAAGTTGCTTGCGCTCAGCCGCCTGTACCTCGACAATGTCCCGCACATCGAAGTTTCGCTCCTTGGCATGGGGCTTTCGCTCGGCGAACTCGGGCTGCACGCTGGAGCCGACGACATCAACAGCATCGTCATCGAAGAGAACGTGCTTAAGAACCACGGCCTCACGACTATCGAAGAGGCCGAAAGTTTCATCAAAAACGCCGGATTCATCCCCTACCGCCGCACACTTTGCTTTGACTAAGGCGAGCGTCGTTTTTTTTCTAACGAGAATCGCAAATTCCGTTTTAAATAGACTAATATCAGCTCAAAATTATAGGCTTATTAGCCCTCTTTTGATTAGATTAAAAGAGAAGTCCCATCGGGGCTCGACAGGCAACTTTAAGAAGGAGGTCCTTATGAGCTGGGAATGTAAATACCTCAACGAAACATTTTGCGAAAAACGCAAACAGGAATGCGACCCCGGTGCCAAAGGTTGCGTTCTTCAAGGCAAATTCGCCTTTCCGCTAAAGGAAAAATCAAAAAAATCCGAAAAGAAATAACCTTTACGGATCCGCCTTCGGAGGAAGACTAAAGCCGTTCCGGAGTGACCTACAATCCGAAGAAAATACGGACAAGATGATGCAAAAAAAGACTCCCTTTCGAGAGTCTTTAAAAGTTGTTGATATTGAACCAAAACTAAATCAAGCGCAAGATTTCTTGAGCAGTCTGTTCGGCAAAAGCGTTATCTTGAACAAAGCGGCGAACTTCCGTCGGATTAATTCGTGCGTATTCAGAAAGCGCACGACCAATGCCATTGCGGATGTAGTAATCATCGTCCTTGGCACAAGTGAGGCAGAACTGGCGCAAAAGCGGCCAGTCGGTGCGGTCCTTGTACTGCACTTGGAAGATAATTGCACTACGGCGAACCCAGATATTCGGGTCACGGATCCAGGATGCAATCTTTGTACGCAAGGCCGGCAAGCGGAGCGCCAGGTCACCCAAAACGCAAGAAGCGAGGGTATCGACCGTATCGCGCCAAGCTCTGGTCTTGATGAGCTTTTTCAAAAAATTCAAATGCTGGCCACCGAGAAGCACACGATGGCGGAACAGGTAATCACAAGCCGCGTACTGGAATTCCCTGTACGGCTGTGCCCACATGTCCTCAACCCTCGATACGAGTTCGTCCCCGTCCTTTGGCGGGTACTTGTCGAAAATCGGGTACGTGACTTCACGACGGGGAACCAATCTGATTCCGAGAAATTCAAATTGCTCCCTAGCCTTCTTAGACATTTCATGCGACTCTTCTTCATTAGCGATAGAGCGCAAAGCGAGAGATATTTCTTGTGTAAACCGAAGCATGTACACCAAAAATAGTCCATAAAGAATTTTTTTTCTAGACCTTGACAAACATTTTTTTCAAATTTTTTTAATTTTTTTCTGAATTTTTTGTAAAAAAAATGCAAAAAAAACCTTGACAAGCCAAAAAAAGCTAAAAGACCCTAAAATCATGACTGATTCCACTAAAAAAGAGGCCCTTCAAATCACTGAAGTTCCGCCCGAATTGCGTGGTCTTTCCGACGAAGAAATCATCCGAAACTCGGAAAGCAAAGAGAAAAAGTTTGTTGGCAAAAAGCACAACGGAGCAAGGCGTCCGTCCAAGCGTGAGCGCATGGCGCTCAAGGAAAAAAACGAAAACGCCAAGTTCAATTCGCTCGTAGCCAAGTACAACAAACCGGAAACAGCCGAATCGCGCGAAGCCGAAAAAGATGCCGAAATCAACAGCATCTTGAAGAAAATCGCCACAAACGCAAGCGCACCGAAGGCCGAAGACGTCGAAGTCAAGAAGATCATTGCACAAACAGCGCCCGCAGAACCGCCCAAGCGCGTGCTCACAAGCGTCCTCTCGGAACCGCCTAAGCCGCCTTCTGGCCGCGTCCTCAAGGGCTCGTTCGGGGTAAAGCCCGGCGACAAGCCAAAGACCGTGATCGTATCGGCGGCCGACCTCGCCCGCCAGCGCATCGAAGAACGCGCCAAGAAAATCCGCGAAGCGCTCATGGCCAAAAACAAGGCATTGCACCCGGAAGCCGCAGCAGAAATGCCCGTCAAGCGCCCACGTGGCCGCCCCCGCAAGAATCCGCTTCCGCCACCTACGGCGGAGTAGGAAGTAGGAAGTGGAACGCTACGGGTAACGTATCTGTAACGAGAACAGTACCGAAGCTGTTTTCCTCAAAGCGAAGCGTGCCCATAGCCCAGAGCGAAGCGACCTCATAGCGAGTTCACGAGCGACCCCAGACTCAACAGTTCTATCTACCAATCCCTAATCGATAGACGAAAGACAACAAATGCGTAGGGCGAGAGTCGTGACCATGGTTGACACTTTGCGTCCGCAACTTCAGCTCAGCCCACTTCGATGCAATACTTAGCCAAAATGCAGCATAGCCGCAGACACATCATTCCCTGCACCTTTATCCAGGGTTCCGTTCCAAAAAGGAATCTCCTTAAGAATGAAAGCCGCTTCAAGCGGCTTTTTTCATGTCCAATCATCTTATAAAGCGGAACGGGACACAGTCCATACACAAAACAAAAAGACCTTCTGCTTTCACAGAAGGTCTTTCCAGAGGCAACGGGCGGACTCGAACCGCCGAATAAGAGTTTTGCAGACTCGCCCCTTACCAACTTGGGTACGTCGCCATAATTGCAGACGCAATATAAATATTTATTTGAACTTATACAAGGGTTCAAAGTAAAAAAAGTCAAAAAAATTTCGTTTTCATTGTCTAGGCCCCCTCCATTACCTATTTTTTACGCGTGAAACAGCCCTCGATTAAGACCAAATTACTCGCCGCGATCGGCGCCCTCTGGATGAGGAGTCTCCGTATCCGCCTTCGCGTCCCCGAGGATTTCCGTCCGGGCATCCTTGGACTGTGGCACAAGGACCTGCTCGCCAGTTGCGCCGCCTTCAAAGACAAGAACGTTCACATCCTCGTCTCGGAATCAAGCGACGGGGAATTTTTCGCCCAAGCCGCCAAGCAACTCCATTACGAAGTCACCCGCGGTTCCGACACGCACGGGGCAACAAACGTGCGCCACCTGCTAAAATCGCTCAAGAACGGCCGCTTTGTCGGCATGGCGCTCGACGGCCCGCACGGGCCGGCCCTCCAGGTGAAACCTGGATCGCTTTGGCTTTCCAAGGCAAGCGAGCGCCCCCTGTGGCATTTTTGCATCAAGTACGGCAGGCATTTTCGCCTGAACGGGTGGGATAATTTCATAATTCCTCTCCCTTTGACAGCAATTGACATCGAAATTAAGTATCTTTTGCCCGAAAATATTCAAAATAAGGAAACACAGCCGTGATCGCATTACCTCCAAAATTCGTCGCATTCGACTTAGAAACGACTGGTCTTGTAAACCGCAAGGACGAAATCATTGAAATTGGCGCCGTAAAGTTCACTGTAGAGGTGAAAAACGGGCGCGTGGTCCCGAAACTCATCTCGGAATTTGACACGCTCGTAAAGCCCAACATGCTCATTCCCGCCGAAGCCACCAACGTGAACCACATTACCGACAAAATGGTCGAAAACGCACCGCCAGTAGGTGAAGCACTCAAGCAGTTCACCGCCTTCTGCGGCCCGGGCTCCATCTTGCTCGCCCACAACGCCAACTTCGACGCCAGCTTTTTGCGCACCGCCTACGAACAGAATCCGCAGTTCACGCCAGGGAACCCCGTCGTCGATAGCCTCGCTATTTCAAAAACCATCATGCCGGAACTCGCAAACCACAAGCTCGGTTTCATGGCTAATATGTTCATGAAGCGCGGCGAAATCTCGATGACCATCGACGAAGAAAAGATGCACCGTTCCGTCTATGACTGCGAAATGCTCATGGAAGTGTTTGTGGCCCTCCTCCGCCGCCGCCTTAAAGAAAAGGAATGGGAAATGGGGAGCATCATGCAGGCCATGGCCAAGTACAAAGGCGTCCCGCAGTTTATTAGAAAGTAGGAAGTAGACAGTAGGCAGTAGGATGTGACGCGGAAACGTCATTCTGAGCGAAGGTGCATGCACCGAAGTCGAAAGATCTAAAAAACTCGTCTCTGCGAAGATAACGAGAAAAAGTGACAAAGCATAATCGTCACCCTCGAGCAATCGAGGGTCTTTTTTGTAGTGAGAAATGCGCCCCAACGCCGCATTTTGGCCGCGCATTCACCTTTCCCAGAATACACAAAACACCGCCATGCGTTGCATAGCGGTTTTTGTTAAACTTTTAATCTAAAAAATTAGATTCCGAGTTCCTGAGCAACAGCCTGGATGCCAAGCTTGCTGATGGTGCGGAGACCTGCGGCACTAACGCGGAGGGTCACCCAGCGATCTTCTTCAGGAATGTAGAAGCGCTTCTTCTGGAGGTTCGGAAGCTGCTTGATCAACTTCTTACGATTAGAGTGGGAAACCATGTTGCCCACGAGACCGGCCTTGCCGGTGACTTCACAAATGCGGCTCATATTAAACTCCGTTGTTTTTACAGGCAGCAATTTTAGCTAAAAATTTCAAAATTGTCAAGGCTAAAGTTTAATCTTGCAATGTCTTTGGCAAGTTAAACTTGGTATTTTCCACTAATTTTACAAGATTTTCGACCTGAAGGCCCTTAACTTTAGCCTTCAAGAAGTCGACAACGCCCTGAACCAGCACTTCAGGTGCGCTCGCTCCGCTCGAAAGTCCGACCGTTTCGACACCATTAAACCAAGACATGTCAAGATCGTTCACATCGGCAATGAGGTGGCTCGGAAGTCCCTGTTCAAGCCCCAACTCCATCAAGCGCGACGAATTTGACGAATTCTTCGCACCGACGACCAAGAGCATATCGACCTTGGAACAAAGTTCAAGAACTGCCGCCTGGCGGTTGCCGGTTGCATAGCAGAGATCGCCTGCTTCAGGGCCAATAATTTTCGGGAAACGCTTTTTGAGCGCATCTATAATCTTGCGCGTTTCGGCTACAGAAAGCGTCGTCTGCGTGATATAGGCAAGCTCCTTATCTTCTGGAACCTGCACCATTTCAGCATCGGCCTCGTTACGAATGAGCGTAATCGCACCTTCCGGGAGCTGACCAAGCGTCCCAATCACCTCGGCATGGCCCGCATGCCCAATCAAGATGATATGGCGACCAGCGTTGTAATGGCGTTTTGCGCTAAAGTGAACCTTAAGCACCAGCGGGCAACTCGCATCAAGGACCTTCAAATGGCGTGCCTCAGCTTCTGCATAAATGCTTTCGGCGACACCATGTGCCGAGAAAATCACCACGGATCCTTCCGGCACCTGATTGAGTTCATCGACAAAAACAACGCCTTTATCCTTAAGAGTATCCACAACAAATTTATTATGCACAATTTCATGGCGCACATATATCGGCGTACCGAATTTTTCGACAGCTTTTTCGACGACATGGATAGCACGATCTACGCCTGCACAGAATCCACGAGGTGTAGCCAAAACGAGTTTTTTCATAATTCACCTAATTTACTTTAACAAATTTTTCAAGAATTCAATCAATTGCTGGTACGAATCGCTAATTTTTGCACTTTCATGAGCAAGGAACGTTTGTACCAAGCGCACATCGGGTCTGCTCCGCTGAGAAAAATCATCCACCGATTGCAACTGAGCGATAACGCCTTCACGAACAAGAGTCGTCACCGTTTCCTTTTGCCCTTCGGCATACGGCCCGACGCAAGTCGCAACACCCCGCTGGAGAGGTTCCCAAAAATCATGGACGCCAAGGCCACGAGCAAACGAACCACCCACAACAGCCGATTTCGAAATTGCAAAAACGTCCTTCGTCACGCCAAACTGCGAAACAATGGAAACGGCGCCATTCTGCACTTTAGGCCAATCGACCACCGCAATATTCTGTTCACTCAGCGCTTTGCGGAAACCGGCCACTTCCGAGAGACGACGCGGCACAAGCACCACCGATTCTTCACGCTTGATCGATGATACAATCATGCGGCCAAGGCTCGGCCATTCCTGGATGTGCATCGAGATAAATGAAGTATCGACCGTCGGGTTTTCTGGAGCAACAACAGCCTCACCCGAGCGCACCCACGGCAAAAGTTTCCAGTCGCCGCCAATCATCATCCGGGAATTGTTCGACCGCGCAGAAACGCTAAAAAAGCGCGAAAGATCCGACCCGGTCTGCATGCTCGCAAAACCAATCGCCGAGTAATCCATTCCGGGAATCGCCCTATGGAAACGCCCCGAAATAACAGCCACGGATGGGCGCATCGAAATCCGCAACATCGAAGAAAGATAGCCCGGCCAAAGTTCATTTTCCGCAAGGACAAGCCCAAGCGGCCTCACGGCCGAAACAAAACTTTTCATCGTTGCAGGCGTATCGGCAGGCGCAATACACGCAGCCACTTCGGCGCCCGAATCCTTGATATACGAGAGCACTTCAACTTTTTGCGTTGTCACCAAAAGACGCGGGCAATTCGGCAAATCTTCCTTGAGGAACTTCGCCACATTCAAAAGCATCTTGCACTCGCCAAGACTCGCGCCATGCATCCAAAGGAACGGCCCTTTAGGCCACGGGCCACGCAAGCGATCTTTCACATGGTACTTATTTTCTATAACAGGAACCTTGGCTGCAACTTTGGCTACAGAACCCAAAGCTTCACGCGCAATGTCCAAGACCTTAAACATAGAAAAAAGCCACCTTTCTTAATACCAATAATAAATTACAAAACAAAAGCCACAACCACGTAGAAGAATCTGCAAAAAATGCTTGCCAAAAGGTTCTTTGCGGAAGAACGTGTTTGGAATCACCAAAACGCGGAATAAGCGCAGGAGTTTTCGAAGCCCAAGCGCGCCAATCATCGCCAAACTTCTGTTCCAAAAACAAATCTTCGATTTGCGAAAGCGCCACTTCAAACGCAATCACGACAAACATAAACGGAACAACCCAATACGAAACTCCCAAATGGAAAAACGCAATTCCAAGTGCAAAGCCGGTATTAGATATATATAGCGGATGACGCACATGAGCATAAGGACCGCTAGTCACCAAAGATTCCGCCGCATGGACCTTTCCTCGAGTATGTTCGCCAATAAACCGCCGTGTCTGCACCCGCAAATACGCACTGACCGCATAAAGCAAGAGCGCAATCAACATACCAACAATACAATTATTTATATACAATTCATCAGGCAATAGACTGGGCGGAGCAAGCGCAAGCGCAATAGCAATAATACCCAAAATATTTCCTCGAAAACGATACAAAAAAGTCGAAACTTTACTTTTCGTACTAAACATGATCCATCTCCACGACATCAAAACGTTGTTCCAATTCACGAGATAAAACATCGTGACTCACGAGAACAACCCATTTATGCAAAAGCTCAGCCGTATCCAGGAACGCCGTCAACAGCGGTTCGCGATCGACAAGAGCAACAGATGCAAAAGGTTCATCTAGCAAAACCATCGAGCTATCAGAAGCGAGCGCCCACGCCAACGCAACACGCGCGCGTTCCCCGCCCGACATACCCTCCTTGTCCATAATTTTATTTACACGAGCTGCACGCGCAAATTCAACAACAGCGGCAGAATTCGTCTGTGCAAGAAGCTTTTTCAACAAATGAAGCGGAGGCAATTCCAAATCCTGCGCCACAAAAAACACGCTGTTTTTGAACGGCAAACTACAGATAATTTTACCATAATCCCAATCTTCAAGTCCAGCCAGCAATCGCAACAGCGTTGACTTGCCAACGCCATTCCGACCGCGGACAAGCACCGGCTTTTTCATATTCCAGCAGAGCGAAAAATTGCTGAAAAGCGTTTCAAAGGCACCTTCGTACGAGAAATCGCCATGCACAATTTCCAAGCTTTCCATATCCGGCACGCAAACATGCTCCACCGAACCCGAATCCGTTTTTTTCGAAGGAAGCGCTTCGAATTTTTCCAAAACGCTAAGCGCACTCATCGCCGAACGCGCCTGCGGCATCACGCGGGCACATTCTTTTACAGGTTTGTAACAAAGAAGAACCGCCGAACAAAACAGCACAAGCCCGGTTCCATCCATCCAGCCTTTCGAAATCAAAAGAGCACAGAACGCAAGCACAAAAACCATCGCCAGGACCGACACCGATTCTGCCACCAACGAAAGCACACCTTTGCGGAGCGACACATCAAGACCATCGTCTCTAAGGTCACGCACCTGAGCCATTAAATCATCTGAAACTTCCTTACGTTCAAAGCGGGAACTCCAACGGCGAAAAATTTTTCGCGCAAGGTAAAGCGAACTGCGAAAAGCGGAACGTTCATTCAAAATACTTTCTTCGGCAGGCCCCATCTTATGCAAGCAGCGCTGCATCCAGCTCACCAGCGGAACAACAACGACAAAAAGGAACAACGTTAAGGGCCATGATATATAGAAGAGAACAGGCAAAAACACCAACAACTGGAGAACGGCCTGAACCGCTTGGAAAAACACGCCACCATTCGATTGCAAAACGAGAGTCGATTCGTAAGCAGCCTCGACTTTAGCCTCACCCTCCGGCGTGTGGAAAACGCGCGGAGAAAGTGCCCGCAACGTATGCAAGAACCACGCCATCACGTAAGCGCCCACGCCGAAAAGCCACTTTTCAGAAACGTTCATTTTCCAGACGAAAAACGCAAAGCGGAGCACCGAAAGGATAACCATCAATCCCAGCCATTGCACAAGCGAAAAAACGGCCTCGCCCTGAAGAATTTCCATGAACGAACGGATACCCCAAAGCAAAGCGGCATCCGCAGCACTCGCCAAAAGCGCCACCGGCAAAAAACGAAAAATGCCGCGCCAAAGTATCTTTTTTAACCTTTTTTTCAAAATCACGAGGGAAAAATAAAAAAATCAAGCAAAAGCCCTTGACATTTTTCTAGAAACATCTATATTTGGCGCACACTAAAACGCCCCTATCGTCTAGTGGCCCAGGACTCGGGATTTTCATTCCCGCAACAGCGGTTCGAAACCGCTTGGGGGTATAAAAAGATCGACTGAAAAGTCGGTCTTTTTTTAACCGCATCACAAGGTATAAAAAGACTCATCGAAAGATGGGCCTTTTTTTTAACCTTTTTAAGGTATAAAAGAACTCAACGTTAGTTGGGTTCTTTTTTTATTAACGCGGGAGGGGCCCCAGCATCCCCTCAAAAAAAATTGAAAAAAGTACCCTTGACATAATTCAATAAAATCCTATATTTGTCTCCACATAAAACGCCCCTATCGTCTAGTGGCCCAGGACTCGGGATTTTCATTCCCGCAACAGCGGTTCGAAACCGCTTGGGGGTATAAAAAGACTCATCGAAAGATGGGTCTTTTTTTTAACCGCGACAAAAGGTATAAAAGAACTCAACGTTAGTTGGGTTCTTTTTTATACCCACAAGCCAACCGCAACACAGGGTATAAAAAGAGCTCTATGGAAGTAGGGCTCTTTTTTGTTGCCGCAAGCAAGCGCGCTACCTCTATAAACGGGAAGTCGCCCTCAAGTTGAGGGCGACAGTAATTTACGAGTTGGAATGAGAGACTTTTGAATAAACTCCAAATACACCAAAACCGTATTTACGGTTCCTTGTCTCGTGACGTTTATTTCGTTTAAAAGCAGAATGCGCTTGCAATTACACAAGCTGACCAAAGCTCCCCTCTGATACGTTCACAAGGAAAAATATAGCATAATTTTTTTAAAAGAATACATTTTTATTACAAAATTTCATTTTTAGACCACAAAAGTGCTAAAAATCACCATTTTTTCGTAAATTCCATATAAAATTCACGAAAAATAACGCGCCGAACAAGAAAAATGAATTTTTGGGAAATTTTTTGCAGCGCTCTCGCGCGGTCAATCGAACCCTCTGCGAGGGTTCTCATCGGCTTATTTCTACTGAAACAAAAAGCGAAGACTTGCGGCTTCTTTGAGAGAGGGATGGGACAACTTGCTCACTTCGTTTCGCCAGTTGCCCTTCGGGTTACGGCCAAAGGCCGTAATCCTTGACCGCGCTGTGTTCGCTTCGCTCTCGCGCGGTCAATCGAACCCTCGACCGAGGGTTCTCATCACGTTCATTCTGTTGAAACAAAAAGCGAAGCCTTGCGGCTTCGCTTTTTGTTTCAAGGAGAGAGAGGGATTCGAACCCTCGGTCCTGTGACAGACTCCGGATTTCGAGACCGGCCCATTCGACCACTCTGGCATCTCTCCGAGGTTTGCATAATATAGTATAATTCATTCAAACTGTCTATGTTCAATAGCCATTTCCATCAATCTTTTACACCAACAACATATACCCCCCCCTATTTTATACCTAACAATCCTTTCACTCTATTAGACACGACCGCGCGGTTCGCATAAAACGAACCATTCTTTTTTATTACTTCATCACTAGCGTTTGTAAAAACCTTTGATTTCAAGCCGTTATTTTCTACATTTGGCGCAAAATTTAGGGGACCCAACAGACTTCAGGTTTATAAGTGCGAGTGCACTTCGGGGCTTATTGAATGCTCGGTTCGAGCAATGTGATGACGCGGCAAACGCTGCAGATGAAGTTTACGGATCCCGAAGGTGACTTATGGCAGAAAATATTTCTAGCAATACGGAAGATCTGTACCCAGACAACAATTCCAAGATGCAAATTGAAGCAGATGCGTTCTTGAACGCTATCGCAGGCGGTGCAGACGAAGACCAGGCTGACGAGGCCGCTTTCTTTGCCGCTAATCCTAATGGTGTTGTCGTTGACGAAAATGGTGAAGTTTTGGAATCCGGTGCAGAATCCAAGATTTGCAAGGGTGAGAAAGTCGAATTCATCGAGGAGGACGATGCCGCTATAAAAGAAGAAACGTCCGATAGCTCCGATAAACTCGATAGCAAACCAATCCCTGCAACCAACAACGCCACTGAAATCGCAGAAAAACGCGATGACGAAAGCGCCGACGAACTCAGTGACAACCAAGACGAAATCAACGACGAATCCTTGGTGACATTCGACGATCTCGGACTTTCTCCTGAAGTTCTTGAAGCGGTCAAACTCGCCGGTTACGAAACGCCATCGCCCATTCAGGCCAAGGCCATTCCAGTTCTCTTGCAGGGTGTAAACCTCCTTGGCACAGCACAGACCGGTACTGGAAAGACAGCCGCATTTTCGCTCCCGCTCCTTTCCCGCATCAATTTCAACAGCCGCGAAACGTCCATGCTCGTGCTTACACCGACCCGCGAACTCGCCATCCAGGTTTCGGACGCCATCCAGCAATACGCTGTCAAGATGCAGAATGTGAGCGTGGTCCCAGTCTATGGCGGTCAGGACATTTCCATCCAATTGCGCGCCCTCAAGCGCAAGGCCAACATTGTCGTTGCCACTCCGGGTCGCCTCATCGACCACATCAAGCGCGGTTCGATTTCACTCGGAGCCGTCAAGGCAATTGTTCTCGACGAAGCGGACGAAATGCTCGACATGGGTTTCATGGAAGACGTGGAAACGATTCTCAAGGAAATCCCAAACGATGCACAGCGCGCGCTCTTTAGCGCCACCATGCCCGATAGCGTCAAGAAAATCATCGACCAGCACTTGGGCGATTACGAAGAAGCCCGCATCGAAGGCAAGACGACCACCGTCGAAAACATCCGCCAACGTTTCTTGGCCGTGAAGAACGAACACAAGATTGAAGCGCTTGCCCGCGTGCTCGAAGGCGAAGACTTTGACGGCGTACTGATTTTCGTGCGTACCAAGCAGAACACCACCGAAGTGGCAGAAAAGCTCGAAAGTCGCGGATTCAACGTGGCGCCACTCAATGGCGACCTCGCACAATCCATGCGCGAACGCACCATCAATCGCCTCAAGATGGGCAAGCTGGACATAGTCGTTGCTACAGACGTTGCCGCTCGCGGTATCGATGTGGACCGCATTTCGCTCGTGGTGAACTACGACATTCCTTACGACACGGAATCCTACGTGCACCGCATTGGCCGTACAGGTCGCGCAGGCCGTAGCGGAAACGCCATTCTCTTCGTAACGCCGCGCGAACGCCGCATGCTCAAAATTATCGAAAAGGCCACTCGCCAGCCGATCGAAGCCATGGAAATGCCAACTTCTGAACAAATCAGCAAAAAGCGCGTCGACGCCTTTAAGGCAAAAGTCAAGAGCGTCGTAAGCTATGGCGAACTCGACCAGTTCAAGGAACTCGTCCGTGCACTCGCCTCCGACGGTTCGACAAGCTCACCGACCGACAACAGCAAGGTCACTGAGCATGCCGAAGTGACCGAAGAGAATGTTGCAATTCCGTTGACCGCCGAAGACATTGCCGCAGCCGTCATCAAGATGTACCAGAAAAAGCAGCCGCTCTTCCCGAACCTCCCGCCGCTCGAAGCCCCGAAGGAACGTCGCGAAAAAGTCCGCAGCGGCAGAGATTTCCTCGGCGAAGGTAACCGCAACGATGACAACTTCGGCCTCAACAACGAAGAACAGAAACGCTTGAGGAAAGAACGCAAAGAAGGCATGAACGGAGTCGAAGAAGGCTACTTGCGCTATTACCTTGGCGTTGGACGCATTGACCATGTGACTCCGCGCGACATCGTAGGGGCCATCGCCGGCGAAGCCAACATCAACAGCAGCAACATCGGGCGCATCAAGCTTTTCGACAAGTTCAGTACCGTTGAACTGCCGGAAACGCTCCCGCAAAACGTTCTCGACATCTTGTCCGAAATGACCATCCGCGGCAACGACGCCCGCTTCCGCGTGATGACCGACGAACCGCCTGAGGGCCCAGCACCGGGAACAAGACCCCACGCCAGCCGAGAAGAACGCCGCAGTTTCCACAGAGACCGCAAAGGAGGTTTCCGCGACGACGAACGCCGAGGCGGATTCCGCAAAGACCGTGGAGAACGAGGAGACCGCTTTGGTGACAAGCCCTTCGAAAATCGCAAAGCTCGCCGCGAACGCGAATTTGCAGACCGCAAACCGGGCAAGTTCGAAGACAGACCGTTCCGCAAAGACCACGATGAACGCCGCTTTGGCGACAAGCCATTCCGCAAGACCCGCCGCTTCGGAAGAGTGTAACATCCCTGATATTTTGAAAAACGGAGTCCTTCGCGACTCCGTTTCTTTTATATATTGTATCCAAATTAGGATTATATATATGAAAAAATTACTTGTGTTGTTTGCAATTACAGCTCTTGTTTTCTCAGGTTGTTCACTGTTCAAGCCCAAATTTGCAGAAACCATTAAGGAAGATGATTTAAAGCCAGCCCTAGTCGATTCTCTTGATCTTTTCGTCGGCGAAGCCTATAGAATGAAACCGGAATACACAAACGACTTCATCGTCGCCTTAATTCGAAAAAACACGCTCAACGTAGAAAACGCAAGAATTTACTACCCAACTCTTATCAATCTAATAAGCCTAAAAAATCACGACAACCTCGACGAAGCTTGGATAATGTCCCACCTAGAACCAAAGGAACAAGAAGATTTCCATCGTGTGTTTCCATCAGGTTTTCCGGCAAAGCAAAGCATCAGCAAATATATTCAAAGCGAGGAATTGTTTAGCGATTCCGTCACATGCGAAGGGGAACAAGTCGATGCACATTGGGCTTATTTTTCAGCCACCGGCGATACAAAAGTCATAGAAAAAATCGAGAAAACGATGAATGTCTATAATAGACGGTGCTGTTTTGAATGCCTACATGAAACTCTAGTTTTTAGAGCCATGAAAAACAAGGACGTTTATGACAAGCTCATCGAAATTCGCGACACAAAATGCGCTAAAGCACACAATCCCGCTGGTTGCACTGAATACTTCAACAACCGCTATGTTCCCCCGATAAGCGCCTGCGAATGGAGAAAAATCGATTAAAATGAAAAAGAGCCCGTTTTGTAAGAAACAGGCTCTTTTTTATAACAGTTGGTTAAGAACATAATTCAGCAACCAATAAAAAACAAAGCGAAACTAGAAACCAAAAGAACAATTCCCCAAATAGTTTCTACAATCGGGCTTAGCTTTTTATATTCAGGCTCTTTATTTTCCATATTTATCCTCGCAACTCCAAACCTGCAAAATGGCCCACCACTATTTTTTAATTTATAAATACAGATGTATAAAAAAACTACAAAAAATACAAATTCATGGATAAGTTGTCAATAGCGTAAATAGCACTTCCAGAGATAACATTTTTAAAACAAAACACAAAAAATTACTTTGATATAATCGCATACTGAACCTTATAACCATAATTTTTTAACCTTCTAATTACAGGTTCAAGATCTTTCAACAATACATCATTTTTCAAAGCGATTACAATTTCATCTTTGTCTTCTTTATCTCGCAAATCAAATTTCGATTGGATATCTTCTATAAATTTCCATAAACCATCCATATTTTCGAAAGTATGGAATTTCCTTCCATCCACTAAACCAGTCTCATTTAAGCTTAAATCATAAGTAAAGCCATCGTCGTTACTGTAAAAAGACAAAAGCAAGCCAATATTTTTCTTTGCACATTCTATCCGCATGAGGTCAATACGCTCGTTAATATTTTCATTATCAGAAAAATTTTTCAGAGGACGATAAATTTCTTTTTGTTTTCCAGCAATTTTTTGCATCAATCTCTGATGTTCTATTATCGATTTGCACGATATAGAACCGAATTGACTTCTTTCAGGTAAATTCCACCCATAAACATTCTTAAAATCCGTTCCTAATACAAATTGAACCTTTGTATAAGCAGAGAAACCTGCTGTAGCAATAGACTTGTAGAAAACATCATAAGAAAGATTTTCATCAAAACGTATCCTGATGGACAAAAATTCATCAACCGGTTGCCCCGCCCTTAAAGCCTCTTCCTGCTCAATAGACCTAATCCGTTTTAATTCTTCATCAAGAGGAATGACCAATAAATTGACATCATTCGAAAAGTCAACTGGAGTTTTGCCAAGAACCTTTTTATTCAAGGAATATTCATCGGTTTTTACATCCAGGACGATTTCGCCCGGCTTTGGAATCATGAATTTCTGTTCCTCGTTACAGGCAGCAAAGAGGAATGGGATTATGGATAAGAATAAAAGTTTGTTCAAGCACATGTAAAAACAAAAATCCTACATTACATTCAAATTAATATTCAAATATAAAAAAAACGGATTAGAATGTTAGTTCTTGCAATTCTTGTTCTGTCGAGTTAAGCTTTTCAAACTCAAGATAGAAGAAAACTTTAAACGAGACGATTTAAAAGCCTTTTCCGTAGATTTTTTCGTTTGTGAGTGCTATAATGATAAAAAAAGAGCCTGTTTCCAACAAAAACAGGTTCTTTTTATGACAATTTGTTAAAGGACATCGTTCAGCAACCTATAAAAAATAGTGTAACGCTGGACAGCAAAAGGAGAACGCCCCAAACGGTCTCAACAATTGGTCCCAACTTCTTGATTTCGTTTTCTTTGTTTTCCATGATTGTATCCTCACTACCCCGAGACTAGCGACATCGCCCGTCTACAATTCTAAACTACAAACTAGTAGCGAACGAGACAAGCCGAATACGTGTAAATCCTTGGATTTTTTATCAATGTGGTAATTTAGAATATTACGAGATGATACGGAGGGCTGGCGCTTGCCACTCAAAAACAGCAAGGGGATTCCCGGCCGGCGCCGGCAATGACGGTGCGGGTCGGGGCCGTGTCCGCAACCAGTGCCGTGCAGGGTGCCGCGGCGGCGCGGGATTCGCGGGAAAAAAAAGAAAGGGCCCCTCGAGCATCTAGCTCAAGGGGCCCGTGAATCCAGCGGCGACCTACTCTCCCGGGCCCGGGGGCCAGGTACCATCGGCGATCCATGGAACCAAACTTATTATCGCAATCGCCAGAGCTCTGAAGCCAGGCGGGTCCGGGCTGCCCACGCGGGACAGTTGAACCGAATCGTTGAAAGAAAGGAAAAGCGTCTCACGGGCTATTAGTACCGCTCGGCTCAACGTGTCGCCACGCTTACACCTGCGGCCTATCGACGTCGTAGTCTCCGACGGCCCTTCAGGGGGTTGCCCCCGCGAGACCTGATCTTGGGAATGGCTTCACGCTTAGATGCCTTCAGCGTTTCTCCAATCCGGACATGGCTACCCGGCAATGCCGCTGGCGCGACAGCCGGTACACCGGAGGTCCGTCCGTCCCGGTCCTCTCGTACTAAGGACAGCTTCCCTCAAGTCTCGAACGCCCACACCGGATAGGGACCAAACTGTCTCACGACGTTTTGAACCCAGCTCGCGTGCCGCTTTAATTGGCGAACAGCCAAACCCTTGGGACCTTCTCCAGCCCCAGGATGCGACGAGCCGACATCGAGGTGCCAAACC
>CACYRP010000025.1 GCA_902776765.1 Fibrobacter succinogenes
GCATTTGGTTCCACTTGAAGAAGTTCGCGTCGATAAGCAAAGCGAGGTAATCAACAAAGAACATGCTGTGTTCCTTGCCTGCGTAAGTCGTATTGACGGAGGTGTTAAAGTTGCCGTTTTCGGCAAAGACATTGCGGAAAGCGTTATAGACCGAGTTAAAACCCGGAGTCTTGTTCTTTTGGTCAATGAGGGCCATCACCCACACAATGCTGTTGAAGTTTTCGGCCAGGCCAATCTGATCGGGGGCATAATGTTCGAAAGACGGATATTCTTCGCTTTCCTTGTTCTTCAAGGAAAGTGCTGCGGCAAGTTCTTCGTTGGCCTGCTTGTTTGCGACCGCAAATTCGGAACCCGCTTCGACCAGGTTCTTTACGCGGGCGGCCTTGTAGTCGGTCAAGAAGTCGATGACAACCGTATCGGAAGCATCGGACAAGTCCGCATAGGCGTTGTAAATAACATCCGTTGCGTTCGAGCCAAATCCGCCAAAGGCGCCGAAAGCGTTGTTACTCAAGTTCAGCTTGACACGGAGCTTCACAACCGGGGTCGTAAGGTTCCTTGTATTCCACAGTCTTTTCGTTGGTTTCCTCGATCGTCACGAAAGATTTGTTGGCCGAAGCAAACAAGTCCTTCAGGAACACCTTGCCGTTCGGAGCGTACTTTTCGTCAAGATCCGTCACGGTAAGTTCTGCATTGTCGCCACCCTTGAGGTTCTTCCAGATTTCCTCGTAGATGTCGTCAGTTTTTGTTTCCTTGTTGGCCTGCACCGGGAAACGCACGACAACATGTTTCTTGTACACCTTGGCGAGGTTTTCGTTCACGACTGTGAACGGAATTTCCATCTTGGTCTCGGCGTCGCCGCACTTGATGGTCACGGTGATGATAGCCTTTTCGTTGTCGCGGACTGTATCCACGATGGCGCAAGACTTGTTTTCAAGTTCAGCGTTCCAACTGCTGTAAGCATCACTGAACTTGTTGTCGATATCTTCGCCGAACTTGTCCGTTGCAGAGCTCAAGTTCTTGAGGGCGTCATCGACGTCCTTCTGGTTCTTGGCAGAGGCAGAGCTCAAGTTCTTGAGGGCGTCATCGACGTCCTTCTGGTTCTTGGCAGAGGCGGAGCTCAAGTTCGCGAGAGCATCGTCAATGTCCTTTTGCTGCTTGGCAGAAGCGCTGCTAAACTTGCTATCAATATCCTTCTGGATTTTGTCCATGTCGGCATCTTTACCGTTGGTGCCGTTGGAACCATTCTTAATGACCACGGGGTCTGCACCCGGGCAGCTCACCTCGATTCCACCTGAAACAGCCTTCGTCGTGCAGTTCGAGCCATCCTTACCATTAGCACCATTCGTGCCATTCTTAATGACCACGGGTTCTGCACCTGGGCAGCTCAGCTCAATTCCACCTGAAACAGCCTTTGTCGTGCAGTTTGATCCGTTCGTGCCGTCGGAACCATTGGTGCCGTTCGCACCATTAGCACCATTTTTACCGTTGGCACCATCTTTGCCATTGACGCCATCCTTACCGTTGGCACCATTCTTGCCGTCAGCACCGTCCTTACCATTGTGGACAACACCAATCGTATCGCCACCATCGCAAACAATGGCAAAGCCGGACTTATCTTTCAGTTCCTTGGATTCGCAGCGGTACTGGATGGCATCGTGATCATTCATGGCAATCCATTCGCCCTCGGAGCACACGTACATCGTGGACTTAGACTTGAGAAAGACCATGGAACCTTCGGTTTCATCGCTACATTTCTCGTCACTGATCGAATTGACAGTAGAGAATTGTCCACCTTCTTGTGAATACAGCACGTCATCACCGCATCCAGCAAGGTAAAGAGCCATTGCAGAAACTGCAAGCCCAAGTTTCAATTTTTTATTTTTCATTTTAGTTCCCATTTTTTTACATTTGCTAAAACAAGCCGCAATTTAGTTTTTTTTAATAAAAACGTAAAGTCTAAACAGCATAGCCCATTTGTACTATAAATATCACCCCAAAAGGCTATTTTTACCAAAAAACACGAATTTTAGAACTATAAATTGAGCATTCCATCACAATAATTGTAAAAACGAAGCTTTTTTCAAACCATTTGGAAAAAATCAGTCGCATTTTTTTCTTTGCTTTATGTATATTCAAGGCATGGGCATCGTGGATGCTCGAATTTATTTAAAAGAAAGGTTAATAATGCTCTCTTATCAAGACGCCTACAAAATCGCGACCGATGTCCACAAAGGTCAACAGGACAAGGCCGGCGGACCCTACATCGATTTTCTCCAGAACGTTGCTGATTATCTCAAAAATAAGGGTGAATCAGAAGAAGTCCAGGTTCTAGCCATTTTGCAGGATTCTATTACATCTTCGACCAACAAGACTCCGGATGACATGATTAAACTTGGCGTTCCAGCAGACTTGGTTGAACTTATCCAAAAAATGACCTACCATAAGAATCAATCTTGGATTGATGAATATAGCTGTCATCTCATGGAAAAAGGCGTGCCTGCCGAAGACGCCACATACGACGCTCGCGAAAAGGACTTTGTGCGCTTTGTCGAAACGCTCAAGGACAATCCAACAGCGGCAAAGGCTAAGAGCGCCATTTTGAATGTCCTCCTCGAAGACAAGTACATCCACCGCCAAGAACGCCGCGAACTCAAGACAAAATTCCGTCTCAAAAAGTACAAGGCTGCCATCCAGGCTCTTGGAGTTTAAAAAATTGCCCGCCGCAAGCGGGCTTTTTTTATTGCCACACCAACACCGATTTACTAATTTTACACCGTAATTTTTTAGCCCTAGTGGGCACAACCCCTAAAAAGGAACACAACAATGGCAAATAAAGTCTATAACTTTAGCGCAGGACCGTCTGTCCTGCCGGAACAGGCACTCAAGGAAGCATCAGCTGCATGCATCGACTTCGAAAACAGCGGCATCAGTATCCTCTCCATGAGTCACCGTTCAAAGCCGATTGAAAATATGTTCGCCCAGACGGAAGACTACCTCCGTGAATTGATGGGCATCCCAGAAGACTACGACATCGTGTTCCTCGGTGGTGGTTGCTCACTTTTGTTCTGCATGCTCCCGATGAACTTCCTCGACCAGAACGCTACTGCCGACTACGCTTTAACTGGCGTTTGGGCAAACAAGGCTTACAAGGAAGCAAAGTTATTCGGTAATGCAAATGTCGCTTGCGATACCAAGGCCGACGTCTATAACCACATCGACAAGAACCTGAAGCTCAGCGACAACGCTACTTACCTCCACGTTACCGCCAACAACACCATCTACGGCACGGAATGGCAGAGCTTCCCGAAGCCGAAGTCCGGCTTCCTCATGGCCGACGTGAGCTCCGACTTCCTTGCCCGTAAGATCAACGTCTCTGACTTTGGCGTTGTCTATGGCGGCGCACAGAAGAACATCAGCTGCGCTGGCGTGACCGTCACCATCATCAAGAAGGGCCTTCTTGGCAAGGTGAACCGCACCATCCCGACCATGCTTAACTTCCAGACCCACATCGATGCAAAGAACATGTTCAACACGCCGCCGGTTTTCGCCGTGTACGTGATGAACCGCACCCTCAAGTGGCTCAAGGATTTCGGTGGCGTGGACGCTATCGAAAAGGTGAACCGCAGCAAGGCTGCTCTCCTCTACAGCGCACTCGACAACTCCAAGGTGTTCGTCGGTACAGCTGCTAAGGAAGACCGTTCTATCATGAACGTTCCGTTCGTATTCAACAAGGACGTGGTTGCAGCTGACAAGGCTGACGATCTCGCCAAGGAATTCCTTGAATTCGCTAAGGCTCGTGGCCTCCAGCAGCTCAAGGGTCACCGTTCTGTCGGCGGCTTCCGCGCTTCTATCTACAACGCCATGCCGGTCGAAGGCGTTCAGGCCCTCGTCGACTGCCTCGGCGACTTCGAGAAAAAGGTGCTCGGCTAAAAGCTTAGATGGCGGGTCAAGCCCGCCATGACGTTTAAAACGTTCTGGCCGAAACAGCCATGACGCATTTGAAAAAAGCCTCGGCAGAAATGCCGGGGCTTTTTCATCAAGAAAGGGGATGCCCTGTCAGTGCGGGGCATGACAAAAACTCCATAAAAAAGAAGAACCCCCTCATAAAAATGAGGGGGTCCTATTTTTTGTGTTAGGAGTACGCCATTACGGCGCCTTGGAGGAGGATTTAGTGGCACGTTTAACCCCGTGCCGGGCGCTTCGCAAAATGCACCAATTCACCTTGCGAAACTAAGAGAATGGATTAAGACATTCAGACGTTCTCAAAATTCCTAAACATCACATACCCAAAAGCGTCACCATTCTCTCTTTTACACATACAAAGATACTCTCTAAAATTGGGAATGTCAATAGAAATCGCGATTTTTTATATTATTTATAGCTTATCAAGAGAATATCTTTCTCAATAAAATGTTCTCAAAAATTTTATAAATATTTTAAAAATACAGCCAACGAAAAATAGACAAATAAATATTCCTTTTCTACCAAAACACATTTTTTCTGAAGGCAGCCGCCAGTACAAAACTCTAAGCGCTTATGACCACAAAAAAGAACCCCGACCTTTTAGCTCGGAGCTCTTTGCGTAAAAAGCGAAAACACAATCGCCAAAACAGAAAATTTAATTAGGCCTTAGGCCGGCCCGCCTAAAAGCGACTAGACGTCGTTCAGCGACTTTTTGCCGGTAAATTTGTTCATAACGTCAGGAACAATATCCATCACCTTCGAAACAAGGGAACTGTCCTTAGTAATCGGCATAACGCGCACATCGTCGCCCTTGATGACGAGGAACGCCACCGGATCAACCGAAGCGCCACCGCCAGATGCAGACGTATCGCCCTTCCCCTGATGGCCGCCAAAGCCAAAACCAAGAGATACACGACTCACGGGCACCACAGTGGATTCCCCAGCCTGGATAGGTTCGCCAATTACTGTTTCCGCCTTGGTGATAAAGCGGAGCTTTTCCATAAGAGTTTCAGCAAGTTTTTCAATAGCCATGGTGTTAATATAGATTATAGACGAAAGACGAAAGACGAAAGACGAAAGAAAACCATCATAAAATCGCACGAAATGCCATTATTATTCTCTAGTCTTTCGTCTATAGCCCGCTCAGCGGGCGTTCTTTCGTCTAGTACCTTGCGCCGTAGACGCGGTCACTGGCGGTAAAGAACTTGCGTTCTAGATCCGTCCAATCGAGATAACCCCACACCGCCACTACACGACCGCCGGGGAGCCTTGTCGCCATGCCATTCACGCCTTCGCCCGCATTAAAGTAAAGCGTCGATGCTTCGCGGTAAATGCCCTTCGGTTGCACAATATTCAATTGACGGCCCCAAGCGATAAAGTCATTTTCGTCCACAAGGTCCCAACTGCGAGCGACATTCCACTGCAAGTCGGAATCGCGGTAGCTCTGTGCAAGCACCGGGAAATACGCCTTGACGCCAATGAAATACTTGGTCTGAATCGACGTGTGTCCCGGTTCGCGATGTTCAAACGGGAGACTCAAGAATTCTTGCGGGAACCCGCCATGGCGCGCATTCGGGAAACGCCGGACGTAGCTTTCGAGGTCACTGCGCTCGTAACGACGGAAGCTGTCGTGCTTAAAAACGAAAATACGCGCACCGGAACGAATACTTTGTTCCAAGAACGAACCACGCAAAATCGGCACAATTCCCTGAAAGCGACCGCTATTGATGTAATAGTCCAGCGCATAGACGTCGCTCTTAAATTCGAGAATCGTCACATCGAGCGTATCGCCGAGCATCATCGGGTAGCGCAAATCGATTCTTTTCTCAAGCGCCTTGATGTCGTAGTCCGATCCTTCGTTTATACGAATATCGTCCATCGGCCAAACATCTTTGTAGCACATCAGCGTGTAATCGACAAATTCTTCGACCTTTTGCTCGCAGGCACACAGCATAAGCGAAGCCGCACAGGCACTCGCGCCAACAAGCTTAGGCAACAGCGATATAAATCGATTCATACGGATAAAATTTAGCATACATCAGGTTAGCGCGAGTGAACCTCGGCATAATTGCAATACTCATAAAGGGGGCACTTGGAACAATTTTCCGTCAGCTCACGGCAAATGAAACCATTCGATCCGTTTTCGAGAAAGAACTGCAAGGAGTGTGCCGCAAAATACGGATTCTCGGGAGCCAGCGCCGTAAAATATTCGTTGGCAAGTTTCTGTTTTTCTTGCGGTTCGAGTTCTGAAAAATTGAATTCCTTAGCGGGCCCAAGTATGGCAAGGAAACGACGAGCGCCCATCGTAAGCGGGAGAGACGGCATCTTGGAACAGTCACGACATTCCAGACCAAGGCCAAGCGGTTGCGGGGCAAGCAGCCGGTAAATCGTAGCACAAGCCTTCGGACGCGGATTCGAACGCCCCATGAAATAGATGTCGCCCAAATCGTTCCACAATTCTTCGGGAGAACGTTCACGCACCCACGCAACCAAGTCCAGGTGACGGCGGACAAAAAGCCCCACGCTCCAAAAAATTCCCGCCACGTGTTCAAACACCGACCAATTGCGGCTATTGAAAGTTTGCTCAACAACCTCTTCAATCTCGCTTGCTTTAGGCACAGGGAGCGTCCAAAGTTTATCGCCCGGGAATCGCTCGTAAAGTTTCGTGAGCAGTCGCAAAATATCGGGATACGTGCGGTCTTGAAAAAGAGCACTCCCTAATAAAGTCCATGCAATTTGCGCATTACGGTCCGGCTGCTTACA
Organism: Fibrobacter succinogenes; assembly: GCA_902776765.1. Taxonomy (GTDB): domain Bacteria; phylum Fibrobacterota; class Fibrobacteria; order Fibrobacterales; family Fibrobacteraceae; genus Fibrobacter; species Fibrobacter succinogenes_N. The sequence goes on from CACYRP010000025.1 coordinate 6,727, forward strand.
CGCCACATAAACAATGGGATCGGCGCAACGAAAGAGCAACGCCACAAAAGCCTTCGATGCTTTAAAAAGCGCTGGCTCATCGTGAATGAAGCGTTTTACAGAAACCATCGCCGAAAGACCGCAGAGCGTTCGTTAAAGTATCGAGCCGCTTAAAGCGCCTCGCCCACCTTCACCGCCTGCCCAAGACGCGACTTGAACAAGTCCGGATGACGTTCGCGAATCTTTTTATCAACCACGAGAATCACCGTGCTGCCCATTTCAAAGCGGCCCAGTTCATCGCCGCGTTCAAACGAATACTGCTGATTCGGAACCCAGTCCACACGTTTTTCGTCGCGCGGAAGCATACCCGCATTTGTCAAAAGCGCATCGTTATACACAACGCCAATGCGACCCACGTTTGTCGCACCCACCTTGACCACGAGAACTTCGGAACCATCAGCCAAGCGCAGCTGGCTAGTCAAACGTTCATTAATACAGAAAAGACCTTCGATGCGTTCGACGCTACCGACATTCACCGGCCAAAGCGTGCCCGGACAATAGCTCGAAAGTACAAGATCGCCCTTGACAGGGCTATGGATGCGGTGGTAGTTAAACGGAGCCAAGTAAATCGTAGCAAAAGCACCGCCCTTAAAGCGTTCAGCAAGATCATCGTTACGCAACAGACTCTTGAGCGAATAAGTCTTGCCCTTCGCCTGGATCAAGCTTTGGTCATCGCCATCGAATGTGCCCGTCTGCGAAAGCACTCCATCGACCGGACTCACCACCTCGGCACCATCGGCAACAGGGCGCATGCCCGGCTTAAGCTTACGGATAAAAAGCTCGCCAATGTTTGCGTAATGGCTCAGCGGGTATTCCGATTCGGACATATCGAGCTTGTAGAAACTCGCAAAAGCGTTGCGAGCAAGCTTGCTCAAGAACGGGATGCGCAAACGCGTGAATGCACCAAAGACGCGGCTAGCGGCGTTCTTCGGCAAAAGCTTCATAAAAACGTAAAATGGAGTGTTCATGAGGGAGAATATAGTAATTAGTTACTAGCTACTAGTTACTAGTTACGAGTTATGAGCATCTTCGATGCAGTTACTAGTTAGGAGTTACTAGAGGAAATAAGAAGACAAGATGTTTTTTCTTTCTGAAATTGCTAGTAACTCAGAACTAGGAACTATAAACTGCCGCGAAGCGGCCTTAGTGATTTTCGAAATTTGCGACATCCACAGAGAACATGCGCCAAAGCCTTGAGGCAAACGGTGTTGCCCATTCTTTTTCAGGCGCCACGCGAGTTGTGGTTGCGGCAGTAAACTTGGAGTACGTGAGGCAAACGAGTTCGCCATAGCGGGCATCCCACATGCTCCATACGATTTGCCATTTGAATCCACCTTTTTTACCTAAGTCGGGATCCATCGTGACATCCATGATAAGGGGAATTGTCAAATAGCGGAGTTCATAGCGGCTTGCGATTTTATTGAGCAAATCCTTGAGTTCAAACGGCAGCTGGCGCGTCAAAGTCTGTTCAACGCCATCGCGTTCTTCCCATGGAGTTACATCATCGAGGCGTTTGCCTTCGACAAATTTTTGCGCAAGAAGTTTTACTGATAAAGTATCAACATAAGCAGAATCCACATCGGGGATACGCATTCCCGGAAGCATGAGTTCGCGCGTCATTTTGGGGAAAGCCTGAACAAAAAGCGAATCTTCGACGCGGGCAAGGTCAAAGTCAACCGCATCGGCACTAAAGCTGTGGCACATTTTGCATTTTTCGGGGCGGTTCGCAGTCACCTTGAGCGCAGGGAATACGCCAACGACCGCATTCGAATCGATACGGCTGAATGCCACGGGATTCCATTCGCGGTAAAACTTTTCGTCGGTGATTTTGAGTTCTATTTCGCCTTGTGTGCCGCATTCCGTGCAAGGAGCATCGGCCATGCCATCGTCACCAGCGGGGGCAGAATCACGCGAGCCTGCGCAAGAAGCAAGGAACGCCACGGAAAAAATCGCAAAAAGCGGAACATACAAAAATCGCATAGACATCTCCTAGCAAAGCGAGCAAAACATACACCCAAAGAATTTTGATTCTCTTTCAAATAATAAAAAAATTATGGGTCATGCGCTTGCGCAATGACATACGAGGCGAGAACAGCAAGATTGAACTCGTTCATTCTTATTGCCGAGCCGTAAAGTCATGTGCTTGCACAACAACGTTGCAACAAAACGCTACTAGCTAATCTAGCATTATTGTAAACGGGCCGTCATTCACAAGACTCACTTGCATGTCCGCGCCGAATTTTCCAGTTTCGACAATCGCAACTTCTTTTTTGCACTGCGCTATGATGTACTCGTAAAGTTCGTTTGCTAGCGTCGGGTTCCCAGCGCCGTTGAATGTCGGGCGGTTGCCCTTGTTGCAGTTGAGCGTGAATTGAGAAACAAGCAATAGCGAGCCACCGACATCCTTGATAGAGAGGTTCGTTTTACCATTTTCGTCAGCAAAGATGCGAAGCGCAAGCATTTTCTTGATGAATCGGTCGGCAATTTCGCGGGTGTCACCCTCGCCTACGCCAATCAGCACAAGGAAACCCTTGCCATCAATTTTTCCGACAGTCTGTCCGTCAATATCGACTTGAGCTTTTGTAACTCGCTGTATTAAAAATTTCATTTTTAATTACTCTAGAATTAATTGTTTTTGAAACGCAAAAAGTACGTCATGCGGGCGGGGCCCCAGCTCGGAGTGGATGCTTTCAGCATCAGCAATTACGGCTCAGCTATGTTTGCACAAGTGCAACCGCAGCATTCGCCTTTGATCGGTCATGTGCGCCTGCAAGCAGTCGCCCGCGACTCTCGTTTTGCTCGCTACTGCGAAGAAAACATCTCTTGGATTTTCGCAGGTTCTTTTGTGACAGTCAACGCCAAGCGCAAAAGCACGGCAGCCTTTGCTGACGGCAGGCCGTATGCAGCAATCGTTCCCGGCACAAGAAGCTGTTCTGGGACAATGGAGCCGCGATTGATTCGCGTTGAAACAACCACAGGGATTTTTTTTTCGACAACTTCATGGATTGCATCCACCCAAGTGCGCGAAAATTCACCGGCACCAGCGCCAGCAATGACAAGCCCAGCCGAGCGTTCCGCCGCAAAGCGTACGAGCTCTGCATCGGCATCGGCGTTAAAGTAAAGAACGGAAACACGCGGGAGGGAACGCAAAGAGGAAACGTCGAAACGAGAAATAATGGATTCCCTCCCTTCGGTCGAGAATGACGAGAATGCGTCCAAATCGTTCGCATGGATTTTCTGCACAGTGCGGGCGTCCATGAGTTTGCCGGCGAAGGCAACGTAAACAGCACTGAATCCTATCGCCTTTGGCTCCAGGATGACAGAATTCGGGCATGACAGGGCTACCGCGCTTTTCACGGCAAAGAGGAGGTTTGCGGGACCGTCTGGTTCCGCTGCTGTTGCGGGCCGCATCGAGCCTGTCAAAATCACAGGTTTCGCGGCATTCCCGGCGGCATTTCCAACGACACCAGCGCAGTCCATACTTTCACCAGCGACATTCGGAGCAAAACCACCAAGCGTCAAGCTCAAGAAAAACGCCGTTTCTTCCATGGTATCGGTCCCGTGCATGATCACGACGCCATCAACATCGCTTCGCTGCAAGAGTTCTTCAATCCGCTTCGCCAAAGCAATCCAGATTTCAGAAGTGACATCGTCCGAATTGATATTGCAAACTTGCTCCACGCAAATGTTTGCCACATTCTTCAATTCCGGGATGGCATCAATCAGCGTCTGCGCCTTGATCGATCCCGACTTGTACCCAATATCCTTACCTTGCTCGCCCGCGCCTGCAATAGTGCCGCCTGTCGCTAAAATCACGATATTTTTCATCTTACAGACTCCAACAAATCCTGAGCGGTTGTTTCATAATGTTTTTTCAAGGAGCCATCCATTCCAAGCTCACGAAGATCCTGCAAGCACTTGGCAAACTTGCGGAAGGCATCCGGACCACCGCCATCACGCCACAAAAGTTCTTCGACCATCCGTCTCGAGAACCAGTAAAGCTTTTTCACCGTTGCCGAATCCTTCTCTTTCACAAAAGGTTTTCTCAACGATTCAACGCTCGGGTAAGCCCCCAACGGGCGCTCTTCATTGTTATGCGAGCCGTCAATCACCTGCGCAATTCCCTCGTTCATCCAGCAGGGCACATTCGCATGCGTCATCGCACGAACAAACGAATGCGTCAGTTCATGGAATAGCACCGGGCGGTAAACATCACGATACGCCATCATGTTCACAGGCACACGCAACTTGCCGTCAAATACAGCCGCAACCCAGTCCGGGCGCGGTCCCGTTCCCTGATATTCCTTATCCTCATACAGCACAAGACTCATCTTGTTTTCGGGCAAATAGTCGAACAAATTACTAATCGAATCGTAGGCAACTTCCAAAACGGCAAGCGCTTCCATCACGTCTTTTTTCGAAGGGCCGCCGTCAAATTCCAGGCGGAAATGCATGGACTTTTCAACGCCGAGATTTTTTAATTCCTGTTCCAAAGCATTTGACTTTTCAACAAGATAATCTAAATCCTTGTGTTTAAAATTCAGCGATTCAATATAGCTGATACATTCCTGATAACGTTCCTGTTCAAAGAGAATCCCCGCCATGTGCATCTGTAAATTCGTATCGTTCGGTTCCGACTTTAAAAGTTCCCGGACATAATGCTCGGCACACTTCCAGTCGCCAACTCGAATGCACTTATTTGTCATCGCAATCATGTCTTCATATCGAATGCGTTCTTCGACTTTTTTTTCGTAATACAGGTACCCCGCAAGCATCAAAACATACACCGGCAAAAGGCAAACCGTTCGCTTGATCCAATTAGATTTATTCTTCACAATACAATTTCCATCAAATAATTCCCATATAATTCTAGTAATTAAATCTGCAAGGGAGATTTAATCCTTTAAATTATTTTTATAATTCCATTAAAAGTTCTACCCTACCCCTTTATGTTTAATCTTTACCCACAGCTCCTAAAACTCGTCGTCTGGCTATACGACGTTGTCAACTGCGGAAGAGACTTTGAAGGCACGGCAACCGTAAGCGGAATCGTTCTCGTTGTACTCATACTGACCCCCGTCATCGTTGGATTTATCCTCAACCTTCTAGAGCGGCTGGAATTCAAATTTTTCTGCTATTTTTTTGGTTACAGAGTAGCTTTCTATATCGTAAACTACGCGACCATTGCAGGCACCATCCTTCACGAGCTATCACATACTTTATTCGCATTCATCACTGGCGCTAAAGTCACTGAAGTGAGTTTTTTTGACCACGATGGCGAGGCTCTTGGGCACATCGCCTACCGACCACAGGGGCCGTTCTTTTTACAAGCCATCCAGCATTCACTTACTGCCTGCGCTCCAGTCATTATGGGTTTTGCGGGGGTCGTAATTACTTCGTACTTTTTTCTTACAACAACTTATGGCGTTTGGGCACAAATTCTATTGATATACCTGGGAATTTCCATCATAAACCACTCCTCCATGAGTTCTATCGATATCAAGCATTACTTTCAAGGAATCTGGGCCGTTTCCATCCCGCTATTCATCGCTATATTCATTTTTTGCCGCTCCACCATCTCCTAAGTAGCCCTCAAGATCCGCAAAGTATTCCAAGAGCCCCTTCCGTATGTAAAATGCAAGTGCGTAGATAAAAATTTTAAAGTATATTTAACGTAGGTTTGGTTATGGCAGAAATCTTTGATTACGATGATTACCGAGACATGATCAAGGATTACTACTTGGAGCACAAAAAGCACAACTCCTTGTATTCCTTTAGTACTCTCGGCAAGACGCTTGGCTTGGATTCAAGTCACGCTTATTATATAGTTCAAAAAAAACGAAATCTTCCCGTCCACGCAGTTCCCGCCGCAAAAAAAATGCTCGGGCTCGACGGCCGCGGAGCAGCCTATTTCGATTTGCTGATTGTCGCCTCGCGCACAAAGTCCGAAAAGACCAAGGCAGAAATTCTGCAAAAGGCATTCCAGCTTCGCGATGTCAAGCGCCATCTACTCAAGGATAACGAACTCAGATACCTTAGCGCTTGGTGGACCATCGTCGTAAGAGCGCTCATCGAGGTGAAACACGGCAACGTGGACATCCCGGAAATTGCGAACAGCGTCATTCCGCCCATCACCGAAGAACAAGCGCAAGAGAGCATCGAAATTTTAAAATCGCTGGGATTTATCCAACCGATCAACAACAACAGCAAAGTTCGCCTCGCCGACCCACACATCACGGTCCAAGGCGCCGAAAAAGCCGAAGCCATCCGCAGTTTCCACTCCAAGGTCATGCAGTTCGGCATCCGCTCGCTCAACGAAATTCCGCCCGAAAACCGAGATATTTCGACAATCACCATGGCCGTCGATGCCAAGGGATTCGAAGACCTCAAAAAAATGCTCAAGGAATTCCGTAAAGAAATCCAGATTCGAGTCGATAAGTGCATCGTTCCCGATCGCGTGATGCAGCTGAACCTCGCCCTATTCCCCGTCGCTCAAAACAAGAAGAAGGAAAAATAAAATGAAAAATTTTAGCAAGCTTCTTTATTTGGTTCCCTTTGGAATTCTCGCTGCCTGCGGATTAGGCAACGACTCTGCCGGGAATACGACGGAAATCGAAAACGCCATCGCCATTCGAGTTTTTAACGAAGGAACGCCAGCCGCCAAGGTGCGCTACCAGGTGCTCCCTTCTTGGTACGTTGCCGACACAGCCGAAACAAGCGCTGTAAAATACACCTACGAAGGCGAAACCGATACAAACGGTTGGGTTCACATTGACAGGCACGAGAACGGTTCATACATCATCAACTTTACCAAGGGCGATTCTTCCATCGTCTTGCAGTACACGCTGAACAATCTCAACCACGAGTACACGCTCGACAGCGCCTCGCTCGAAGCCGTTGGTGCGGTCAAGGGTCTTGTAGATTTGCCAGATTCTGCCAATTACGCTTGGGTTGCCATTCAAGGCACCAACGAAATTATTAAAACCGATTCTCTCGGTCAGTTCGTCATCCGTAAGGCTCCATGCGGAAACCTCACGGTAAGCGCCTGGGACGCTCAAGACTTGAGCGCCATCGGCCAAGTTTCTACAACCGTCACGACAAACGACACCATTGACCTTGGGCTTATCGAAAACCCGAACAAGGTCGTTCCCGAAAACGCAATCCGCTTTATGCCTTCCGAACTGATTTCGGATTGGATGCGCCCGCTCAGTTTCCCGACTGTCCTTGTATTGCGATTGACCGACGAGAACTTCGACTTCTCGAAGGCAGCGAAAGACGGCAGCGACATTCGCCTTTACGACGGAAGCGGTGACCTCATCCCGTTTGAAATTGACGGCTGGGATACGACTCTCAATAGCGCAACACTCAACATCCGTGTTGAAAGTGCTGCAGATACCGTTAGACCGTGGATGCTCATGTGGGGCGACAAGAAAGCTGAAAAGCTCAAGGACGTGAACGTCTGGAAAGGCCTCAGCGATTCCCTCGTGAATGCGCTCAACAGCGTCACCATATTAAACTTCGAAAGCGGCACCAAGTATAACGCACTTCCGGCACCGCTGAACAACAAGTTCGACTGGTATGTGCAGCCTCACGATAGCGCTACGGTCAAAAACGATCTCGCCAAGACACCTACAAACGGTATTGAAAAAGCCGATAGTTCCATTTTCGGGAAGAACGTGCTCCACGTGCAGTACCAGGCTAACAAGCTTGGACGCTACGTCGTTATCGGAACCCGCATTGCAGAACACCAGCACGACTTGAGCAAACTCGATTCTGTAGAAGTTTGGATCAAAGGTGATGGAGACTTTGAAATTGTGCTTGAAACCATCGTCGAATCCGACACGAACTACAAAACTTCGTACAAAGGAAGTGTCAATAAGGAATGGACTCGCATTGTGGTCACTCCCAAGGACTTCACCAACGCCGATGGCAAGAGCTACCATGGTTGGGATGTAACCCGTAACAAGATTACGCGCTTCACGATTTTCGTTTACAATGGCTCCGACGTGTGGATTGACAACGTGAAGATGTACGGGATTAACTTGGACGACTTGCTGTAAACGCAGTTTAAACGGCAATTAAAAAGCCCCCTCGAAGGGGGCAAAAAAGGCCGTTTGGGATTGAAAACTCTGTTCGGCCAAGGTCACTTTAATATCATCACGAAGAAGAGTGATCCGAGTCTCCACCCGATACAGAAGCATCAATTCTCCAACACTAATTGATACTATCGAATTCAATCCCAAATCGGCTGTGTATTGGATACCCGTAAATTATGTTTATTTGGGGATTTTTACCCCAAAGCGCCAAATCCGTTCATTGACAAAATGTCAAATAATTGGCAATGCCGCCCAAACAGGCAATTCCGAAAACAAACATTTACAAAGAATTTTTCGCAAAAAAGCAGCATTTAAGCTGTTTTTGCACATGCGGAACAAGCTCTAAGGAGCCTAGAACTTCGTGCGCTTTACGTAATAGAAGTAAAGCCCCACAAGAACTGATATGGTCACAACCCAGCTAATTGGGTAAATCACCATGAGGGATGCGAACGATTTATACTGCGGGAACACAAAGAACACCCAAAGAATACGGATTCCGCACACGCCAGCGACACAAGTAAGCGCTGGTGCAAGCGACCGCCCCATTCCCGAAAGCGCACTCGAAAAAACATCCAAAAAAACATTGATAAACAAGAGCCCCACCACCACATACATGCGGATAGAACCGATTTCAATAATCTCTGGATCAGAGGTAAACACAGAAAGCAAGGGATGGGCAAATATACAGCAGAGCGCGCTCAGCGCAATCGTCGAGATACAACCTAACAAGAGCGTCCAACGGACCGCGCTACGGCAACGGGGCATATTTTTTGCGCCATAATTTTGCCCCACAAAAGTCACGCAGGCTTGCGAGAACGAATTGAGCCAGTAATAAACGATGAACTCGTAATTGAGGGCCGCGGCAGAAGCGGCTACCGTCGAAGAGCCCAAGCTGTTGATGGCCGATTGCAAGCACACATTGCTAAACGAGAACACGACACCGCGCAGCCCCGAAGGTAGCCCCACGCGCATGATACGGCTCAAGAAAAGCGGCGTCACACGAAGTTTCCAGAATTCCAATTTAAACGGACCGACTTCGTGGAGCAAGAAATAGAACAAAGTAAGTCCGCTAATGACATTAGCAAAGACGGTCGCAATCGCAACACCCGACACGCTTAAATCAAAGCCCGCCACAAGAATCAAATTCAGAACAACATTCACAGCACCCGCGACCATCAGCACGTAAAGCGGGCGCTTCGTATCGCCTTTACCGCGCAAAATCGCTGCGATAAAGTTGAACAACATTACAAATGGCATGCCGGTAAAATAAATTTGCAGGTAACGCACCGCCATGTCCAAGATGTCCGAAGGCGTTGAAACCGCCGTAAGGATTGGCCTTGCAAAAAAGATGCCGACAAACGAAAGCAAAATTCCGCTAAAGAACGACACCATCACCGACGTGTGGACGCTACGGGTCACCGAACGGTAACTGCGTTCCCCGATGGAATTCGCGACCACCACATTCACCCCGACAGAAATACCCACGAACAAATTGATGAGTAAGTTGATGACGAACGTATTAGCCCCGACGGCGGCAAGCGCCTTGTCGCCTGCGAACTGGCCCACCACGGCAACATCGGCAGCATTGAATAGCTGTTGCAAAATACTAGTCGCGGCCAACGGAATGGCAAACCTCAGGATTTTTCTCCCGAGAGGGCCGTTCAACATATCCATGTTCGTCTTTAACGAAGCCGTAGCCATACAACACCTAAAAACGGGCGTAAATTTAGATTTTCGTAAGCTCCACTCCAAGGGCATTTTTCTACCTTTACGCCGAAAAAACAGGTGAGAAAAGTCGCTATAGAAAAAAGCGATTGCAAGCACCATAAAATGAGCCGGCGGAGAATCCCGCCACAAATCGGAGATTATCATGGGTTTTAAATGCGGCATCGTAGGCCTCCCGAACGTAGGCAAGAGCACCATCTTTAACGCAATCACCAACGCAGGCGCAGAATCCGCAAACTATCCGTTCTGCACCATCGACCCGAACGTGGGCATGGTCAGCGTTCCAGATGCACGTCTCGATGAACTTGTGAAGGTCTATAACCCGAAATCCATCGTCCCGGCCGTTACAGAATTTGTGGACATCGCAGGTCTTGTAAAGGGCGCTTCCAAGGGCGAAGGTCTCGGAAACCAGTTCCTCACCCACATCCGCGAATGCGAAGCTATCATGGAAGTGGTGCGCTGCTTTGACGACGAAAACATCATCCACGTGAACGGTTCTGTCGATCCGATCCGCGATGTGGAAGTCATCGAAACAGAACTCATCCTCAAGGACTTGGACACTGTCGAAAAGCGCCTTGCTACCGAAGCCAAGTCTGCACGTACCGGTAATGCCGAAGCAAAAGCTCGCCTTGCCGCTTGCGAACTCTTGAAGAAGAGCATGGAAGAAGGCCACGCCGCTCGCACCGTGATGCACGACAGCGAAGAAATGGAACTCATCGTGAAAGACCTCGGCCTCCTCACCGCAAAGCCGCTCTTCTACTGCGCAAACGTCAAGGAAGACGACATCCTCACAGGTAACGCCTACGTGGACCAGCTTAAAGAATACGCCTCCAAGCACGGTCACGACGTGATTGTCATCAGCGGCAAGATCGAAGAAGAACTCTCTGCCATGGAACCGGCCGACAAGGCTGACTTCCTCAAGGAACTCGGCATGGAAGAATCTGGACTTGATTCTGTCGTTCGTAAGGGTTACGAAATTCTCGGACTGCGCACGTTCTTTACCGCAGGCGAAAAGGAATGCCGCGCCTGGACGTTCCACGCAGGCTTCAAGGCTCCGCAGTGCGCAGGCGTCATCCACACGGACTTCGAACGCGGCTTCATCCGCGCAGAAACTTTGAGCTACGCCGACTTCCTCAAGCACGGCAGCTGGAACGCCGCCAAGGAAGCAGGTCTTGTCCGCACAGAAGGTAAGGAATACCTCGTGCAGGATGGCGACATCATGTACTTCCTGTTCAATGTTTAGGTTACAGGTTTTAGGAGTTAGGTTTTAGGGATTATAGCAAAGCCGCTCCCGGCACATTGGCCGGGGTGACAGTCTAAATAGTCATCCTCACGAAGGCTAAGATCTAAAACATAACAGCCCGCTGGTTGAGCGGGCTATTTTTATACAAAAAAGGCCGCGATTGCTCGCGACCTTTCTTCAGCTTTCTTCAATGGAGAATTTCGTTAACCAAATTCGTCGTCGTAACCTTCGCCGAAATCATCAACATCAACGCCCTTTTCGTCGGCATACTCCGATGAGCTAAGCAGGTTAGCCACTCGTGTCAGTTGCACGAGCTTCATGCTTGGCTGCGTATATTTTTTCTTTTCAGCTTTGATATTCATATTTCGCCATCCTACTTAATGACCACTTTCTTTCTGTTGTGGAAATAGGTTCCCTTTGCGGTCGGCTTATGCTGGAGCAAACGACCCTTCATATCGTACCAGCGGTTGTCTTCCTTGTTGGAAAATTCACCCGTACGGGTATTAATTGTTCCAATAAACGTAGTACCACCAGTGCTATCAGAAATCACATGAACAGCGACAGTTTCGGGCAGGCTATCTAAACTAGCCACAGTGGTTTCTGCGGTCTTTGCAAGGCCCTTGACCTTCGAAGGAGTTTCTTCGGTCAAAGTGCACTTCATATAGGCTCTGAAAGGTCTGATATAGGCGCAACTCTTTTCGCTGCAAGCAGCCTTCTTAAAGTCACCCACCTTCGTATCATTCTTGGCCTTTGCCGCAAAACCGTAAATACCCTTAGGCTTTTTGAATTCTATGCGTTCATAGGTTCCAATAACGTTCCAGTCATAACCACCACCAGAAAAGACGCTATGCCTACTTCCGGTTGTCGTATTGAGAGTCACGTAGTGATCTGGATAAACGTTATCCATATTGAACGCAATCGTCGTATCTTTCTGTTCATTCATGATGATATAAGGAGTATTTGCCTTGATTTCGTCAGCATAAGTGCTACGAACTTCAACCTGGAAATGGTCCGAATACTTCATGATTCTTACGAATTCATAAGCGCTAAGGCCCGAGAGTTTCCATGTCGGCACAGAGAACGGAAGCATAAGCGTGGATGCCACCTTGGACTTAAAGACTCGGCTGTAATAAACGGAGTCCACCTTAATGTCCTCGGGAATCACCGGAGCTTCGTCAGAACTATCGTCGATGTAAGCGACTACTCTTTCCGACGCCCTGGTTTCCCAGCTATTACGCTTGGCTTCATTGTGAACTTTCTTAATCGTAACGGCTCCATACTTGCCGACGACTTCTTCGGCAGCAAACGATGTACCCGTCATAGCGAGAGCGAAAGCAAAAGCAGAGATTACCTTCATGTTTATCATTGTCTACCTCCAAATCTAGAGCCTAATAAGAAGAATAAAGATGCAAACGAAAAGCGCTTATAATCCTGTGGTTGCTGCTTGTTGTATTCCTTTTCATAGTAACCGTAATGACCCGGTTCATATTCATATTGGTTCAACACAACTGCACCCTGCTTTCCGGAATAGCGCACAATCTTCGAGAGCGATTCCTTAATGTCATCCATACGATGCTTGCCATATTGGAGCACAAACAGCAAGTAATCGGCAAAAGGACAAATCAATTCGGCATCGGTCACCAAGTTTAATGGCGGAGTGTCAACGATAACCAAGTCATACTTTTGGCGAGCTTCCTTAAGCAAGTTTTCCATTGCATCGCTACGGAGCAGGCCACAAGCCGTCATGTTCGTTTTGCCGGCGTTAAGCACGAACATATTCTTGTCGTATTTCTGCTGGACAGCTTCGTCTAAGGTTTTCTTTCCGATAAGCACATCAGCGAGTCCGGCGACACCGGTGCGAACAGAGCCACGACGCATATCAGCATCAATCAACAGCACCTTTTTGCCGCTAGTGGCGGCAATGGCAGAAAGGTTCTGAGAAACAAAGCTCTTGCCAACGCCAGAAATCAGACCCATCACGAGGATTACGGAGTGTTCCTTGTGCGAGAAGGAGAAGTTGATTGCCGTCATCATGGACTGGAAGGATTCCGTCACCTGATCTTCGGTTCTCTGCAGCACAAACGGAACGTTTTGGCGCATTTTCGTACGTTTACCGAGCAATATATTGCGGGACTTCGGGATCTTCACGAGCACGTTCATCTTCGTTTCGCGTTCAATTTCAGAAGCGCTACGAACGCCATTCTTGAGCATATACATCAAGTAAGCGTAGAAAACACCCACTAAAAAGCCTATAGCAACCGCAATAAGGAAAATTTTCTTTCTCTTCGGTTTGGACGGCATCGATTCAACCTGAGCCAAGTCGACAATACGCACGTTACCCACTTCACCAACACGCACCACGCGCAACTGCTGGATATTATTGAGCATATTCGTGTAGATTTCGTTATTCACGGCCACTTCTTCTTGCAAGCGTGCAACTTCCTGCTGCGTGAGAGGCATCTTTTGAGCGCTCTTCTTGAGCATATTCAATTCAGAGCGCAATTTTCCCAACTGCCTGGAAAGCGTCACGACACTCGGATGTTCAGCCTTAAAAAGACGCATTGCAGCTTGTCTTTTCTGTTCCATTTCAAGAATTTGCCTTTTCAGTTCCGTTTCTTTCGAAATGTGGGCCTTGGTTTCGCCGGTCATGTCGATAGAACCAATTTTGTAGCGATAATCGGCCAAAACCTTTTCGGCGCTGTCGAGTTTAGACTTGACCATCGGCAACTGGCTTTCCAAAAATTCAAGAGTCTTTTCGGCTTCTGCGCTACGCATTTCGACGTTCTGGCGCAAATAAGTCTTAGCAATCGTATTCAAAATGGAGGCTGCGCGATCAGGATAGCGGTGGCTAAAATGAACGGAAATAATACCCGTCTTTTTGCCCTGTTCAGCAACACCCAAAGCACCCCTCAAAGCACGTCCGGCCTTCAACGTAGAACCCTGTGCAATAATGAACTTCTGACCTTCTTCTGCAAGCAAGAACTTCACACGGATAACCAAGGAATCACCGGCGTAGGCGACCTTGCAAATTTCCCCAACCTTTCCTTCAAGAATTTTTTTGCCACCCGGAGCGATTACGGAATATCCGTCTTCGCCATCAGCGACGGCATACCACTTTTCGGTACGCAATTCAGCCGGAATCTGCAAAGAATCCAGATCCATACGGCCTTCCATATGAAGCAGGCGATTCCAAAAGCCCACCGGCTGAGCCATTAAATTAAGGTGTTCTTCCTGGGCAACCGTAGTCAAAACCAAACGGCTCTTGATGAGCTCGATTTCGGCATCCGTCGGGCTCGCCATTTCCAAGACTTCACCCATTTCACCCAAGGCCTTAGTAGACTTGCTGCTATTGCCCTTCACGTTAACCTGGAGCAGCACGTCACTAGAATATAAAGGACGAGCCCATTGAGCAACAAAGGCTCCAATCACTGCGGCGACCAAGACGCAAGTGATAATGGCTTTTCTATTTCTCCAAAGGAGGAGAAATATTTCCTGTAAGGAAATTTCTTCGTTGTCCCGTGTGGACGGAGCCGAAGACAAACCCGATGCTGTAACTTTTTCTTGTTCTGCCATAATATTATCGTTTGATACCCACTCCAGGCATCTTAAGTTTTAAGGTTACGCACCTAATCAACCTGCTATCGTAAACAAAAGTTTAAGATAGTCCCCAACACAATGCAAAATTTAAAATTTCCTATACAAAAAAGTATCCCTTCAAATCATACCTATTTTTGCCCATTTTATGATTTTTTTCATACATTTGATACCTATCACACGTTCATAAAAAAGACGATTTTTGTTATCAGAATTGTAAACTTTAAAACACATTTATAAAACAAATAGGACTCGACAAGAGCCGAGTCCATGCATGACATTTTTTTAAAATTTTGTTTACTTTTTCTTTTTTCGGCTACGTCGAGCGATAACAGCCGGGCGCACAAGCGTTGCTATATTCATCGCCGTTCCTATTAAAATCAAGAAACTAGCGCAATAAAGGCCAATTCCGGCCTGCACTTTGAGCAACGGGATCCCCAGCATATCACTAATCTGCGAAAGTTTCATCAAAAGCGACCACAGCGAGACCATCGATAAAAGCCCCATGACCGTCGAAGCTAGCGGCACAACCCAAGCAAACACCGCCGCCAAGAACACAGCCGCAAGAATACCATACAGATGGTGAACCGGCTCCATTTTAGGAAAATTCGGCATTTGCACCTTGAAACGATCCAAAACTTTGGGATTTTCCTTGACCATACGGTGCATTTGCCCAAGAGCTGGGTCTGCAAGCGTATTATCGAGGTCAACCCCCGATGCCACCTGATAAAACGATATTTCCGCAATGGGCTTGCTATCGTCCTTGGCCGAGCAAGAAACGCTAGCCAACGGCATCAACAAAGCAAGAAACACCAGCAAATACGGAAGAGCTGTAAGCTTCTTAAAAAGGCTTTTTTCCTTATTGGATTTATCACTCATTATTGCTTTTCCTGAATAATTCGTTCGAGCGGGAACACACAGCGGAAGCCAATGTAATCCGACCAATAGCGTGGATCTTCGTCATCGCGGTATGTCATGTTCAATTTCTTGACTTTATCCTTCCAGGAACCGCCCTTAATTACTTTATTTGTTCCCAAGAAAGATCCTGTCGGATTAGAACTTTCAATAGTGAACGTAATCGCAAAGTAATTGTCGCGGGTCCATTCCGTTACGTTGCCCGACATGTCATAAAGACCCCATGCATTCGGAGCTTTTGTTGCCACATCATGCGGGCCATAAGCTCCATCTTTTTTGCCTCTCTTGAAAGAATTTTCTGCAAAGATAGCATACTTGCCAACGCTCATTGCATCGTCCATCGTCCAAAGGACGCCATCATTACTACCGGCGCGGCCAGCATATTCCCATTGAGCTTCGGTGGGCAAGTCACCGCCAAGAACCTTACATGCATACTGAGCCTTTTCCCAGGTGATATTCTGGACCGGCTTGTTCGGACCCTTGAATGCAGATTTATCCGCATTACGTTTTGTCGAATCCAAGAGGCCCATTATTTTGTGATAAAATTCCTGCGTCACTTCGGTTGTATGAATTGCAAACGGCGACATGGAAACAACCTTACCGCGATAGCGGAACGAGCCCGAATCAGTAATAGCAACGGTTCCACGAGAAGGATGTTCAACAACATTAAATTTCGGTTCGTACTTTACGGAATCCACTTTAGAAGAAGAACTGGCAACGACTGACGAAGACGATTCGAGCCCTCCAGACTTGAGCCAATCTATAACTTCTTTTTCTACAGCAATATGCTTCGGCAAAGTAAATTCACCCTTGCCTACATAGAGAGAATCGCCCACGCGGAACCCGAGCTTGCCATAGCGGTACTGGTAACGCCCTACAAGCGCACCTTCCTTGAACACCCATACCGGCTTGTTGTTTACAAGGAAGAGCGTTGTCACAAAGGTAGAATCACCACTGGCAAGTAGATTCACAAGCGAATCCATCGAGAATCCTTCAACGACACCTTTCCAGGAAACTTCAACACGATTGTGATCCGTACCAAAACGAAGCACCAACGATTCTATCTTGCTAGAATCTAAAGATTTCATTGACGAGTCGGTGGATGCAGCTGTCGTGTCAACGGCCTTCATGATTTTTTCCACCGCGACAGGCAGCATGTTAATTTCAATCGGGAGCGCCTGCAAGCTATCGAACTTTGCATGGAAAGCCTTATAGATCGCGCTAACTTCGCCCAACTTTTTTTCTCGCCAAATTTTTTGCGCTTCGCTACGTTTCAAATTATAATGCTTCACGTAATCGCGATAGACCTTTCCCGAATTGTTAAGTCCAAGCGATTCGGCGGGGATAATCGAAGGATAGAACTTGGAAAATTCAGTCGTGTCAATGCGCTTAAAGTTTTTATCGACCTCGACAGAGAATATGTCATAAAGCGATTCAGCATCTTCGAGCACCTGGAGAGCATGCACCTGTTCTAGCGAAACGGTCAATTTTGACGAAGCAGAGACCTTTGAATTAGAAGACACAGAGCTAGAAGAAGCTCCACTAGAGCTAGAAACACCGGCATCAAAATCGGGAATAACAACACCCGAACTAGATGTAAGCGAATCCGCAGAACTAGATGTTGCAGCAACAGATTCGGGAACAGCCTGACTCGAACTAGAAATTTCTACAACCGAATTCTGTACTACCGGGAACTTCACATTGAACGTGAGCACTTCACCCGGCTTAAGCACTCCCGCATCGACATACGGGAGTTGGTCCGGAGCGCTGAACGAAAAAACATAAACACCATTTTCAGCAGGATAGATAGCCCTTGTCCCCGCTTTCATCTTTGCATTCAGAGACACGACTTCCAAGTTTTTTTCATCTGACTTGATTTGCACCATGCCCGGATGGACGCTTTCGTTCAAGACTTGCCACTTGCCATTCTTCATGAACAAGAGTTTTGCAACGCGTGGCGAATAAACATACTCGGCATCAAAATAGATATCGGCTTCGTCCTGGAAGGCCTTATACTGACGGGATGCATAAAGACGGAGTCCCACCACTTCGCGAGCACTCAAATGATTTCCCTTGAGGCTAAAAGCATGGAGCTTTTTATATTCTTCCGGCTTTGCCTCGCCAGAGAACCACAAGTAATCCTTAGCGGATTTTTTATAGCGAAGGTAAAGCGTATTGGGCTGCAATGGGAATACCGGTTCCTGCGAGATTGCTAAAGATTTGTCCAATGCTATAGCTTTCTTGGAAGCATTTTCCAAAAGACTTCCATCCAAGAGGGTACCGACTTTAAAATTTTCCGATGTCAATTTGAAGTTGCGATCTTCATCGGCCAAGGTAAGCGCCGGGACCAGCAACAAAAGCGGAAGCAATCGGGAAAATGTCATAAGCACTCCTGTCTTTTTAGAACCTTCTCGTCTAGAAAAATAATTTCTTCTTAGAAAAGAGGTGCTAAAATTTTGACGAATTAACACCCATTTCGAGCAAGTAACCGCCCTTTGCACCGCCAACAGGCCCCAATTCGACCTTCCAATCCGCCAAACGGATAATATCCGGATGGTGTTCGATGACAATGACCGTATCGCCACGGGCCGAAAGCCTGCGCAAGAGGTTCCAGAGAATCTGAATATCCTTCAAATGAAGCCCTGTCGTCGGTTCGTCAAGCAGGTAAACCATCTCATTAGCCGGACGGCGGCAAAGCTCAGCAGCAAGCTTCAAGCGCTGGGATTCACCACCCGAAAGCGTCGTCACCGGCTGGCCAAGTTTCACGTACGGGAGGCCCACATCGCGGAGGCATTCCAGCTTCGGCAAAATCTTCGGCTGGTCCTTGAAGAACTCGCAGGCTTCCACAATGCGCATATCGAGCACGTCGGCAATGTTCTTGCCCTTGAACGTAACCGTGAGCGTTTCCTGGTTGTAGCGTTTGCCACCGCAAGCTTCGCATGTTTCCCAAATGTCCGAGAGGAAGTGCATTTCGACAGCGATGGCGCCGCGTCCTTCGCAAACGGGGCAGCGCCCACGCGCCAGGTTGTAACTGAAGCGTCCGTAATCAAAGCCCTTGACCTTGGACTGTTCGAGCTTGGAGAACAGCTTGCGGATATCGTCAAAGACGCCTGTAAAACTTGCCGGCGTACTGCGCGGTGTTCCTGAAATGGGGCTCTGATCGACGAGCAAAACCTCACCACTCTGCTTTTTGCGACCACGCGCCTGGAACTGCTTTTTAAGCGCCGGGAAAACTTCGTCCACAACAAGAGAACTCTTGCCCGAGCCCGAAACGCCGCAAACAACACTTACCGCCTTTTTCGGGAATTTCACAGACAAATTCTTCAAGTTGTTTGCCTTGAGGTTCTTGAACTCGTAAAATTCCGTATCGTCCGTGATTTGCACAGGTTCCAGCTGGTTTGCGACAGGCGTAGAATACGTGAGGAACTTGACCGTTTCGCTGCGCGGGAACTGTTGCAGAGCATACGGTTTTGCAAGTTCTTTCGGAGAGCCTTCGGCAACGACTTCGCCACCGAAATCGCCAGCCCCCGGGCCCATATCGATAATATGGTCTGCGGCCTGCATCATCTTGATATCGTGTTCCACGACCACAAGCGTATTGCCCAAATCGCGCAAGCGGTACAGCGTATCCAAGAGTTTCGCGGTATCACTTTCGTGGAGGCCCACCGTCGGTTCGTCAAGCACATAAAGCACGCCTTCGAGGCCGCTACCGATCTGGCTTGCTAAACGGATGCGCTGGGATTCGCCACCCGAGAGCGTATCGCCAGCACGGTCGAGACCAATGTAGCCAAGCCCCACGCTAATCAGAAAATCCAAACGCCCAATGATTTCACGGAGTAGCGGCGCTGCAATCGTCTTTTTGCTTTCTGCCGTCACGGAAGTCGCATTTTCTTCTTTTGTGAAATCCACTTTCGCAAACCAGTCACGAGCTTCGGCAATGCTCATGTGATGAATATCCATGATGTTCTTGCCTAAGATGCGCACCGCAAGATATTCGGGCTTTAAGCGTTCGCCGTGGCAATCGGGGCATTCTTCGCCATCCTTGAAGTGGCCAAGACCAAGGCAAGTTTCGCAGGCGCCCCAGTGCGTGTTGAAACTGAAATGCTTGGGGTTCAGTGCCGAATCCATGTACCAGCCGCATTCCGGGCAGCCGGGCTTTTCACTTGCCGAGAGGCGTTCTTCGCCATCGCAATCCACATACAAAATGCCGTTACCATCGCGGTAGCCGCGTTCAAAGGCTTCGACCAGGCGGGCGCGATTTTCTTCCTTGACCACCACGGAATCGACCACGGCAAGCAACTGCTTTTCGCGAATCGGGATTTTCGGCAGCGGAAGTTCTACGAGTTTTTTGCCGAGATAAACCTTGCGGTACCCCTTTTCCGTGAGGATCTTGGATAACTTAATTTCGTCCTTGATTTCGAACGGGGCGAGTACCGTCACCATTTTGTTGAGGTCGCGGTCAAATGCAAATTGCATCAAGTCGCCGGCGGCATAAGAGCTCACTGGCTTTCCGCAATGGAGGCAGTGGGCAGTTCCCACGCGGGCCCACAAAATGCGGAAGTAGTCGTAAATTTCGGTAAGCGTTGCCACCGTACTGCGGGGGCTCTTGCTTGCGCTCTTTTGGTCAATGGCAATGGCAGGAGCTAGACCCGAAATGGAATCAATGCTACCGCGGTCGGGGCGGCCCAAGAATCGGCGAGCATACGTGCTGAGGGTTTCCACAAAGCGACGCTGCCCTTCGCTAAAGAGCGTATGGAACGCGAGGCTCGACTTGCCCGAGCCCGAAACGCCCGTAATCACGGTGAGCTTGTGGCGCGGGATCGTCACGTCAATGTTCTTGAGGTTGTGCTTGCGAGCACCATGCACTTCGATATCCAGCGAGTAGTTTTCACCCTTTTCGTCCGTGCGTGCAAAATGCTTGTTTTCGCCATGCTTCTTCGCCAAGACCGGAGCGAGGTAGCGCCCGGTTTCGCTCTTTTTGCATTTGGCAATTTGTTCAGGAGTTCCAGTCGCGATAATGCGACCGCCGTTCACGCCCGCATCCGGACCCAAGTCAATAATCCAGTCCGCGCACTTGATCACGTCCAGGTTGTGTTCAATCACGACGACGCTGTTCCCGAGACTACGCAAGCGGTTCAAGCATTCCAGCAATCGGCGGATATCTTCAAAATGCAAACCGGTCGTCGGTTCATCCAGCAAGTAAAGCGTTTTGCCCGTACCTGGGCGACGCAGTTCCGAAGCGATTTTCACGCGCTGCGCTTCGCCGCCGCTAAGCGTTGTCGAGGGTTGCCCCAGCGTCAAATAGCCGAGGCCCACTTCGCAAAGGAGCTTGAGCGGTTCTGCAATTTTCGAAATGTCCTTGAAAAATTCAGCGGCTTCGGCAATGCTCATGTCAAGAACTTCAGAAATGTTCTTACCCTTGAAATAAACTTCACGGGTCGCTTCGTTAAAGCGCTTGCCATCGCAAACATCGCAAGTGACTTGCACACTCGGCAAAATGTGCATGTCGATAACCTTCACGCCAGCGCCTTCACAAGCGTCACAGCGACCACCCTTCACGTTAAAGCTAAAACGGCTCTTGGTGTAGCCACGCACTTTACTTTCTTCCATGCCCGCAAAGAGGTCACGGATATCGTCCCAAATTTTCGTGTAAGTCGCCGGGTTGCTGCGCGGGGTGCGTCCAATCGGCGTCTGGTCAATTTCGATGACCTTGTCAATGTTTTCGAGACCTTCCAAATGGTCAAACTTGCCGACCGGTTCTTCGGAATTGTAGAACACGCGAGCAAGTTCACGGCGCAAAATCTGGTTCACAAGCGTACTCTTGCCCGATCCCGAAACACCCGTCACTACGGTAAACGCACCACCCAGCGGGATTTCAACATCAATGTTCTTGAGGTTGTTTTCGCAAGCACCGCAAATCTTGAGCTTAGGCGTTTTTGCATCGATTTTCAAGCGCTGCGACGGGATTTCAATCGCTTTGCGACCGCTCAAATAGGCACCCGTAAGCGAAGACTTGTTTTTCTCCAGCTCTTCGACCGTACCTGCCGCCAAAATGCGACCGCCCTCAACACCGGCACCCGGCCCCACGTCAATCACGCAATCCGCATGACGCATCGTATCCTCATCGTGTTCCACGATGAGGAGGCTGTTGCCTTGGGCTCGCAAACGTTCCAGCATTTCGAGCAACTTGTCGTTATCGCGCGGATGGAGGCCAATACTCGGCTCGTCAAGCACGTAGAGCACGCCCTGCAAGCCCGCACCCACGGCGCTCGCGAGCCTGATACGCTGCGCCTCGCCGCCCGAAAGCGTCGAAGCCTTGCGGCTAATGTCCAAATAGCCAAGGCCCACCGCCTTCAAGAATCCAAGGCGCCCGCGGATTTCCTTGAGCACTTCGCGACCAATGCGCTGTTCCTTGGGGGAGAGTTTTAGCTTGTCAAAAAATTCAACAGACTTTTCGACGGACCATTCCGTCATTTCACAAATGTTGTGTCCGTGGAAATCGACGGCGGCTGCAATGCGGTTGATTCGCGTTCCGTGACATTCAGGGCAAACACCAATCTGCATGTACTTTCGGAAGTGGTAAATATGCCACATGTCCCAAAGTTCCTGCATAATCGTCACCACGCCGCGTTCGCTCCCGCTGGGAGTCCCGTAAAGCACGGCATCCTGTTGCGCCTTCTTGAGCTTGTTCCACGGCGTATCAAGCGAAAAGTGCATTTCGTTTGCAATGGTGCGCAAGTTGCGCCAGCCGAAATCGCTAAAAATAATGCAGCCGTCATCCTTCTTTTGCGGGGCAAGGCAACCCTCTTTCAAAGACAAATTCGGATTCGGCACAATCAAGTTAATATCAAATTCGCAACTTTCGCCAAGGCCCTTGCAGGCGGGGCATTGCCCCTTCGGGTCGTTAAAGCTAAAGAATCGCGGTTCGAGTTCCGGGATAGAAATTCCGCACTTCGGGCAAGCAAGTTGCGTACCCTGCAAGCGGTATTCTTCCTTCGCGGCGGCCCCACCCTGCGACGCATTCGCCGTACCGCCCGCCGCATCGGAACCGCCCGCAGCATCCGAAGTTAGCAAGAACGAAACGAGCTTTCCGTCCGTGAACTTCAAAGCACCTTCAATCGCTTCGCGCAAACGGCTCATGTTCTTGCGTTCCAGCGTCAAGCGGTCAATCACCACTTCAATCGTGTGCTTCTCGTAACGCACCAACAGCGGCACGTCTTCGAGCCTGTAAATCGTCCCATCCACGCGCACGCGGACAAAACCATTCTCCTTGAGTTCCGCGAGTTCCTTGCGGTATTCGCCCTTGCGCTCCTGCACAATCGGTGCCATCACCAAAATCTTTTTATTCTCGTCGCTCGCGTACAAGTTATCGACAATCTGGTCGACCGACTGCGCCTGGATCACCTTGCCGCACTTTGGGCAATGCGGAACGCCGAGGCGCGCAAACATCAAGCGGTAATGGTCCAAAATCTCGACCACCGTACCCACCGTACTGCGCGGGTTACGGTTCACCGTTTTCTGGTCAATCGAAATCGTCGGCGAAATGCCGCGAACGCTTTCCACATCCGGATGCTTCATGCGACCGATGAACTGACGCGCATACGCCGAAAGCGACTCGACAAAGCGGCGCTGCCCTTCCTGGAACACCGTATCAAAAGCAAGACTCGACTTGCCCGAGCCCGAAACGCCAGTAACCACGACAATCGAGTCGCGAGGAATCGTCAAATCAACATGGCGTAAATTATGTTCGTGAGCATCGCGGATTTCAATAGATTTCGTCATGCAACCAAATATAAGAAAAGACCGCCGAATTGTCTAAAAATTAGTGAACATTTGGATAGAGCAAACCAGACTCAGTCAAGTCTGGTCGTATGGCTACGGACTTGCTGCGATAACCAAAACGACCCCAATAGCCTAAAAACGCCATTTTTACAGCCAATTTGCAGTTTCCGATGGGCTGACAGATTGGAAAATGTTTGCTAGCACTTTTTATGTATGGTTTGGTCTGACAGAGCCAATTACTGGATGTTGAAAAAGCCTTTGATTCTTCCCAAAAGGTCGTACAGTTTGCCGTTTTTTTGTGGCATCCGTTGTGTTTTGACTTTGTGGATGCGAATCGTTTTTTGTTCTGGCACTTCCAGTTTTTGCATCGGATCTCCGATAATCGATTCTCCATAGAACCAATCGTAAAGGTCTTCCTTGTGACCGTACTGGTTTCTTTTCACCCTTTCGTTCACCCATTCCCGGAACGATTCGCCAATGAACTTGTGCTCAAAGGCGTAGTACATGAAACCATCCATTTGGTCACTTCCACTGGTTTTGGACGAACCGATACTTACAAAACCGCCGTTAATCGTGTTAAAGATATGCTCGCTTCCAACAGAGGCGCTATTGGCGTTGCCGTAGAAATCATAGCAGGTAAGTGGACCACAGCAGGCAAAGTGGAAGAATCTCGGTGACACGCACATGTTCCTTTCCACTTGTGTTATATCGAGCCCGTTTCCAAGACCCGTCTGGCCTCCGTGCCCACCATATAGGGCCCAATCATACTTATCTGATTTTATGTTGTCTAGATATTCCTGCCCGTCAGCGATAGACTTATCAAGGGAGTCTGGGGAATAAAGAAGACTCAAACCATCAACGAATTTCTGGTCTAGAGGATTGTTTAAGCCTCCTTCCTCAGTTAGGAACATGGCACTACGCGTACGTTTCTTGAACAAACCGAGATAGTAGCTGTGGATTTTCTCGAAATATCTCAATAAAAGTGTTCTGGGGTTACCGTAGAAACCGGCCGTGTTGGGGTCAATTCGAGAAACCCATATTTCAAAGGAATCAGAAACTGCGCCACTTTTGGAATAGTGCCCGTCAAAAACTCCATTGGATTTTCCAGAAATCCAAAGGTGCTTTATGTCCTCTTCGGGGAGCGAATCTATCATGAAAATATTTCCGTAAAAGGTTTGGTTGAGACCGCGTGTGCTCTTGTCATTTTGACGCCAAACGGAATCAGGGATTGGTTCATAGGAGGCATCATCCCCGCATTTCCATTTTAGTGTAAGATAAGCGGCGCCATATTCTTCTGCATAGTTTAGTTTGAATTTGTAGAGACTGTCTTTCTTGAATTGAAAAGCGCTGTAATATGGAATGTCCCAGTTGTTGAACCATGCGTCAATGAGCAGGGAATCGTTAATCCAAAGGCGTCTGTCGTTGTCCGTGGTAAGTTGCAGGGAACAAAGCGCGGTGACTGGAGATTTGAGGTATCCGGAATATGCAATTGAAAAACTATCCGCCGGTACTTTCCCTGGTATCGGAGAACCGTTGACTACATTGAAGTTTAATGTTGTCGTGGTGGTGTCAAACAACTTTCCGCCATAGGCTTCGGGGCCTCCGGCAGCAGTGTCTTTCCAAATACCGTCAAGATCCATGAAGTATAAGTCTGTTACCCAACGTTGGTATCGGAATCCTTCTTCTGTTTTCTGGTAAAATTCAAATTGAGCTCGCGGAATATCTCCAACAAAAAGGGCTCCCGTGATGGAATCCTTCTTGCTGACGAGCATTTTTTTTAGGTCGGTCGCTTTCCCGCCGTTCTTCTGAGATTTGAAAGATACGATAGAGGCATTTACCTGATAAGTATTCCAGATGTCATCTGTATAGGTGTTTATGGCATTCCTGATTTCGTTGTCTTTTATCATTTCGTCGTCAACGACAATGAGGATATCAGATGCTTTACTCCATGCGCAAACGGAAAATAGGAGAAATACCCCTAAAAAATATTTAAGTGTATTTTTCATGAAAGCCCTCCAAGACTTCATTAAAGACAAAATCTTTTTTAGGAAATATATAATTTTTTCTGTTTGAAAGGGCTACGAGCCATAAACCAATAACTGTATTCTTCCGCACAAATCACACAGCCATTGAACATTCAATTTCATTTCAAAAAAAATTGGTTATATTAAAAATCAAGAAGGAGTTTTATGAAGAATATTCATAAGTACATACTCATTACTTTTATCTGTGGGCTAATTTTCTTTATTCTCGGCTATCCCTGTCGAGAACTGTTCAAAATTTCTGATACAACCGAAGTTCGAATTGTTGCTGCCCTCCCCTTGCTGTTCGGCATATCTTTTGGATTTTTCGGAGTCCTCGGTTGCGCCATCGCGAACCTCATTGCCGATATCATTTCAGGCTACGAACCCATCATCTTTATCCCCGGCTTTTTCGTCCAAATTATTTACGGTTATGTTCCCGCAGTCATCTGGAATTACCTACGGCGAAAAGACAAGAATAAATTTAAGCTCGATAAAGTTTACAAGAATGTGCAATACATGCTCATCGTCATTCTCGACGCTCTCGCATCAGCATTCATGGTTGTAAGCGTCATCAAGCTCAAGTATAACGAACAATATTTTTCATTACTTTCTGCAAATATTTTCTTTAACCAATTTATCACGATGGTGATTGTTGGCTTTCCATACCTTATTTGCGCCTCGCTGATACGCCAACACAACATGCGCAAAAAACAGAACAAGCCCTCAAACTTTATCTTCTCTTTTTCGCTCAACGAAAAATTCATCTTGTTCTTTTTAGTCTCAAGTATCGTCATCTCAGTCGCCATCGGAACCGCCAGTTTCCCTAGCATTGCTCTCAAGTACGGCGAAAACAATCTTCACCTCTGGAACTACGTTTACTTTTACATCGGCGGATTGCTCAACATATGTATTTGGGTTTCATTAGGCTTCCTTTACTACATGGAGCGAACCGTCACAAGACCCATCGAAAGCATGAGCAAAATCGCAAAAACGTTCGGAAAAAACACAGACATTTACGAAAGGATCAACAACATTCTGCAAAAATGTCAAAAGTATATCTATTTCACTTCCGAAGTCGGCGAACTCGCACGTTCATACAAAGAAATGGCAACGGAACTCGACGATTACGTGAAAAACCTGACCGAAGCCACAGCAAAGCAACAAAAACTCCATACAGAACTATCCATTGCAACATCCATTCAACGCGCAGTCCTTTCAAAACCGCTTGAAGTCGAGGGATTCGAAAATTACGCTATTATGCGCCCAGCCCTCGAAGTCGGCGGTGACTTTTATGATAACTTTTTTATCGATGACGATCACCTAGCCCTGCTGATTGCAGACGTTTCCGGGAAAGGAGTTCCAGCCGCGTTATTCATGATGGTTTCAAAAATCGTCTTGAAGCACAATCTACAAAACGGACTTTCGCCCGCCGAAGCGCTCAACCGCGCCAACGACGAACTTGCCGAGCACAATGTACACGACATGTTTGTCACATGCATCTGCGGAATACTGAATATCAAAACCGGGAAGCTCGTTTACGCCAATGCAGGGCACGAAAAGCCATTCATCAGGCACAAAGACGGCGAATTCAAAACGGCTGATGTCAAAAGCGGATTCGTTCTTGCAGGAATGCCTGGATACAAATACCAGAATTTCGAAGTTCAATTGCAGCCGGGCGATACCATATTCACCTACACCGATGGCATCCCGGAAGCGACAAACGAAAAAGACGAAGAATTCGGCATGGAACGTTTACGGAAAATCCTCAACGACGCCAAGGACGACTCCATTCGACTCATGTGCCGAAAAGTCCGCATGGCAGTAAAGGAATTCTCGGGCAAAGCACCGCAGTTCGACGATATCACAATGCTTTCATTCAAAATGAAATAATGAACTTGCAGTTGCGGTCCGTCCACTTGCCAAACAACATTGCTTTAACTATATTCAGCCCACTATCAAATTATGGGGATATAGCTCAGTTGGTAGAGCGACAGGTTCGCAATCTGTAGGTCATGGGTTCGACTCCCACTATCTCCACGCAAAAGAGGCAAGCAAATGCTTGTCTCTTTTTGTTTTGTACCTATATATGAAACTCTTTCCTAACCACAGTTACCGCCTACTGTACAAAGCCGCCCTAAATATCCCACATCATGCCGAGTTTTAACTGCGTAAGCGTAGTTGTTTCGTTATAAAGTTTCTTATAAAGATGCGGCAAATACATACGCTTATAACTTCGTTCCAATCCCAAATAATAATTCATCTTCCAATATTTCCACGAAACCGTTGCACCGCCCATCATATTGAATTTTTTGATTTTTTCATATTCCGAATCAGGAGCATCAATCGAAAAACCATAGAACAAATTCATCTTTGCTTCAACGGTAATCTTGTTTTTAAACTTGTAAGAAATTCTGGAACGGAATACAGGGCCAAGCCATTTCCCCACAGATTCGTTGAGCGTCCATTTTTCGACAATCGTTGTAACCGTATCATTTTCGGTTTCGTTATAAGATTGCTGTTCAACCAATTGACTTTCAAAATTATAGGTTGAATCCACTTCGAACTTCGCTCCCACATAAACCGTTCCATTCAAACCTTCGGACACAGTCCTATGCCACGCTCCATACAGAGCAAACGACATCGGGCCAGAAGTCTGATAATAAGCCCAAGCCACAGCACCCAAGCGCTGTTTTTCAAAGCGGAACAAGTCCTTTTCGAACCAAGCGTAAAAATCCGAAGATAGATTTTTGCCCTCGATGTTAAAATCATAGCCAACATCCAAGAGCATTCCATGCCCAAACAACGTATATTCGAGTCCAAGGAAAACACTCCAATCGTTGGTATCGAGCACGGTCATTTCATCGTTATTCAAAAAGTAATCGCCACGCACAGATGCGGCAAACGTATGCGCCCACGATCCTGCCACATAATCCACATACGGGTTCACTTTTAAAAAGAGGTTTCCGCCCATTTCGGCATCGTCCATCCCCGTAGCTATATAGTGCATGCCGTAAAAGCCAAGTTCCCCTGACACATGGAATTCCCAAGGATTTGTCAAGTCTGTCGTATCATTTCCAGACTTTCCAAGCGCAGCGTTATAATCGCGAATAATTCCCAGAATTTCTTCGGTGTATTCGCCAGGCAACGCCGCAGCCTCTTCAAAAGCTTGGAGTGCAGCAGGAATTTCGCCCGCTTCTTCAAGTTTCAACGCGCGATAATAAGCCTGTTCCTGCGTCTCGGCAAAGAGCGCAGTCGCAAGAAACAACAGAATTAAACCAAACAAAGGCCTCATTTACTTTCTCTGAATCGGTTCTTTCTTCCAGTCACGCGGATTTCGCGTTTCCCAAGGATGGCCTTCGATTGGGCGCGGTATAAACGGACGCCGCGGTTCCATGTGGCCTGGTGCAAATGGCTTTACGAAAGGCCCCTTCGGCTGTTCCTTTTCTTCCATTTTCTTTTCATGGATAAGCTCATCCTTCGGTTTTTCAACCTTCTTCTCGATAGGAGATTCAAGCGCAGCCGGCTTTACCACAACATCGCGCATTTCACTTTTTTTGTCAGCCGTTTTGTTTCTCAAATTTTCGAGAATTTGTTCGCGTGCCGCACGACGTTCTTCGCGCAATCTCTGCCAGTCCTTATTTTCCTTTTCCGACAGATTCGGAACCTTGTCAAAAGCTTCACGGGTCTCGACTGGCGTCGGGACACTAGCTTCCGGGCGAGATCCAAAATCGCCGGCCATAGCGGTTGCGGCCATCATTGCTGACGCCATTACAATTTTTTTCATGACCACACTCCTTAAATAAAACATTTAACCAAACACCCCCTATACCTTAAAGTCTTCTTTTTTCAAATTCAAGCGTTCCATGATTTCACGCAGCACTTTACGATCAATTCCAAGAATCGTCGCAGCGAGCGTGAGATTTGCCTTTGTATCCTTGAGCGCGCGCGAAATGACTTCACGTTCAACGGCTTCGCGGGCTTCCCTGAGCGTACGCGGAGATTCCTTCGCTTGCACTTGCATATCGTCAAGACCCAAATCCTTGGGCTGAATCACGCCATGAACCGCTTGCACCAAACCTTTTTGCACACGGTTTTCAAGTTCACGCACATTTCCCGGCCAGTGGTAACCGAGCAAAGCCTTTTCGGCATTACGGCTCAAATGGAATTTTCCACGGCCATACTCAGCCCCATAACGTTGTATAAAACTTTCCGCCAGCAGCACCACATCCTGACCGCGATCGCGGAGCGGCGGGAGTTCCAGCGGCAACACCTGGATGCGGAAATACAAATCTTCGCGGAAACGTTTTTCGCGCACAGCCTCTTCCAAGTCCACATGCGTGGCACTAATCACGCGCACATTCACCGGGATTTCGCGATTGTCGCCCACACGCGTAATATGCTTTTCTTGTAACACGCGTAAGAGTTTCACCTGCATGTTGAGCGGGAGCTCGCCGATTTCATCGAGAAAAATCGTACCGCCATCGGCTTCTTCGAAAAAGCCTTTTTTATTTTCAATCGCCCCTGTAAACGAGCCCTTCGCATGCCCGAACATAAGCGATTCCATCAAATGCTCCGGAATCGCACCACAGTTCACCGCAATAAAAGGTTTATCGGCACGCGGGCTATGCTTGTGGATGTAACGCGCCATCACTTCCTTGCCTGTACCCGTCTCACCGCGGATAATCACCGGGAGCGGGAGCGGCGAAAGTTTATCGGCCATCGCAATCACATCGACCATCGCCTTAGACGAATAGACAATACCATCTTTACGGACAACATTTTTTAATGTATCGAGAGATTCCTTGTCACGCAAGCGGTCATAAGCGGCAAACGCAAATTTTTCACAGACCGCGACAAAAGAATCAAAGAGCGCACTATCTTCTTCGGTAAACGGATCCTTGCGGGCTGCACGTTGCAAATAGAGATAACCCGCCTCGGAATCAGGCGTTCTAAACGGAGACACCATAATGCTCGTGAGCTGGTTTTGCACAATGGACTTGGACAAATCCGCCGATTCATCATCAAGCTGGTTCCACACCACAGCACGCTTCTCGCTTTTTGCAAGCTTGACCGCCGAAATAGAAATGGAAACTTTTTCAGGGTTCGAAAAATGGAGCGGTTCTTCGCCACCGATGTCCAGGACTGCGGCATCCGCATGCAAAACATCTTTTGCAACTTCTAGAATTTTCGGGAAAAGAGCCTCCGGCTGTTCCTCATCTAAAAGAGTCTTGACCACATCCAGCATCTTTTCTGTGGCGAGCATGGATTCCGATTTCATAACAAAGCCCTGTTCAATTGCGCTATTATTCAGCGGCAGGCACAGGAAGGTCCAAAAGCAAACTATCTACCTTCAATACAGGCGCGTTTTCGCTTTCCGTCGACGACTCCATGCTCCTCGACCGCTTCAACAGCTGGTCCCCCGTTGCATCGATACCGAAACGCATTGTTCCACCCGAAAGCAACAGAACTAACAAAGCTAATATAAGTACCAAAACGCCCCAAATGCTCCATTTTAGCCAGTTATTTTTCTTATGAACAACAAACGGAAGACCACTTTCGAGGCACTCTGGAACTTTTTGTACCGCATTCCGATAGCTTTCGGAACCCGTTATGGATTGGATATATTGGGTAACGCAAGTCGAAAGCGCAATTGCACCGCCCGCAATTTTATCAAGGGCAATCTCTAGAATTTCATCAAGTTCTTCGAAATCCTCGACGCGTTCCGACGGGTCGGAACGCAGAAGCCCTGCCCACAGGGCTTCCAGCGCCTTTAATTGAACCGCCCCTTCAGATGTATTAAAGGCGCCCGTCGAGTAAAGCTTTTCCGAGATGTTCAAATTCTCTACACTTGCCATCTGTTCGGCAAATAGCTCATAGCTATCTGCGCTAATCAAATCCTCGCCTGCAATCCAGCGGTACAGCAAAAGCCCCAAACTGAACAAATCGCTCTTTTCATCTGCAGGCTTGCCTTGGAACCGCTCCGGAGCCGCATACGCAAGAGCGCCAGGCCCCACAATCCCGCAGTCAATCACGACAACACGCAACCCGTATCCCGCAGATTTCGCGCGTTCACCGGCAGCACGCGTATTTTCATCTACCGCAAAAATTACATTCGCAGGGCTCAAGTCCCCATGCGACACATCCTGTTTTCGCAAAGCGTCAAGCGTCGCCACAACTTGCCGAAGTGCCACAAGCGCAATAGTCACCGGAAGCCGTCCAAGCGATTCCGAAGAAGCCCCCTCGACATAATCGTAAATCAAGTACGGGGTTACATTACGTTTACCCCATTCCTCAATGCGGTACAGTCCCGACTCACGCACCTTGCACACAAGTTCCACAACACTTTCGTCAAACGAGAATCCGTCGTTATACCACTTGAGGACAAAAGGCTTTCCGCCAACATTCAATAAGTAAATAGACGCTTCGCCGCCACGATGCAGCAAACGGCCTCCCGTCACGGAATCCAAGAGCGATTTTTCGGATTTTCTCATAACAGCCCGCTCATAGCTTACCCGAATAAACCATCGCCTTGAGTGAGTCTTCTGCGACACGGGTCCACTTGGCAAGTACGGCATCTTGCGGCAAAGCCTCGTGCCCCATCGACCAGATATCCCATGCGGATTCGTAATCGTGAGCGTTCCAGTAAAGGTTCCCGAGGTTCACGTAAGCCGATGCAAATTTCGGTTCCCGCGTCACAATGTACGCATAGATTTTCTTCGCTTCTTCGGTATTGCCTTGACCCGCCAAAATCAACGCTTTCAGATTATAACTAAAGTAATTTTCTGGATCAAGTTTAATAGACTGGTCCAAAAGCGGTAGCACCTTGGCCTGCGCATTTTCGGCAAGCATCGCCCGCGCTAAATAAAACAACGAAGTCGAATACATGGGTTTTGACTTTTCGCTCGTATCGACTACAGACAAAATCTTAAATTCGCGAACCGTGCGTTCCCAAAAAGCAAGAGTACTTACCCTTAAACGCTCCTTATCTTCGGCAATGGCATAATAAGCAATCGCAAGCCCGTAGCGGGCGTCCCTGTTCGCCGGATCTTTGTCCAAGACCCTCGAGAAATTCTTCGCAGCTCGTTTGTAATCGCCAATGCGGAGCGCTTCGTCACCACGGTTCATATCGTTACCGTTGCATGCGCAAAAAACGGTTGCGAACAAAACCGCAACAAACATCCCCACTTTGCCCAACAACCGATTGTAATCGACCCGTCCTAACATGGTAGTAAGTATATATAAATTTTTAGAACTTAGAACTTAGAACTTAGTGTTGCTTATTTGTCAGTAGGCGGTGGGGAGTAGGAAGTAGTTATTAGTTGTAGTACGGTCATTCTCGACTGAGCAACGCGAAGGATGACGGTGGTAAAAAAACACTCTCCGGGGGTACCAGAGAGCGCTCAAAGATCGAAATTTATTTTTGATTACTTCTCGATTTCGTACTGGGCAACGAGGTTGCCTTCGGCATCAAGAGCGCGAACGATGTTTTCGTCACGCAACAAGGTAAGGTTCGTGGTATCGCCCTTAGCCGTGGTATACTGCACAGAGAGGGAGCCGTCTTCGTTCTTCACAGCAGCAACGGAATTGCCCTGTTCGTCCTTTTCAAAGTAGGAGTCGCCCGAAGCCATCGGGTTTTTGCCTGACCAAAATTCAAACGAGTTAAAAATAAGAATGTCACCCAATATACAAAATTCATAGACCGGAAGAATCCAGAACAACGCATGTACGCCAAATTTGGCCCACTTGTTGCCAAAGGAACCATTCCATTTATGGAATCTGTTAAAAGCGGCATTGCTACCATAGCAGCCAGAAAGGGCAGCTATCATACCAGCGCAAACAAGCGCGAGAATTCCTTTTTTCATAATTATAAACTCCTTATATTTAAACGTTTTTGTTTTTACAAAAATATACGAAACAACTCCAAAATTTGCTAGAGGTTATATTTTCAGGTGTCATAAATTTACAAAGAAAATTCAAGTCCCTTGAGTATTACTCGATGTGGCTCAAGCACCCGAAGTCGCCGTAAATGGCATGGTTTTACCCACCGAAAATCATCATATCCATATATATGGAAGAAATTTTTCACTAATTCAACCCCATACGCCAAAAGCCGGTAGCCCTCGCCACACGAAAAATCAACCGCTCCAACAGGCTTTAAGGCACGAGTTTCAACCGTCAACCGTTCAAAAAGGCCCCTTTCCAAGGCGTCTTCGGCGCAATCATCGCCTTCCAAAATTTCAGTCGGCAACTCCCAACACCTCGAAAATTGCATTCCAGAAGCCCTTTTACACACCAAAACACGCCCATTTTGCCTTACAATACCGCAAACAGCCAACATTTTGCCCCTCCATGGACTATTAAAGAAAACTTTTCGCTTGCATTTCTGTTATTTTTTTAATAAATCTACAAATATAATACACATAAATTGTCGATACATTGAGCGTTTTGGAATCAGGAGGTGTACAATGAATACAATCGCAAAAATTGTGAGCATCGTCACAGCAGTAGCCGTTTCATCTCTTTTTGCCGCAAAGGCACCTGTAGCAAAGCACAACCCCAAACAAGATCCTTTAACCGTCTGGGTTATGCCAAACGGCGCATCTCCGCAGGAAAAACTGGAACAAAGGCTCAATCTTTTTACAAAGCGAACTGGAATCAAGACCAAAGTTGTCGTTTTGGACTGGGGTGAAGCCTGGAACCGTATTTCAACTACCCTCTCTTCCGGAAAAGACGCCCCAGACGTTCTCCAGCTCGGAACCACCTGGATTCCGTACTTCGCCTCGCGCGGCGAAATCAAGGCCTTGAATCCCTGGCTATCTTCCATCGACTCGTCAAGATTCGTTCCGGTCAGCTGGAACACGACTCACATTGATTCCGATACAGCTATTTACTCTATTCCATGGTTTATCGACATTCGTCCGGTTCTTGCGAACAAGCGCATTCTC
This sequence comes from Fibrobacter succinogenes, assembly GCA_902776765.1. Taxonomy (GTDB): domain Bacteria; phylum Fibrobacterota; class Fibrobacteria; order Fibrobacterales; family Fibrobacteraceae; genus Fibrobacter; species Fibrobacter succinogenes_N. The sequence continues at coordinate 41,090 of CACYRP010000025.1, forward strand.
AAGAAGAACAACATACAGCCCGAAGATGTTGCTACATTCGATGGCTTCGTGAATGCGATCCGTAAAGTAAAAAACAGCCGCGAAACACTTGACGATGGAACGAAGGTCAGTGCATTCGCATTTCCGGGAAAAAGCGACTGGAACATTCCGCACAACTTCGCTCCGTGGATTTGGAGCAACGGCGGCAACTTTATAGAAAAAGACAATTACGGCAAATGGAGAGCGGGGATTCTATCTCCCAAAACCATTTACGGGATCGCCAAGTACTTGAGTTTTGTGCTCGACACACTTGTTAGCACTGATGCCTTACAAATGAACACCGCACAGATTGTGCAGCACTTCAACGCCGGTGAACTAGCCTTTATCGTGAACACCTCCGAAGTGATTATGCAAACGAGATTTGATGGCGCCAAGGGCGGGCTCAACAACACGAGAATCGGCAAGGATAGCGTGATTGCTCTGCCCATTCCGACAGGGACCGAAGGTTCAATCAGCTTTATCGGTGGTAGTAACCTCGCTATTCCGGTAAGCAACACCAGACCCGAAGCCATAGATCTTTTGCTGTTCCTCACGAACGACGAAAACTTGAACTCTTACACCAAGCAAATCGGCATGCTCCCCACCTCCAAAAGAGTGCTCAAGAGCTGGTCCAAAGACCCCGACTACAAGACACTCGTCAAGATGCTCGAATCAGGACAAGCATACACCAACATTCCCGAATGGGGGGACATCGAGCAGAATCTCATCTTGATGTTCAGCGCCATTTGGGACCATCTTGAAATCCCTGCACTCTACTCCGAAGAAAAGATTTACGAGATCCTCAACAACTACTCCAAAGAAATCAATAGGCGTTTGAATTACAAGAACGCAAGCAACCTGACATTTGCCGAGTTCCGTACCACATGGCACAAGGCACTGGGCATCAAGGATAATAGCGAGAACCGCCATATTATCGAGCAACCCAAACCCGTCGCAGAAGTGGACTCCGGATTCAGCAGTACACCCTGGATTTTTGCCATCGCTGTACTTGTTGGATTCATCTTCGCATTCAACCGCAAAAAGAAGCAATAAACCGACATCAAACCCAAATAAGAAAATTCCATGAGAACATCAAAAATATCAAGCATCACAAACAGTATTATCATCAAGAGCCTTTTGCTGTTGATTATCTCGATGCTTCTTATCGTGACAATCGGGACATACTTCTTTACGCAAAAGCAGATGAAAACCACATTGAAGTTGAGTTACGACACGAACGAGACTCAGCTTCAACAGCTTGCCAATACAGCCAACAACGAAATGGAGCAGTTTGCAAGCCGACTCACGCTTTTGGCAAAGACTTCCGAAATCCAAAGCATGGACAAGCTCACTGCAGCAGGCTACCTCAAGAGCTACAACATTTCTTCGCTCTTTATCTCGGGCGAATCGATTTCGCTATTCGACAGAAGTTACAACCTGATCTGCAACAACTCCATGATGGGCACGACAAAAATCAGCTACCCCATCGAGTTCAATAGGATTTCACCACACAGGCCCACCATTTCGCCGTGGTACCGCGATGCCGACGGCACACCGAAACGCGCCTTTGGCGTTGTCGTAACGGACCGCGCTATAGGTGATGGCCGCTTGATTTCGAGTTTTTCGATCCGACGCCTCTGGAAATATTTTTCGGATTACAAGGTGGGTCAAAACGGAATCCTCATCGCCTGCAATGGCCAAGGCGAAATCCTCTACCACCCCGACATGAGGACTTGGCTCGACGGAGTTCATAAAATTTCGGAACTCGGACTTGCCGGCATGAACATCAAGCAAGAAGACGGCGACAACATCCGTTTCCTGACGCTCGAAAACGGATCGACTTACCTGATTAACAAGACGTTCAACCCAACTTACGATCTCGGTCTTATCGCGCTCCAGCCCAAAGATGAAATCGACGCCCAAGTTTCATCGGTCCAACACGTAAGCCGAATCATTCTTTACAGCTCCATCATCGCCATCTTGCTCGTTTCTCTTTGGCAAATCCTGATTGTATGCAAGCCGCTCAACAGCTTGATTGACCACATTTCGCAAATCACCGAAGGAAACCTTAACATTGATGAATTCAAGACCAAAAACAGTCAGGACGAAATCGGCCGACTCGCAAAAGTCTTTAACCAAATGCACGCGACCATCAAACGACAGATCCAAGAGTTGAACGCACACAGGGAATTGCTTGAAAAAGAAGTCAAGGAACGCACATACGAACTAGAACAAGCTAACAAGAAGCTCGACATCATTTCAAGAACCGATGAACTCACGCAGCTTCCGAACCGCCGCGATATGCACAGGACCATCGAAAAAGAAGTAGACCGAGCAAAGCGATTCAAAAAACCGTTCAGCATCATCTTCTTGGATATCGACCATTTCAAGAACGTGAACGACACCTACGGGCATGCCGCAGGCGATGCCGTGCTCAAGTCCGTAGCAAGCACAATCCGCGGGTTACTCCGCAAATACGACGTTCTCGCCCGTTACGGTGGCGAAGAATTCTTGACGCTTTTGCCCGAAACAGAAATGAACGACGCCGCCCACGTTGCCGAGCGATTCCGCAAGCAGATTGAAAACCAGACAATCTTCTTTGGCGGCAAAGAAATCAAGGTTACGATTACATTGGGCGTTGCTCAATTCGATAGCGGTCAAGGCGCCGAAAAGTGCATCCAGCTTGCCGACAAGGCTCTGTACGAAGGCAAGGAACATGGCCGCAACAAGGTCATTCTTTGGAACGAAGACCACGCCATTGAAAACACCGATAAAACGCAGTCGTAAAATTCTATTTTTACGCGCATGAACATCGACTTTAATCGTAGACTTTCCATCGCTCCGATGCTCGATTGCACGGACCGCCATGAACGTTATTTTTTGCGTTTGCTATCCAAGCACATTTTGCTCTACAGCGAAATGGTCGTGTCCACGGGGCTTTTACACTGCGAAAACAAGGACTTGTTCCTCGGGCATGAACCGTTCGAACACCCCGCCGTATTGCAACTCGGCGGTAGCAACCCGTCTGACCTTGCCGCCGCATCAAAGCTCGTCGAAGCCGCTGGCTTCAGCGAAGTCAACTTAAATTGCGGTTGCCCATCGGACCGTGTACAAAACGGAAATTTTGGCGCATGCCTCATGAAAGAAAAGCAAGTTATCGCCGATTGCTTTAAGGCCATGCAAGACGCCGTCTCGATTCCTGTTTCGATCAAATGCCGCATCGGCGTTGACGATTTGGACAGCTGGGAATTTTTCACAGACTTTATCCAGACCGTGCGCGATGCCGGATGCCACATTTTCATAGTGCACGCCCGTAAAGCTTGGCTCAAGGGACTTTCGCCTAAAGAAAATCGCGAAGTGCCGCCGCTCCACTACGAGTTCGTCCACCGTCTCAAAGCCGAAATGCCAGAACTCAACTTGAGCATCAACGGCGGCATCAAGACTCTCGACCAAATCGAAGAACAACTCCAGGACCTCGATGGCGTCATGGTCGGTCGCGAAGCCTACGAGAACCCTTGGTTCTTGCACGATGCCGACGCCCGCATCTTTAATGACATCCGCCCGACAAGCGAAGACCCCGCCGACATCATCGCAGGGAAAGCCATTCCCGCTACGCGCAAAGCGCTCCTCGAAGCATACCTTCCCTACGTAGAAAAGCAGACCGCCGAAGGCTGCCCGGCAACCATTCTCGTGAAGCACCTCTACGGACTTTTCGCCGGACTCCCGGGAGCCCGCAAGTTCCGCGCCATGCTGAGCAACGAAAGCCCGCGTGCACAAGCTTACGGAGGAGCCGCAGCACTCATCCGCAAAGCCATGGAATGCGTTGTGGAATAGACGAAAGAACGGACCTTCGGTCCTATAGACGAAAGACGATTGGCAGTAGGAAGGAGACAGTAGGCAGTGGTTAGTGGTTGGTGGTTTGGAATGAAAAAAATGATTAGTGGTTAGGTATTCTTGATTATTACATTCCTGTTTACTAACCACTGTTTACCAACCACTTCTTTCGTCTATAGCCCGCAAAGCGGGCGTTCTTTCGTCTCTCGTCTTTCGTCTATTTTCACCCCCACCCCTTGACAAACAAGATTTTTTTTTCTCTATTTGGTGGCGTATTTTTATGTTTAACCTTTAACGGAGATACAATATGCCTTGCGGAAAGAAAAGAAAGCGCAGGAAGATTGCGACTCACAAGCGTAAGAAACGCCGTCGTCGTGACCGTCACAAAAAGAAACTTCGCTAATATCCGTTAGCATTTTCTTGTGATTTCCTGTAAGACGGAGTGTAAAAGCTCCGTTTTTTTCGTTTTTCATTTTGTAAAGCCTAGAAAAGCGCTCGGAAATCACGAAAACAATAAGAACCGGATGATTTTTTAATCAATTGGTAAATGGGTTTCACCCAAAGGAAAACAAATGATAGATCGCAACAAACACTTCCTCCGCTTGACCGACTGGAGCGAAGAAAAAGTCCTCGAAACCATCGAGATTGCCTCGCGTCTCAAGGCAGAAGTTCACGCTGGTAAGGTCTCTGACCGTCTTCACGGCCAGAACATCGCCATGTTCTTCGAGAAGCCGTCTCTGCGAACTATCACGACTTTCCAGGTGGGCATGAACCAGCTCGGCGGCCACGCCGTACTCCTCTCTCCGGATTCTATCGGTCTCGGCAAGCGCGAAAGCGTCAAGGACGTTGCTCGCTGCCTCAGCCGCTGGGTGAACGCCATCGTCGTGCGTTGCTTCAAGCAGCAGCTTGTCGAAGAACTCGCTGAATACGGTTCCATCCCGGTCGTGAACGCATTGACCGACGATTACCACCCGTGCCAGGCTATCGCATTTGCACAGATGATCAACGAAAATCTCGGCGGTTTCAAGAACGAAGGTGGCAAACCGAAGACCGTCGCTTTCATCGGTGATGGCAACAACGTTGCAAACTCTTTCCTTGCACTCGCCTCCAAGGTCGGCATGAACTTCACGCTCGCTTGCCCGAAGGGTTTTGAACAGCCCACCAAGGTAGTGGAAGAAGCCCAGGAAGGCCTCAAGAAGCACGGTTGTGTGTACCGCGTTTTCAACGACCCGAAGGAAGCCGTCAAGGACGCCGACATTCTCTATAGTGACGTTTGGGTTTCTATGGGTCAAGAAGGCGAAAAGGCAACGAAGCAATCTCACTTCTTGCCGTTCCAGATCAACGACGAACTCTTGAAACTCGCTCCGGCGCACTGCAAGGTATCTCACTGCTTGCCGGCACACCGCGGCGAAGAAATCACAGACTCCGTGATGGACAACCTCGACGTGAACATGAGTTTCGAAGAAGCCGAAAACCGCTTGCACGCACACAAGGCAGTGCTTTGGCAAGTTATGGAACCGTTTTCCAAATAAACTCACATTGAAAACGGGATCCTCAAAATCCCGTTTCATCACACTTTTTTTGTAAGAAAAAAGTATTTAGACCGCAGGCTTATTCATCTAACTTTTTTCTAAGAAAAATGTAATTTTTTGACCGCAAATTTTTGCGGTCTTTTTTCATGATATGTAATTTCGACCATTTTTGGGGAAGTTTTTTCGAGATTGAAATCACACGGTGTTTTTTTTCCCTAGCCACCCCCGCTCTCATAAGATATATTAAGGCCATCGGTCAACGCATAGACCAAACAAAGGGGTGTTATCGCAATGAAAAACAAAGCTTTCGCTTTTAAAGATGCTGTAGAGTTCGAAAACGAACTAAATCTATTTAGCACTTGGTGCAAGGAACATGGCTCGCCTACCGTATGCTTCCAAATCCATTCAGCCGTGCTAGATACAAATAAACTAAAACCAATCTGGGATATATTGGAACACGTTTTTCCTCAGGCTCCGTGGTTTGGCAGTTCCACAGGCGGAAACATTGCAGATTGCGAAATGACGACCGATATTTCTGTTTCGGCAATCATATTCGAAAAGCCGACAACAAAAATTGAGATTTTTCAATATGACTTTTCTAAAGCTTCCGTCCGCAACATCGCAAGCGAAATCGTAAAAGCAGCAAACCGTAAGTCTTGGGTAAAAGCTATCGAAATCTACCATTGCATTTCTCCGTTTTCAACAACACACCTTTGCGAAGAACTCGACGCCCTAGCTCCAGACATCCAAGTTTTTGGCGGCATTGTTGGCTCACCCGATATTACAAGTTCTGATTCCTGTATATTCTCGTCGGTTGGCGGCTATACAAACACAGGCCTTTTGGTGGTGTTCTATGGCGGTGACGAATTTTTTGTAGAATCGCGCAAGATTAGCGGATGGAAACCCATTGGCCGTAATTTCCAAGTCACTCATGCCAAAGGCAACATCCTTTATGAATTGGGTGGCATCCCAGCTTACGAAGTGTACAACAAGTACCTGGACATCAACAACGACAAAAACTTCTTTGACAACGCCCTTGAATTTCCAATGCTCTATGAGCATAACGAAATCTCCATCGTGCGAGCCGTTGCCACAACCAATTCGGACGGTTCCCTTACCATGTCTTCTGATATAGAGGAAGGCTCGATTATTCGATTGTTATATGCAGAACCGCAGTTGATTCTCCAAAATATCAAGACCGAAAGTGAAAACTGCAAAAAATTCGCTCCAGAAGTCATGCACATATTCTCTGGCGCAGCGCGAAATGCTTACTGGGCGCAACATGAACAAATGTATGAAATGGATCTGCTTAAGGGAATTTCCTCTAGCACAGGATTTTTCTCGCACGGTGAATTCTTGCGCGAAAAGGGCCATTTGAACCAGCATAACATTACGCTTGTCATCGCTTCGATGCGTGAAGGCCCAATCGTAAAACGTGAAATCGCAAATAATGAAAACATTAACAAGGTAAAGTCTTTCCGATTGCCGGTTGCCGCGCGCATGGCTACATTCATTCGCGAAACTTCGTTCGAGCTTGAACAAACTAACAGCAAATTGCAAGTGATGAGCGAACACATGCAAGATGTCGCCACAACGGACAGCTTGACGGGCCTTGAAAATAGAGTTGCCTTCGACGCACTTCTAAAAATGATCAGTCAAGAAGATTCAGAATCAAACTGGACCATGCTCTTGATGGACGTGAACGGCCTTAAATATGCAAACGATACTTTTGGCCATCAGGCCGGTGATGCATTAATTGTCGCTGCGTCAAATATTATCACAAACGTATATCAATCCAAAGGCAATTGCTTTAGAATCGGAGGCGACGAATTTGCCGTTATCACGCGCGCCCCGCTTAACACGCTATTCCTGCTGTATTCCAATTTGCAGAAAGATATTGAGGATTATAACAGGACCGCGCTGTACCATTTGTCAATTGCAGTTGGCGAAAGCCGCCTGTGTAACGATGCCGGAATCCGCAAGTCCATTAGTGATTGGAAAATGGATGCCGACCTGAACATGTACCGCGATAAGGTTCGTTTCCACAAACCGATTGAAAATAGCGAAAACCAAAACCTCAAGGATTTGATATCTTGCTTGATTTCAGTCGAAGAAGCAAAGGATTCCTATACGGCCCACCATTCGGAACGAGTGAAGGCCTACTCGGAATTGATAGCTCGTTCTCTCGGACTTTCGGAAAGTTCAATAGCAATGATTACGCATGCGGCGCATTTGCACGATATCGGGAAAATGGGCATTAGCGACAACGTGCTCGGTAAGCCTAGCAGACTTTCCGACGATGAATTCGAAATCATTAAACAGCATCCGGTCATTGGCGCAAAGATTCTAATGCAGTCCAACTACACACACGAATTGGTGCAGACGGTGCTACATCACCATGAACGCTTTGACGGACGTGGCTACCCCGAGGGACTCAAGGGCGAAGACATTCCAATAGGCGCCCGAGTGATCGCCATTGCCGACTCAATCGACGCTATGACCAGCAAGCGTGTTTACCGCGATGCCATGTCGTTGGATTACTGCCGTAGCGAAATCGAGAAGAACCTGGGCGTGATGTACGACCCCGCCATAGGCCAGGTTGCGCTGGAACACTGGAACGAAATTGTGGATTACCTGATGAAATTACTGTCAGGCCGGCCAAAAGTTCTATAAAGGCTTCTTGTTCTAAAAAAAAAAGCGAACCTAAAAAGGTTCGCTTTTGCCGTTAAAAGACCCCAAAAGTCACATTTTATATCAATTTTACGCCCAAAATTTTACATTTCGCTTACCATATTCCTTCTTGATAAGATATATTAATAAAGTCACTTTACACTTTGGTGTAACAAGAAGGGAACGTTTAAATGAAAAACAGAATCTTCGCATTTAACGATACGGCCTCGTTTGAAAAAGAGCTTATCCAGTTTAAAGACTGGTGCAAAGAAAACGGGTCGCCTACCATATGTTTCCAAATCCATTCTGAAGAGTTAGATCCGGAAAAACTGAGTTCTGTTTGGAACACTCTAGAACATGTTTTTCCTGATGTGCCGTGGTTCGGCAACTCGACAAGCGGAAACATCGTCAACTGCGATAAAGCTAGCGAAATATCAGTGTCCGCCATCATATTCGAAAAGCCAACGAGTAAATTTGAGATTTACCAATATGACTTTTCCCAAAAATCGATCAGCGACATAGCCTGCGAAATTGAAAAAGAGGCCAACCGGAACCATTGGGTAAAAGCCGTTGAAATCTACCACTGCATTTCACCCTTTTCAACAACGCTCCTTTGCGAAGGACTCGACGCCTTGGCTCCAGACATCCAGATTTTTGGCGGCATCGTTTGTTCCCCCGACATTACAAGCCACAATTCCTGTGTATTTTCGTCCGTAGGCGGCTATACCAGAACAGGACTTTTAGTGGTTTTCTATGGCGGTAGAGAATTTTATGTGGAATCCCGCAAGATCAGCGGCTGGAAACCCATCGGACGTAATTTCCACGTCACTCGTTCCGAAGGCAATATCCTTTATGAACTGGGCAGTATCCCGGCCTACGAAGTTTATAACAAGTACCTGAACATCAAGAACGACAAGAACTTTTTCTACAACGCGCTTGAATTCCCAATGCTCTATGAACATAACGGGATTTCGATTGTGCGTGCCGCAGGCGCAAGTAATCCAGACGGTTCGCTCACAATGTCTTCGGACATCGATGAAGGCTCCATCGTTCGCCTGTCGTATGGCGAACCACAGTTGATTGTCGATAGCATCAAGACCGAAAGTGAAAACAGCGAAATGTTCGCTCCTGAAGTTTTGCATATATTCTCTTGTGCCGCGAGAAAAGCATTCTGGTCACAACACGAACCAACATACGAAATTACTCCTTTCAAGAAAATCGCACCTAACACAGGATTTTTCTCGCACGGCGAATTCCTGCGAGAAAAGGGCCATTTGAACCAACACAACATTACGCTCGTCATCGCATCGATGCGCGAAGGTCCAGTTGTAAAACGCGAACAAGTTAAAAACGATATTGAGCACAGAATAAAATCTACCCGTTTGCCACTTGCAGCCCGCATGGCAACATTCATTCGCGAAACATCTTTCGAATTAGAACAAATTAACAGTAAGTTACGCGTAATGAACGAGCACTTGCAAGATGTTGCAACAACCGACAGTCTGACAGGCCTTGAAAACAGACTCGCCTTCGACGCACTTCTAAACACAATCAATCAGGAAGACTCCGAAGCGAACGATTGGACCATGTACTTGATGGACGTGAACGGCCTTAAATACGCAAACGATACATTTGGACATCAGGCAGGCGATGCTCTAATCATCGCGGCGGCAAACGTAATCAAAAACGCATACGGCAACAACGGAAATTGCTTTAGAATCGGAGGCGATGAATTTGTCGTTGTGACACGCGCTCCGCAAGAATCATTATTCATACAACAAACACAATTGAAGAATAGCGTTGACGAGTACAACAAAACCGCATTGTACCATTTGTCAATCGCAATAGGCGAAAGCCGCTTGTGTAGCGATACAGGAGTCCGAAAATCCATTAGCGACTGGAAAATGGAAGCCGACTTGAACATGTATCGCGACAAGGTGCGTTATCACAAAACAATTGAAAACAGCGAAAACAAGAATCTCAAGGACTTGATTTCGTGCCTAATTTCAGTCGAAGAAGCAAAAGATTCCTACACAGCACACCATTCTGAACGTGTAAGAGAATACTCGGAATTGATCGCCCGTTTTCTAGGCCTTTCGGAAAGTTCAATATCGCTGATTACACATGCAGCGCACTTGCATGATATCGGCAAGATTGGCATTCGAGACAACGTACTTACAAAACCCGGAAAACTCACAGACGAAGAATTCGAAATCATCAAGCAGCACCCGGTCATTGGTGCAAAGATTCTAATGCAGTCCAACTACACGCACGAAATGGTGCAGATTGTATTGCATCACCATGAACGCTACGACGGCCGTGGTTACCCAGAAGGTCTGAAAGGCGAAAACATTCCAATTGGAGCCCGAGTAATCGCCATCGCGGACTCCATCGACGCCATGACCAGCAAGCGCGTTTACCGCGATGCCATGTCGCTGGATTACTGCCGCGAAGAAATCGAGAAGAATCTAGGCAAAATGTACGACCCCGCCATCGGCAAAGTCGTGCTGGAACATTGGAACGAATTGGTCGATTCCCTGTTGTCCATGCGGAGTGGCCGCCCGAAAGTCGTTTAAAGCCAAACAAACTCTATGCAAAAAATCTCCCGGAGCATTTCCGAGAGATTTTTAATTTGTCTAGTACCGCCGCAGTTTTCAATTTCGCAGTTCATGCCCGCGGCAAAAAGCCTATCGTTTATCTCTATCAATCCACGGGCGTTCGTTCTTGCCGATGTAAATCTGGCGCGGACGGTTAATCTTGCTCTGCGGATCGTCGTGCATTTCCTTCCAATGGGCAATCCAGCCCGGCAAGCGTCCAATCGCGAACATCACGGTAAGCATGTTCGTCGGGATGCCCATGGCGCGGTAGAGAATGCCGGAGTAGAAGTCCACATTCGGGTACAGCTTACGTTCGATAAAGTAATCGTCCTTGAGGGCGGCTTCTTCGAGCTTGATAGCCACATCCAAAAGCGGATCGTGCACATGTTCGCGTTCGAAAACCTGGTACATAAGCTTCTTCAAGACTTTTGCGCGCGGGTCATAGCTCTTATAGACGCGGTGACCAAAGCCAGAAAGACGGAACGGATCGTTCTTGTCCTTGGCCTTCGCCATCACCTGTTCAATCGTCATGCCGCTCTGCTGGATGCGCAGAAGCGTTTCGAGCACAGCCTGGTTTGCACCACCGTGGAGCGGACCCCACAAGGCGCAAATGCCGGCGCAAATGCTAGCGTAAAGGTTTGCCTGAGAGCTGCCCACCATGCGAACGGTCGAAGTGGAGCAGTTCTGTTCGTGGTCCGCATGGACAATCAAAAGCGTGTTGAGCGCCTTTTCCATAATCGGATCCGGGTGGTACGGGCGAGCCTTACTGCTGAACATCATGTTGAGGAAGTTGCTGCAGTAGCTGCGTTCCGCTTCCGGGTACACAAACGGTTCACCGATACTTGCCTTATAAGCAAAAGCGGCAATCGTGCGGATCTTGGAAATGAGACCTGCGGTCGTGAGTTCAAATGCACTTGCGATGTTTTCGTCGTCGTAGAAACGCGGCGTGAAAAGCCCCACGGCGTTCACCACGGACGAGAGAATACCCATCGGGTGAGCTCCCGGCGGCATTTCACGGAAGAAGTGCAGCAAGTTCTCGTGCAACAAGGCATTTTCGGTCAAGAGCGTGCGGAAATGGCTCAACTGTTCCTGATTCGGGAGTTCACCGTAAATCAGGAGCCA
>CACYRP010000026.1 GCA_902776765.1 Fibrobacter succinogenes
CGGCGTCCCATTCCACAATCTTGTCTGCAACGGAGTAGAAAGCTTCTGCTGCGTCGCGGATCGGCAGATCCTGGAAATCATGAGCGCCCTTGTTGCTCGTGCGGAGGAGCACGTAGGCACCGTTTTCGCTATCTTCGCGAATGAACGGACCGACGGAATCGGCACCCATCCACGGAGAGACGGTCACGGCATCTGCACGGTAAACATCGTAAGCGGCGTTGGCGTAGGCGGCACTGGACTTGCCAATGTCACCGCGCTTTGCATCCAAGATAACCGGGATGCCAGCACTTCTGTAATCGGCAATGAGCTGCTGCAAAACGAGCATCGACTGCACGCTCACGCATTCGTAATAAGCGCTGTTCGGCTTTACGACAGCCGGCTGCACGTTACGCTTGAGGCAGCATTCCAAGATGTCGGAATAGAAGCGCTTGATGCGGTCTTCGGGAGTGCCTTCGAGCGGGATGAGCTTGAGCACAGGGTCCATGCCCATGCACACCGGGTTGCCGCACTTTGCAATACGCTGTTCAAGGCGATCGTAAAAGCACGTCATTACTTCAATTCCTCGAGAGAATGCCGTGTGCGACAGCCACGTTCAAGGATTCAAGTTCGCTGCTCATCGGAATCTTCACCGTTTCGTCGGCAAGTTCGATGAAGTACGGGTTCGTGCCAGCACCTTCGTTACCCACGAGGAACGCCATCTTGCGGAGCTTGTGCTGCGGAATCTGGCGGAGGGACTGCTTGGCATGCAAATCCGTTGCGATGATGGTGTAACCCTTGCTGCGCAAGAAGTTGATCTGGTCCACGAGATCCACGTCGAATTCAAACGGAACGCGGAGGAACGTGCCCGAGGAACCGCGCACAACCTTCGGGTTGAACGGGCTCACGGTACCACGACCGAGAATCATGCCCGAAGAATTGAAACCGGTTGAACGGGCTCACGGTACCACGACCGAGAATCATGCCCGAAGAATTGAAACCGAGGCTCGTGCGGAAGAGCGTGCCGAGGTTACCCGGATCTTGCACAGCGTCCACAAGCGTAAGCACGCTGCGGCTCGTTTCGTAAACAGGCTTCTTGCTTGCAATGTTGCAGTAAGCGATGATGCCCTGCGTCGTCATCGTCGAAGAGAGGCGCTTCATCTGTTCTTCGTTAAGCGTGTGGAGCGTAATTTCGGCTTCGTTGATAGCTTCGATGAGTTCTTCGTTTTCGAAACCTTCGACAACGTAAACAGAGATCACGAGTTCGCGGTGGTGCTTCACGAGTTCTTCGACAACGTGCACACCTTCACCGAGGAACTTGCCTTCGCGTTCGCGACCCTTTTCGGTCGTGCAGGCGATGAGGCGCTTGAACCAAGGTGGTGTAGAACCGGCATCTTCAACAGCTTCAATCTGAGCTGCGCGTGCTTCGAGTGCGGCCTCGTCCAAGTTCTCGTCAACAGCTTCTTTCTGTTCGGGGCGCTGGCGGTAAACCGGAGCGTTCATGGCACCATCACGGCGCGGGCCACGGTTAAACGGCTTGTCACCAAAGCGGCGCGGACGGCGGTCGCGATCAAAGCGTCCACCACGGCGTTCTTCACGATTGAACGGACGGTCTTCGCGATTGTCGTCGCGGTTATCGCGATCGAAACGGCGGTCACCACGATCAAAGCGGCGGTCACCGCGATCGCAGTCAAAACGACGGTCGCCACGATCACCACGGCCAAAGGGCTTGTCGCCAAAAGAACCACGATCGTCGTCGTTACGACGAGGGCGGCGTTCAGGAGCTTCACTGACTCCAAATTTGCGGTCAAGCGTCATTCTTACGGTACGCTTCGGTTTGTTTTCTTCTTCACTCATAGTTTTTCCATCAACTGTTTGGCGACGGATTCCCCGTCAATTTTCAAGATCTTGTAGAGAGCTTTGATTTCTCCCTGTTCAACGAATCTGTCCGGAAGACCAAACCGGTACAGTTTCTTGTCCGTATAGCCGAGGTCGGACAAAAGTTCCGCAATGGCTGAACCATAGCCACCCACAAGCGTGTTGTCTTCCAAAGTCACAATGACATTGTGATTGTCGAACAACGAACGGTAGCATTCCTGGTCGAGCGGCTTAATAAAACGGGCATCCACAAGCGTCGGGTTGTATCCGTTTTCACGAAGCACGGAGGCTGTTTTCTTGAGTTCATTTGTCATGAAGCCAGCACCCAAAAGCAAGATGCCGGAGCCCTTCTCAAGAATCTTGGGGCTTTTATAATCAAACGGACCTTCCGAAGGCTTGAGTTCTGCTTCGAGCGCAGTGCCTCTCGGATAGCGGATTGCCACAACGCCTTCCATGTCAATCGCGGCAACAAGCATGTCGCGCAATTCATTTTCATTGGAAGGGGCCATGATGGTCATTCCAGGAACCGTACGCAAGAACGACAAATCGAAAGCACCATGATGCGTCGGACCATCGGCACCGACAAGGCCTGCTCGGTCAAGCACAAGCACCACATGCAAATTCTGTAACGCAATGTCGTGGATAATCTGGTCGTAAGCGCGCTGCATGAACGACGAGTAAATCGCGACAACCGGAACAACGCCTTCGCAAGCAAGACCAGCGGCAAACGTCACGGCATGCTCTTCGGCAATGCCCACGTCGATCACGCGTTCCGGGAGTTCCTTCATTACGATATCCATGCCGCAGCCCGTAGGCATTGCAGCAGTGATACCCAAGATGCGCTTGTCCTTTTTTGCAAGGTCCAAAAGCGTATTGCCGAACACGCTCGTCAAAGACGGGTTCGGATTGCCCGGAGCAAGCGGAAGTCCGCTTTCGGGGTCGAACGCACTGCAACCGTGATACTTCGTCGGATTCTTTTCGGCAGCATCAAAACCACGGCCCTTTTCAGTAAGCACATGCACAAGGCACGGACCTTGCTGACTCTTGACGCGTTCGAGAATCATCACAAGTTCATCGATGTCATGGCCATCAATCGGACCAAAATAACGAATGCCCAAATCTTCAAAGAAACGCCCCGGCTTCACGGCATTCTTCGCCGCATTTTCAACCTGCAAGAAGAGGTCACGGAAACGAGAACCCAAAATGCCCGGCAAGCGATTCATCAGGCGATCCAAGTCCGTACGCATCTTGTTGTAAACCGGGTCCGAAATCACACGGTTCAAGTACTTGCTGAACCCGCCAACATTCGGGGCAATGCTCATCTTGTTATCGTTCAAGATGATGGTCATGTTCTGCTTGGAAGCGCCCACGTTATTGATAGCTTCGTAAGCCATACCGCCCGTCATGGAGCCATCCCCAATGACTGCGACCACGTTGTTGTTGCGACCAAAATGGTTACGGGCAACAGCAAAGCCAAGAGCCGCCGAAATCGAAGTCGTAGCATGCCCTGCCCCAAAGCAGTCGTAAACGCTTTCGTTCCTCTTCAGGAATCCGGAAATACCGCCCTGCTGGCGCAAGGTATCGAAGCGGTCATAACGACCGGTCAATAACTTGTGCACATACGCCTGGTGCCCCACGTCCCAAACGATTTTATCATCAGGAGCGTTGAACACGTAGTGAAGCGCAAGAGTAAGTTCAACAACGCCAAGGCTCGACGCCAAGTGACCGCCATGTTTGGCCACCTGCCCAATAATGGTTTCGCGAATCTGCGAAGCCAAATGGTAAAGCTCTTCAACAGAGCAGTGCTTCAAGTCCTGAGGCGACTTTACGTCTTTCAGTTCCATTTATTTCACTCGAGTAATAATGTATGCCGCAATGGAACGGAGGATAGAGGTATCGCACTTGAGGCTGTCCAACGCCTTGATAGATTCCTCATAGAGTTCCCTAGCACGTTCCCTAGACTTTTCCAGTCCAACGATGGACGGGTAAGTAGCCTTGCCCTTTTCGATGTCAGACCCGGCGTCCTTGCCAAGTTCTTCGGTCGTAGAGGGTCGTAGAGACAATGTCCAAAATATCATCCACAATCTGGAAGGCAAGCCCAATGGAGCGGCCATAGTTGCGGATGATTTCCATATCACTCTCGCTTGCATCTGCAAGCATCGCACCCACCAAGAGCGAAGCTTCGATAAGAGCGGCAGTCTTGTGGTAGTGAATGTAATCAACAATTTCCAAATCGACAGTCTTACCTTCGCATTCGATGTCGGTCATCTCGCCACCAATCATGCCGTAGGTGCCAAGCAAGTGAGCAAGGACTTCAATAGCCTTCGCGTTACCGGTCTTGCCCATCATTTCGAAGGCGTGGATGCAGAGAGCGTCGCCTGCCATCACAGCGGTAGCTTCACCAAACTTCTTGTGGCTCGTGAGCTTACCACGGCGGTAGTCATCGTTATCGACGCACGGAAGGTCATCGTGAATAAGGCTGAACGTGTGGAGCATTTCGAGAGCGCTCGTCGCAAGCCAAATCTTATCGCCCTTGCCGCCAAACATGTCGAACGTGGCCTTAGCAAGTCCCGGACGCAAGCGTTTGCCACCTGCGAACATGGAATAGCGCATAGCCTCGTGCAAACGGCACGGACGGTCCTTTACTGGGGGGAGATGTTCATCAAACTTCGCCTCGGCATCTTTAGCGATGCGAGCGAGATATTCCTGAGCAATTTTTGCTTCTGATTCAATAGACTGCATGTATACAAAGATACTTAATTCGAGGCGCTCTTAAAAGGGCATTAGCCTTAAAACTATGGTTTTAAATCTTAGAAAAGAGCGCCGTAGAGTACTATATCGTCCAAATAGAATTCAGATCCGTTGCGGACGAAGAAATGCAACTGGCGAACATCGTCCTTAAGCGAGTTCCATGTGAAATAGCAGTTCTTATTATCCTGAGAATTATAGCACAGATCACCGGACTTAATGACATATCGCGTCCATTTCTGCGAATTCAGATCCGTCCATTCAGAGGCGGCTTTGAGCGAAACTCCTTTCACTTCCGATTCCTTATCCCAGTTTTCAAGCGACACGCGAATCTGTCCGGACCCCTTCGCATAGAACGCAATGGAATCAAGCGAAGAGAAATTCCAGCCTTCAGAACGAAGCAACGTACCCGTTACAACCCAAGCATAAATGTTGTTCGTCCCAATCAGATTGTACTTTCCATGGAACACCTTTGACTTGCGGTCCTTATCTGTTTCAAAAGCCTTGGACAAGACTTTGGAACCAATGGAATCCACGCTAAAGTACCAACCTGCCGTATCGCCTTCAAAATCTTGCAATACAATCGACGGGTAGTCAAAATCAGCAGAGCCTGCGGAAGGTTCAATTCCCTTGGCTACATACAAATTCTTCTTTTCATCGACAACATAGATTTCAAGTGTGTCGTTCGACGGAAGCATCGGGAGCGAGAACACGCCTTCTTCGTTGGTCTTCGTCATCACATCCAAACCATAGACGCCCACCCAAGCATACTTATCGCCAGCATGAAGCGTTACACGGCTCATGTAGTTCGACGTTTCTTGCAACTTAACCGTATCCAAAGCAGCAATTTGCTTTGCCGAAAGCACCCTGGAATAAGCGGCGCCCGACTGGACAACCGTCAAGCGGTATTCGCCATTCTTCAAGGAATCAATTGCAAACACGCCATTCTTATCAGCATAAACATCCGCATTGGCAACAACGTTGTTCACGCGCAAAGAATCTACGCGAGCATCGGACTTGCGGATAGACAAAGATGCATACGAAGCAGGCTTACCATCGACAACGGCAACAAATGTAACCTTGCCCTTATATGGATCCGGCTGCAAATCAATCACTTCGGCTTCGTTCGGTCCAAGTTTTACAGACAAGTTTTTATAGACCTTGTTGTTATCGCCGCGCAAGAAGTACACTTGCAGTGAATCGTTCGACGGCAGCTGCGACAGCTGGAAGCGGCCCAAGGAATCCGAGCGCACAAGTTCGTCCATACCGCGCACACCGACCCAGACAAAATCACAGCTGTCAGGTACATCGGCATAACCGCTGAGAGTCGCCATAGGTTCTAACTTCAGGGAGTCAAATTTTGCATCGTCACCCGAAGAATAAAGTCCTGTAAAGGCGGAACCACCATACACAATTGTCAAGCGGAAATCTTTCTTTGGCGCTTCAAATTCAAAATACCCATTAGCATCGGCATAGAAATCTGCATTAACAATTTCATTTGTCGCACTGTCTACGGATGTCGTATGATCAACATTTCGAACAGCAATTCTTGCATACGAAGCCACACGGCCATCGCCAACATAGGCGAATCCGCAAATGCCGTTCGTAGTCTCGCTGCCAGGACCTCCCGAGCAACTCCACAGCAAGAAAGCTGATAATATGCAGGCTAGCCATTTCATTTTGACTTCTCCTGCAATTTTTTAGTAAAAGCAAGCGGGAACAGCTGAACATTCAACTGGAACACCGTATCGTCGCCAGTTCCTTCCTGCGACAAGCGAAGCAAGTCCGAACGGAACTCCTTGATCTTTTCACGAATGAGTTGGATATCATTCATGTTGAACGTCATCGTCACAGTGCTAATATCACGAAGAGGAGGTGCATGACGTTCTAGCGATTCACCGCCAAGGCGAATCGTCTCCTTCTGGAATGTCCGAACCGCTTCGGACCTCCAGTTACCACCTGTACTCACAAACGTATCATTCACTTTCCAGTACCCATCCTTTCCCTCAGAAATCATGTTCAGGTCGTGGAGGAGCTGAATAGCATCCTTGGCTTGCTCTACCGTGATTGCCGGCGAACAAGACTCCGCGAGCCCTTCATAATCATCTTTAAAATTACAAATACCGATTACAGAACGGATAGCGTTATAGTACCAATGACGGTAAAATTCAAGTTCTTTTTTGGCAAGACGCTTTAAAGGAATACCCTTCAAGGCCTGCATCTTCTCATAATGGTTCAAGGCTTCTTGATCGCTCTTGGCGCGTCCAAAATAGACCAGCTCCGACCAATAAGCGGTTTCCTTTTCGTCAAGCTCAAAAAATTCAGCCATGGGCTTGATAAAGTTGACAGCAAGGTGAATCTTGCCCTGCGAAATGCGAAGGAGGTTTCCCGGATCTGCACCGAGTTTCATAGCCATGTATCGCCAGGATATAACCGTCTTGCGCTTTTTGAAATCTTCAAAAGCGTCTCTAATCCATTCGCGATAATCGGTATATTCAAAAATCGGTTTCACAGAAAGTCCTCACGTCAAACGGCACCTCGCGCTATCCCAAGACAACTTCCCTTTCCTCATCCAACACGAGACAGTACGGGCGGTTTGAAGCAGTATAAAGATATCTTTATACCCATCAATAGGTTAGTGCACAGCCCTATCGTTCGTTGTGGAATTTTACAACGGAAGTCGAACCAGCAGAGCAGGTCGCTATCCAAGAACATTCTTGCAAATCGGCAAAGCGAGTGTCGCTACAGCGGCCATCAAAGGCTAGAGCGCCGTTTTCGTCAAAGTAGTAAGCGACTTCGTAAGTGATTTCAACAAGTTTGGACTTTATCACCTCCGGTGCACTCATCACCTTCGACGTGATATCAATCACACAGTTGTCTTTCAATTCCGAGGCTTCAGCAGCCGGATCCAGCGAATTCCAATGAATCTGAATTTGCTTGAAATCATCCACTTCAGGGTGTTTGGAACAAGACACAAGCAAAGTAACCAAAACCGCAAGAAGAAGCCAGCCGTGCATTTCAGATTCCTTAATGTTTACGCCTGAAAGTCGCTACGGTAACGCGGTTACGGCCGCCTTCCTTCGAAGAATAGAGCGCCTTGTCGGCACGAGCAATAAAGGACTTCGGATCTTCGCCTGGCACCATTTCGGTCACACCAAAGGAGCAGGTCACCTGCTGCTGTGTGATAAGCGGAGTCGTTTCAATCGCCTTGCGGAGCTTTTCTGCAAGGAACGCCGCATTCTGGATACTAGTCTCGTCACTCAAGATGACAAACTCTTCACCGCCCCAGCGCACAAGGGAATCGGTATTGCGAATCATGCTCTGCACAAGCTTAGCAAGGTTCACAAGGACTTCATCGCCAACGAGATGGCCGTATGTATCGTTCACTTCCTTGAAATGGTCAATGTCGAAAATCATGAACGAGACCGGAATGCCAGTCCTGTTGAGCTTTTCCTGTTCGCGGAGGAGAACACCGCTAAAGCCAGCACGGTTGAGGCACCCGGTAAGCGGATCTTCCTTACTGGACTTTTCGAACTCGCTCTTCTCGATTTCGAGAGCGCGGAGATTCTTCTTGAGTTCTTCCTGCTTCTTCTTGTTAATCGCGCGTTCACGACTGTAATCGAAGAACCTGATAATCAAGATGATAAGGAAGGTGACAAACCATAAAGCGACAAGCGTCGTCACGAGGTCCACTTGCGAAATCTTCTTGCCCTTGAAACGAAGCCCCTTGATTTCCATGCCACCATAACCGAGCGGAGCGTTTGTTCCGGTCTGGATTTCAATGAGCGGAATGTTCGAAAGATCAACGCGCGCCTTGTGCACGTTGATTTCGTTCTGGGCCACCCACCAGCCAGCCACGCGGAATTCCTGCGGGACAAACACGGCCGGATACGGTTCCCTGGTCGGTGTAAATTCAATCTCGTTAAACTTGAGGGAGGTTTCGTCGTTCTTGCGGTAGAGCGCCTTGTCGTAACCACGCATGTAAAGACGGACGGAACCCTCGTTACGCGGTTTGAGCCAAACAAAAAGGCTGTCGTAGTTCGAAAGATCAAGCCCCTGGAACTTGCCATCGCCAAGATAAATCTTAATCCCTACATACGGGTAAGCATATCCCTCGCGGAGTTCGTACTCAATAACAACAGAACTATCGGTACGCGTCATCGTAATTGCAGAAGTACCTCCATCGACGGAGTCCGCACTTGCAACCACATTGGCATATTCACCAAGGTTAATGTCTAAAATATCGTCAAGGAAATGCCGATATGCGAACATGGCTACGGCGGTCACCACCAATAGCACAACAATCAGGAAATTCATCCTGAAAAGGGCATACACTTTTCTCATAACCTTTGAAGACATAATCACATATCCATTTTAGACCATGACATTCTAAATATACAAAAAAGGACGTGAATCGCTAAGAAATTATCTCGAAAGCCATCGTCCAAGGCGAGCGATTACAGGCCTTAGAGTGTTCGCCAGCTCTTCTTGGGAATGTGTATCGGGGTGTCCATGCAAACCGACGTTCGATGTAAAGACGTGTTTATATTCGAGGTCCTTGTGTCCGGCAGCGATTTCGCTATCGTAAATCTCTTTAATCGTGGGC
Organism: Fibrobacter succinogenes; assembly: GCA_902776765.1. Taxonomy (GTDB): domain Bacteria; phylum Fibrobacterota; class Fibrobacteria; order Fibrobacterales; family Fibrobacteraceae; genus Fibrobacter; species Fibrobacter succinogenes_N. The sequence continues at coordinate 9,209 of CACYRP010000026.1, forward strand.
CCAAGGTCATCGTTCGGCCAAACTTTAGTCGAAACAAGCAAGAATTTCACACCGGGATGAACTTTGCGAAGTCTATCGAGCAACTCGGCATACGATTTTTTAAATTTTCCTTTATCCGCATACGGCGGATTCCCCTGAAAATCATTGATTCCTTCAAAAATTACGATGACTTGCGGATGAAATTTCTCAAAATTCCAAAGTTCAGGCTTAGAATATGAGGTTACCGAGCCCATGACCGTGTAATTATAGAGCCGTTCCATAGTCCAATCGGGCACGATATTGTCGTAGTTGCGCACAAGACCGCGCCCACTGAAGGCATTCACCTGATAGTCGGCATTGAAACCGCTAGCAAGGAGGTAAGCGAAACTCTTGGAGGCATTCGTCTTGTCAAACTCGGGAGCGTCTTCGGCAGAGGAGCCTTCGCAGCCGTAACCTACGGTAAAGGAATCGCCGATGAACTCGATGCGACGTTGGGAAGGCTTGGGTGCATCGCCAAACTCGCCTTCGAGCGTGATGCCGTAAAACTTGATCTCGGGAGACCCGCTTTCACTGATCTTAATGAAGCGGTACTTGTGGAAGGCGCCATCGTCCTGAACCTTGATTGCACGTTCTTCCTTGGCATCGACCTCGAACTGGTCGATTTGCTTTCCGTCGCGGTCCAGGCGCCAGCGGGAACGGCCTTCGACCGTAAACGTAATTTTCGAAGCTTTGGCATTAAACGTAATGGATGCGGCAGGCGCACTAGCACGGCTTACGCCGTTATCATGGGCCCAGCGGCCGTTAAACAACAGATTTTCCATAGAAGAGGATGCTCCGAACGAGAACGCAGCAAGCGCACTCAGCAAAAAGAATATGCGAACAAGATTCATTGAAGGAATGATAGAAAAAATTGGGCTACCGCCCAAAACCTATTTTAAAATTCATTATTAAAAGCACGTCATGCGGGCGGGGCCCCAGCTCGGAGTGGATGCTTTCAGCATCAGCAATTACGGCTCAGCTATGTTTGCACAAATGCAACCGCAGCATTCGCCTTTGATGCTTTTGACGCCTACGGCGTCAGCGGCTTCACTCGGTCATGAACGCCTGCAATAGTCTACAAGGCGAAGCAAGCAGAAAACATTATGTTTTCTATTTGTGAGCCGAAGAACTGACGCTGTAAGCGTCAACCAGTCGTTCTATTTGTGAGCCGAAGAACTGACGCTGTAAGCGTCAACCAGTCGTTCGCGACTCTCGTTTTGCACGCTACTGCGAAGGATCTTCCTTACTCCATGCTTTTTTTCAAAATAAAAAGGTCACCCTATCAGAATAGGATGACCGTTTTTGCATTTAATTAGGTTACTTACGCTTGCGATGTCGCGGCTTTTTTGCTCAGGACCTTGATTTCTTGAATAAACGAAAGGTCCAGCGAGAATTTTTCTTCCTTGCCGCTTTCCTGGATTTCAACCATCGAGGGGGATTTTGCCAAATGGAGTGCATGCACGTAGAACATCTTTTCTTCGGGCTTTGCGTTTCGCTTGGTTTTGTCCATGATTTTTGCAGCAAGCGGAGTGCCCACCGTCTTTGCATAGCGCAAGACCTTCACAAGATCAAACGTGCTCAACTTCTGATAAACGCTACCGTACTTGGTAGAATCCATCGTCGCCTGGGCAGAAGCCTCATCAGCTTCGTCACGCAAATCGTAGTCGATTTTCTTGGATTCCGGCCATGCAATAGCGAACTCGGCTTTCCATTCTTCTTGTGCAGCCGGCGTACGGTTTTCGCTCGATTCGCCTGCGCACGGGAAGAATCCGTAGTTTTCGAGAATTTCGAGCGCACGGGGTTCCCTTTCCGAATTTAGAACAAAGCCGTATCCCGGAATGTATTCTTCGGTGCATTCCATGAACTGCGGGAAGCGTGAAAGTTCGGCAAGCACTTCGGCACTTTCGACCTTGAGGAGGCGAGCGGTGCGCACCTTCGCGCCATAGAACGAGGCATTCCATTCGGCAAGCGTCGAAGAAACGTTCTCAGGGGGCTTAAGCCAGTTGCGGAGATTTTCCACTTCGGATTCCGGGAAGCCACACTTGAGGCCAGCCACATAAGTTTCCTTTTCGAGCGTAAAGCAAAGGAACGTTTCGTCGTTCTTGACCTTTGCAAGGCATGCGAGAGAATAAAGCACACGCGGGGCCATGCCGGTAGAAACGACCAAGTCAAAGTTCGGGAGCGCTGTGAGGTTTGCTTCGGGAATAGACGCGATAGACGTATCAAGCCAATCCTTGCCCGACTTGCTCAGAACAACAGAAGTAATCTTGCCCTGAGCCATGCGGAAATCAACAAGGCCCAAAATCCAAAGTTCGCAAAGCGGACGCGGCATGAATTCCCAAGGCAACACCTTGTTCTTTTCCTGCAGGCGGTAGGACGGATCAATCACCCAAAAGAGGAGAGCGGCGTCAGCAGCAGAGAGGCCTTCGCCCAAACCGCTCAACAAATGAGCGCAAAGGTTGCGGTCTCCGTGGAAGCGTTCCTTGATCCACCAAGAAATTACATCTTGATGCAGGCGGAAGCCGTTCTTATGAATAAAATCAATTGCAGTTGCCGACGGCAGCAAGAAGGAATTTTCGCGTTCAAGCCAACCGTTCTGCACGAGGAAACTGAAAATCAGCGAAATTTCTTGTTCGCAAGCCTTTTCGGAAACATGGCGAGACGAAGTAAACGCTTCGGCGCAAATCTGACGACCGCGGCGGTGCAGCGTTCCATTTGCGTTGATGCGGAGCTGCTTTTTCTTGGCATTCGCAAGTACGATGCAAATATGCCAATCCAAAAGGTTCTGGAAAGAAATCAGCGGGGATACCGTGTCGATTTCGCCTTCCGGCTTGACATCAAAACAACCAACAAAATCCGTGAAACCGGCATAAATCGGGGTTCCGCCCACAAAAGAACGGTAAAGGACAAATTCGCGGCACATCGTAAGCAGGAACGTCTGAAGTTCGCGGTTCTTGCTTACAGGGACCGTCAGTCGAAGTTCGTTAAAGGCAAGCCCTCTGGACCCGCTATTGTAAATCAAGTTCAGGCAGCGGCGCTGCCACATTTCCATCTTGGAAAAGAGTCCCGCAACACGCTCCTTGTCGGAATAAAAAGACAGTGTTTCGGACTGGATGAGAGCGTTGTTTAAAAGACCCTTTTTGCCGAACGCCTTCGCATGGGCGTTACGAAGCAAGGGCTTGGACATACCATCAAAAAAAGAGCTTAAATCAAACATTATGCACCTTAAAACAGGATGCCAAATATAATAAAAATCACGGGGTTAGTTAAGGGGCTACACACGTGAACAGGTGTTCTTTAGCCGAAAGAACGCTGCTACGCAGCTACAGACGAAAGACGAGAGAAATGCAGACAGTAGATAAGAAATGCCCGCCGGTGGCGGGCATGAGAATGCTCAATGCGGAGCGAGCCCGGAGCGCTTTAGCGCGAGCTCACTCCCCCATAGCTAAATTACTTCACGAAACGTTCGATGTCGGAGACAGAGCCTGCGATGCGCTGCTTGAAGTTCCAAATGCGGGAGAAGGTCTTGCCGTAGCGTTCGAGGATAACGCGGTTATCCAAGATGAGGACCTTGCCGGAATCGGAATCAGAACGCAAGAGACGACCTATCCCCTGACGGAGTTCGATGTACGCTTCAGGTACAAAGTAATCCTTGAAGAAGTTCTTGTTGGCAGCTTTCATCTCGTTCGTGATGCCAGCAACAAGCGGATCAGTCGGGTTCGGGAATGGGAGCTTCGTAATGACAAGCAACTTGAGCGCATCACCTGGGAAGTCCACGCCTTCCCAGAGGCTTTGGCAACCCAAGAGGCAAGCGCCGCGTTCCTTGCGGAACATTGCCACAAGACCATCAAGCGAGCCATCGACATGCTGGCAGAGCAAGAGCTTGTTGCGTTCGGCGAATGCCGGAGCAAGTACGGTCTGCGCCTTCATCATCGTAGCGACACTCGTAAAGAGCACCATCGTATTTTCTTCAATTGACGGGAGCACCTTCAAAAGCGTATCGTTCAAGGCATCGCCAAATTCCTGAGCAGAAGGTTTCGGGAGGAACTTCGCTATCATCACAGAACGGCGTTCATTCACGTCGGACGGTTCCGTATAAATTCGCACAAAGGGCTGTTTGCTCAAGCGCAGATTGTCCATGCCCATCTTCTGCAAAAAGTACGTGAGATCGGCTTGCACCGAAAGCGTTGCCGATGTAAACGTTGCAGACTTGATCCACGGATAGAACTTTTCTCTCCAGATGTTTCCGGAATGGAGCGGGAGCGCATGCAGCTTGATCGTGTGCGGATTAAACGGTTCTTCCATGTAGAACACCCAATCGGCGCGGCCAGCCTTTGTTACAAATTCAAAGTCCGTAACGAAGTGGTTCACTTCGGTCATACGGCCTTCGAGGTCGCTCACCACACCCTTGAGAGATTCGACATTCGATGTGGCTGCCACAAGCTTTTCAGAAAGAGCGCGAGCATTGGCATACTGTTCCAAGAACGTTGCCGGGTCCGCTTCGTATTCCGCAAGGATGCTGTTTGCGTAGGTAAAGCCGCTGCGTCCGTTCTTCTGCTTTGCAAGTTTCTTGCCAATCTTCATGAAGAAGCGGTGCAAGGCCTTTTCAGATTCGGCAAGAGCTTCGGAAAGCTTATCGCAAAGTTCATGGAGTTCGGGTTGTTCTGCCGGAATGCGGCTTGCAATTTCAGCAATGAGGCCATCGCCACCAACCTTAGAAGGTTCAAGCGTTTTCGCGATGTTTCTGAATCCAAAGAACGAGATGGAGCGCCCAAACGTCTGGTTGCTGATTTCGGGCAAGCGGTGAGCTTCGTCAAACACGATGTGTTCATAAGACGGGAGCAAAGCAAAATCAAGCTGCAAGTCGGCAAGGAAAAGCGAATGGTTCACAAGCACCATGTTTGCATTCATGGCCTTACGCTTTGCCACAAATGCGGGGCAGTTATCGTGATGCGGGCATTTTTCGCCAAGGCAAGACGAAGCGTTGCTCGAAAGCTTAGACCAAAGTACGCGATTGCGGCTCTGGCTAAACGAATTGCAATCGTTGATGTCGCCCGTTTCGGTTGTCATTACCCACGGAATGAGTGCCATGAAAGAATCACGCTCTTCAATGGAGAGGAGTTTCTGCGAGTGCATGAGCACTTCTTCAAACTTGCGGAGGCAAAGGTAATTGTCGCGGCCTTTTAAAATTGCCGGACGGAGTTCGCCATTGTAAATCTTCGCAATCTGCGGGATAGACTGCGTCCAGAGCTGTTCCTGCAAAGTGCGGGTTGCCGTACTGATCAAAACGCGTTCACCGGTAATAGCCTTGTTCGCAGCCGTAATCAGGTAAGACAAGGTCTTGCCGGAACCGGTCGGAGCTTCGAGCACGCAAAGGCCACCCTTGTACATGTTGCGTTCCATGACAGAGGCAAAATCTTGCTGGTTGTGACGCGGCTTGTAATCTTCCACGACAAAAGAAATAAAACCGCCTTCCTTAAAGAACTCGCTTACACGCGGGGCTCTAGACTTGGGCAAAGTTTCTGGCGCAGGAGCCACAGGCAACTTGTACTTCGGAGCTGCCAAAGATTCAGACTTTGTAGCAAAAAGTGTCTCGTAGCCGGAACCTTCGGCAACTTTAGAAAGTGCCTCAAAGAGCCACGGGTCCAACGAAGAAATCTTTTCAAGCGCCTTCACAAACAAGCGACCGCAAGCATCGGCATCGGGCAAAGCGCGGTGGGCTCGGCTGCGTTCAATTTCGAGTTCCTGCACAAGCGTATCGAGGCGGTGGTTCGGAACATCCTGGAACGCAATGCGCGAAAGCGTGAGCGAATCCCAGAACACATGGGAATCATAAGAAATACCGACCTTGGTAAACGTCTGCTTGAGGAACTTGGAATCGAAAAGGGCATTGTGAGCCACAATCGGGAGGTCACCGATAAACGAGCAAATCTGCCCAGCAACCGTTGCAAAATCCGGAGCACTTTCCAAGTCCGCCTTGTTAATGCCGGTCAGCGTCTCAATAAAGGGACGGAGTTCAGCAGAAGACGGCTTCACTAGAAAATCGAGATTTTCCTTCGGTTCGCCATTTTCAAAGCGAACAAGAGCCACCTCGATGATTTCGTCTTTCTCGAAATCAAGACCAGTCGTTTCCAAGTCAAGCGCCACAAATGCGGGAATTTTTTCCATCTTCATTCATCCTTTAAGGCAATGCCGGCAAGTTCGGCATCAGTTGTTCTAAATCGTTTGGACCACTTTTGATTTTCAACGTATCAATTGGGGAACGCCATGCAGAGCCAAAACTAAAGGGATTCAGAGAACCGCCATTCGGAAGTCCGGTCCCTTTATCTGCATAATAATAGTCAATAATATAGCCGCCTTCAACAAGGTCGTTAAACGAGAACACCCCGTAAGAAGAACACTTTGCAAATTCGTACTTACCCGTCTCTACAGACTTGAGGCGAACAACAGCACCCGCTTTTGCACCAGGAATTTTACCCACCATCGAAGCCAACTTCAATTTGGAAATCGTCTCGAACGTGAGCTTATTTTCGTACTTTGTCGTAATCACGGTATCACGGACACCATTGCTATCGGCCTTTGCCAAAGTCGTATCGGGATACCCGCGCAACAGGCTGAACTTGGAATCTGTCGGCCACGGGACATCACGCTTTACAAGATAGCGGACCGGATCGATTTTTTTCACAGAAACTTGCGCTGTATCTTTATTTTCGACAATAAAAAACATGTCTTTCAAGGAATCGAGAACAGGCTTGTTATAGATTACAATCAAAGAATCATGCGGGAACGCATTTTTCGACTTACCCGTCACCTGCACCGTCTGGATTTTTGGAGCGAGCGTATCGGCCTCCATTTCTTTCCATTCAATTTCGGCATAGTTCCTTGCGGTATCTAAAGCACGGGAAAGCGAATCCTTTCCGGTACGGCAAATAAACTTGTACAAGACTTCGTCTTTGGGTTTTGGATCAAAGTAAAAACGCGGAGCATTCGAAGTTCCAAGATACACGAGCCGCGGGTAAAGCGTATCACCATCCGACGAAACAAGATAGCAGTTGGAAGTATCCGCAAAAGCGGAGTCAAAATAGACACGGCGCGTAAAGTTCGCTTCAAGCACGTCCTTGAATGGCTGCGTTACGTTATCCAGTTCCATCAACGAAGTGTCCTGGTCCGCAAGAGCAATCCAAAGCATGTCTTGAGTCAATTCATTCAAGAGCAAATCCGAAATCCAGACACCCGCAAGTTCCGAAGACGGTTCAATCTTATGGTTTCCATTCCCATCGACAAACGCGACAACGCGATAACGCCCGGCCTTAAGCCCTGTAAACGTGAAGTTTCCAATGCTATCGGCCGCCGTGATGTAAAGCGGTTCTTCTTTTGTAAGCATCGGGAGCGAATCCAGCACATGCGTGACCGTATCGCGATACTTTTCAAGATAGCGCTTGGATTCACGTTCGGCGCCCATCAAATAAAGGCCCACACTCGGGTAGTTCTTTTTGCGGATAAGAGAATCCGGCACCATCACGCGACCGGAAAGCGTCAAAGAGTCAATGGTCGCTCCCGTCGAGAAGACAACCTGGAACGGTTTTGCCAGCGCATTCCCGCGCAAGTCCTTGATGCCGCCCGCAAACGTAACGGTATAAGTCGTTCCCGTATCGAGTTCTGCACGCGAATAAACTTCGAGCATCTTGCCATGTACTTCGTAACGCAACTTCTTTTCAATCGGGGGCGAGATGGAAATAGCACCACGCGGAATCGAGGCGTTAATCCATTCATCGAATTCCAATTTCACATAAAGTTCATTCGGATGATTTGCAGTCTTTGGCGCAGGAGACACCGCCGCAACACGCGGCGGCAACTTGTCTTCGGGACCACCCGAAGGAGCCACTTGCGTTGCGCAAGCAGCTATCATCAGGCATGACGCCAAGAAATATGCAACCTTCAAGAACTTCATTCTCACTTAATCAAATCAATAATCTTGCCAATGCGGGTGAATCGAACGCGGAACGGAATGCGCCACCAAGTCCATGGTTTGCCAAGGGCAAACTTTCCATCATCGTTTTCGAACGAGAAGTAAATGACAAAAGCCTTTGCACGGATGTTGCGCAACGAGACAAGTCCCCAATAACGGCTATCGGCGGAATTATCGCGGTTGTCGCCCATCATAAAGTACTGCGGGTACTTCACGACATAGCGATCAATCTTTTCAGAACCGAGATACAAATTGCGCTGGATTTCGAAATGAGACTTTTCCACAACTTCAGCGGAGTCCGTAGAATCCTGAACCGGCACCGCCACATTCAAGCGCTTCACGTTGCCATCAAGATCCTGAAGGATGGAACCTTCAAAGGACACGTAACTCACAGGGCGGGTAAAGCCGCGATTCAAATCAGGATCGTGCGGGTCAATCATCGGCAAAAAGCCAATCTTCGCTAGTTCCCTGAAATAGTTGAACGGCATCGCGCCAGACAACGTATCGCCAAGTGTAAGTCGCTGTTGAATTATGGTCTGGTTTCTCGAAAGCATCGCATTCAGCAAGAGAGCGCGATCATTTTCGACCGGAAATCTAAAATCGTTGAACACGTAATTGTTGTTTTCGCGGCCATTGCGCAAAAGCGAGAGTTCCAGCCGTACGGAAGAATCCGGATTTTCCTGAGCCACGAGCGAACGCAACCACCAAAGTTTAATCATCGAAATAGAATCGACATACAGCGTATCGCCCACAGAAGGCACTACAAACTCTTCGACTTCATCTCGCGGCGAAAGCGTACGAACATTCGCCGTCCACTTCCCGAATGCCGGGAGGGAATCCTGACGCTTGCCATTCAAGAAAAGCCTACCACCATGAACAGCCACTCTATCGCCGCTCACGGCAACGCAACGTTTGATGTAATCCTTCGGACCATCGGCATAATGCACCAAATGCGGCTGCCCCTTTTCGGGTTCGTGGTCCCAATAGTAATTGCCCAGCATAAGCGCATTGAACAAATGCGTATAGCGTTTGGGATTGTTATCGGGATATTCCGGTTCGCCAGGATAACGGAAAATAACGACATCGCCGTGCTTGGGTTCTGCGTATCCCGGGAAGTTCTGGTTCGAGAATGGAATCGGGGAACCATAAGTAAACTTGAGCCCCAGCAAAAAGTCGCCTGTCTTAAGCGAATCTTCCATAGAGCCGCTCGGAATCTGGAACGCCTGGATGACGTACTGAATAACGATTAATGCAAGGATGACCGGTACAATGACTTCACGTGTAAAAGATTTAAGAAACTTCTTTACGTTTTTTTTCGGAGATGTCTGTTCCATCAATACTCCCAATTACAAACTCTTGACCGTTTTCACAAAATTACGGCTTACTGTAATCTGCGTCTTGTTCTTGTCACGAAGCACAACGCAAAGGCGCCCGCTATCCGTCTTACGGATTTCAGAGATATAATCAATCGCCACCAAATGCGCACGGTGGACTCGAACGAACTGGCTCGGGTCAAGCCGCTTTTCCAATTCCACAAGTGTAAGGTCAATAATGTACTGCGACGTGGTCGTGTAAGCCGTCGTGTACTTTTCTTCACTCTGGAATCGAATGACCTCGTCCATGTTCACAAGCAAAATGCGATCGGGTTGCTTGACCTGCAATCGCTGCATATAAAGGCCGCTCGCGCTCATCATTTCTTTGAACTTGTCCCACGAGAAATCTGCCGGAACGCCCTGCCCGGCTTGTTGCGGCATGCGCTTGCGGAGCTTCGCCATCGTAGCCTGCAAACGCTCGGGATCAATCGGCTTCAACAGATAATCAACGACATTCTCTTCGTAAGCACGAAGAGCAAAGTTATCGTAAGCCGTCGTAAACACGATGAGCGGAATATCATCTTCGTTCAGAGTTTTCAACACTTCAAAAGCATCCATGTCCGGCATCTGGATATCGAGAAAAATGACATCCGGATCGAGTTCACGAATCTTCTCAATCGTCTGCGCACCAGAAGACGCTTCGCCCAAAATTTCAATTTCGCCCGAATAAGTTTCGAGCAGGGAACGCATGCGCACGCGTGCTAGTGGTTCGTCATCGGCAATTAAGGCAGTAAACATATTATCAAACTCTTACTTTTTAAATTTCTTATAAAAACGAATTAGCACCGCTTTTACGCCATCGGCATCGCGATATACATCACCAAACTTCATAAAAGCCAAATTTCCAACCTTATCACGCTTAAAATCCCAACGAACCGAATTGTCAGAAAGGCTCAACTTCACAATGCTATCGGCATACACAAACGTCCCGCGGAGCGTATCAACACTCACTGAATCCTTCATGATAGATTCAACCACCACGGCCTTGCCGTCGTTGAGCAAGTCCATATCCACAACACGCTGTTTACAATTTTCACAGGGCAAAATGCCCGAATAGAAGCCAAAGACATCCGCTGGGATTTCTACAGGCGGCAAATCAGGAAGAGGCTCCGATTTTTGATCGGAACAACCTATAAAAAGTCCACACAGCATTGCTGTTAGCGCACAGGCATACTTCATGCATAATAATCTAAAAAATTTCGGACAAGACAAATGGAAGGCTACACTAAAAACCGGTCGAATAGACCAATCTAAAGCCGAGAGTCAATTTGGAGTGAGTCGGGTCAAGCTTTTCGCGTTCTTTGGGGTCAAGTGCGGTTACCTTGTCCGACCAGCCACCACCACGAACAACGCGATATTCGCCCATCTGTGGACCTGAGTAATTATCGCTTTTATTTTTCGGATAAGCGTCATACCAGTCATTGACCCATTCGGCAACGTTACCGGCCATATCGTAAAGGCCAAAACCATTCGGCAACTTTTGAGCCACCACATCAGGACCAGCAGTTTGTCCGTAATATGCGTACTTAGAAGCGACATCGGTGTCCCAATAATAGGTTGTCGAAGTACCACCATGAGCAGCAACTTCCCATTCATTTTCTGTCGGGAGACGGATAGAAGCGGCAGAGTAATTTATTTCTAAATCCACGAGAATCGAATCACCGGCAATGGACTTGTAGACGTAGGCCGTATCAAGGCCTGCAAGTTTCGAGAACGCATTGCAAAAGAGAGCCGCACGGAACCAGCTCACATTCGAAACGGCAATCGAATCTCCCATCTTAGACTGTTTCGGCAAGCCCTTCATTACAAACTCATAAACTTGCTGGGTCACTTCCGTCGTGGCCATTGAAAATGAATTTACGCCGAACGAGTTCACACCACGAGTAATTGCAGCCTTGGGAATTTTAACCCAATCGAACATATTAAAAATCGTGGAATCTACATGCAAAGAATCCTTGCTCGAAGAGGAATTACTTACAACGCTAGACGAGCCACCCTTATCAACAGGAGGAAAGCTACTGCCTTCGACAGCATCACCGCTTGCCGTGCATGCCTCAAGCGCAAAAGACGCCCCTAGCGATAACATCGCCACGAACGTCATGCAATGCGGTATGAATGGTTTCAAACGCATAGTCACCCCCTCGTCAAAGATTAACGGACAACGCCGACGCGGTAAAGCTTCTGCCTTGTCTTGCCGCTTTCGAACTTGACCTTCAAGCGGGCCGTGTAAATATCCGAACCCAGATTGTGCAAGTCGAGATTAGCTTGATTTACGCCGGCAATGCCATCCGGAATGTCCGTCTTGAATACGCACAAACCAGTGATGTCATAAAGTTCAAGTCTTACCGTACGCGGCTTTGCGCCCAGTTCCATGCGAACCTTCGCTTCGCCACCACGCACCGGATTCGGGAAAATAAAGAAGTCCGTAATTTCGTCCCTAGCCTTTATTGCATCAACATCGCCAAGCTTAGATGCATCGAAGAATCCCGTGCGTTCATTGCCTGCAGCCGGGAGCGTCCAAGCGGCGGCGGCCTTTTCAGCGCCATCGGCAGCCTTGTCCAGACGGAACGCGGTCACGCCCGTTCTGTGGAACGCGTAAAGCTCCGGGCCTTTGGAATTCTTAACAGCATCCGTCACAAAAATGCTCATCGGTACAGCCTGCTGCAACGAATCCATCGATTCGTAACTGCCAGCCGCAATTGGGAAGCGGTCCGTAACGCGCTTGCCCTTGCCCGTGTAAGCATAGACCAAACCATTGCTCGACGGCACAAGAATTTCAGGAAGCTTATCGCCCGTCACATCGACTATCAGCGGATCGCTGTGGAATCCCGTAACAGGCGTACCGCGATTAATCGTCGCCGGGAATCCATCCACCGGAAAGCCAAAGCGGTCAAGCGCATAAACGAGGTTATCGCCCAGGAATACAATTTCCGGGTATGCATCGCCATTCAAATCGCCGAACGCCATTCCAGAAGTTTCATCATCGAGCCCGCTCGTTCCAGCCGCGCCACGCTTGTAAACGCGCACCCACTGGGCCTTCTGCTTACCACCTTCGCCAAGCTTAAAGCTAGCGACTGTACCGCGGCTGCCAAGCATCACCGCTTCAACCGTTCCATCACGATCCAGGTCCGTGCAAGCCACACGGAACGTTTCGTTCTTGGATGCAGCCACTTGTGCAAATCCAGCGTTTTGCTTGCTAAAGCTCGGCTTTGCATCGGCCTTGTTTTCGAGCGAGAACTTGCGCATAAAGATTTTGCCATCTTCACCCACAACCACGCCATAGTAATCTTGCTTGTCCACCTTGCAAATCGCCATGTCTTGCGGGTGAGCAATGCTTTCCGTCGAGGTAAACGTGCGTGTCATTTCATCGGTCAAGTTCACCGTCCAGAATCCGGAATCCGCAGCAAAGAACACATGCGAACTTGCGACAATCGGCCCAACCAAAGCAGAACCCACCGCCGGAGCACCAGCAACAGATTTCAGCAAATCCATATCATCTTGCATCGGGACGCCGGCATTAAACGAAGTGCGTACCAAATGCTTCTGGTGCAAAGAATAAACACGTTCGCCATCGCTAGCAAGCCCGACAAGCGGTCCGTAGCTTGGGCCAAAACGGTACAGCGGAACATTCACAGTCTGATTCTTTTTCGAAACCTGCTTTTGCACCACAGACGTGTCCGACATGTACAACGTATCGCCAAGAGCGTTCATCGCCTGGAGCGTTCCGTCTTCAGAAGCAAACACAATCGCCTTGCCCGTTTCATCATTTTCGTAATTGACAAATACGGCACCGCGCACAGCATTCGCAAGTCCCACATTCTTCGGGAACTTCGACTTTTCGATACTTCCATCGTCAATGCTAATCGTTACGCGAATGATTGGTGCTGCAAAGTTGATTACGCTATCACCCATGAATGCATTTGCGGTCCTTTCAATGCGAGCATCCTTCGGAATTTCCACAGAAATCTTGATTCCCGTATAGCCACCATGCGTCGTCGCGGTATTCGCATAACCCGTCGGCATAATCGGCTTAGTTGTATCCGGAAAATCCATCGGCATGATAGTCTTGATTGTATCAAGCATCTTGAGAGAATCCTTCTTTTGGTCTTTGGTATAACGCACATGCGGAAGCAAGTCCGTGCCGCTACCAAAATCGTAGGTATCTTCGCCAAGAGCGTTCTTGAACGACTTGCCAATACTCAAAATGCAATCGGATTCCACGAGCGAAAGCCCAAACTGATGGTCACGAAATTCATTTCCACCCCAATAGTTTGCAATACCGTACTGGAGTGTTTCGCGCAAATACCAATCGTTCACTTTCCACACGGCAATACCACTTCCCGGGAGACCCGCATCAAAACTGCTCACGCCAAGCACAAGGCCCTCTGCCTTTTTCTTGTTGGGTTCGCACTTGTCCTTGACACAGATGGTATCTTGGAATACCGTATAAAGACTATCGACAAGAACTTTTCTTTTCAAAGTCGTATCGTTATTCTGCTTCGCTTCGCCGAGATACACTTCCACCATCCCGTCCTTAGCCCAGGAACGCTGGCGGTTTTCAATCAAGATATATTCACTAGCACTCAGGGCAACCTTCACGATTTCGGTCCCGAGACCGCTACCCGCCGCAGCAATATCAACCGTCACCGGATGTCCCGCCGTCGGGCGCACTTCCTTGACATTGGACCAACCCATATAGGCACGTTCCCACGCAGCCGGAAGCACCGGGAAGAACCCGTTGCCCGCATTGTAGCCAGCAAAGTCCATCATGTCGAAATAGCCCAAGCGAGAAATTCCCTTGGCAGCATCGTAGGTATTCGGCATTCCCAGTTCACGCCCAATCTGGTTCACCACAAAACCGTTGATACCCCAGTTCAGCCCGTCCTGCGAAGCCGTTTCGCTCACCACCATGATTGATTTGAGCGTATCGATCGAGGAACCCTTCAGCACAATACCGTTATTCAGAGAATCCTCCGAAATTACTACTCCCGGCAGGGAATCAGGCAAATAGGTCCAATAAACCCCAGAAACAAAACTATCCCAAAAATCGCCCGGAGTGTTAGCCCCCTTCGTTCCCAGGCTACCTCCATCCACAAGACTGCTTGCACCGGCATGTGCAATCATGAACGAGCGCTTTGTATTTGGATTTTTAGAAAGCGGAATATTGAACGGAGAATCCTTCGAGCCATGAGCCTTCATCACTGCATCGTACACAAAGCGCAAGTAATCGCATGTGCGCGCAGAATCATACTCGGCAGCCTTTTCGTCCTTCATCCTCTGGGTACGATTGTAATCAATCATCTGCTTGTCGAGCGTGTAAACCGTCGGGATAATACTATCCTTGATGACAAGTTCGCCACCACTAGCCGCCTTGTAATAGGCATTCGCAAAGCCCAAGTGCTTTTTCCAATAATGGACGCTCTTGCGGCTCCCCGACGGATCGAGATAGTAAGTCGCCGTATCGGAATCGAACAGGCCTGTTCCCGTCGTAAGCGAGTTATCTTTCGGATATTCTTCCTTGAACTGCACGCGCAATACGAAAACTTCAAGAGTATCAACGGCATGCGCCAAAGACGTTAAGGACAGCACACCTAAAAACAATGCGAAAAGCTTGGCATTTAACTTCATAGTTATAATTTACAAAAGTAGACAGTTGACAGTTAGCCGTTAGCAGTTAAAACAGACTAAAAAAGACAAAAGTCGTTAGGGAAAGACCGGTAATGACGATATCGGCAGTCCATTTCATTCGCCGATGGCGCCCTTTGCTTAAATCTGCTTATAGCTTCTAGGAATGTTGAGGCGCCAAGTGCCAGTACCGAAGGATTTCCCGCGATGGACTTTTTTTACGCGGAGTTCGAGGAACGTTTCCGATTCTCGAACAAAAGAAATCCTGGACGGCGTTTTTACGCCCTTAAAATCCTTGTATTCTTGAATAACAAGTTTTTCCGTTTTGCCGTCACGGCCAAGCGTTTCAAGCCAAAGAACTTCGCCGTCCTTTTCGGCATAGGTATAGCGACGAGTCAATACATCGCGGACTTCGTGAATTTTGACCACGGAAGAATTTGCGCGAGCAGAATCAAGGTTTGCAGAATCAACACCCGCGGATTCCAGACCTGCGCCAGACACCACGGAATCGCGTACCGAGATTTCTTCGAGATTTTCCGGCAGCACCTTGCCATCGAACAGGCCTGCGACTTGATGAATATGCACCAGCGGAAGCGACGGATCGTTCAAAAGCCCGACCATGTAGCCTGCGCCCTTCACATACATTTTCTCCGTGGGGAAAACCATCTGCCAGCCTTCTTCGAGCCACAAAAGCGAGGCTACGCCTATGCCAAGCGTGCCAGTCAATTCCATGCGGTAGCGTTTGTTCGGAACAGAAAACAGCACGGCATCCAAATCCTGCGTCTTGCCATCCGGCGAATAAATTGTGAGCGAAAACAGAGCCTTCAAGCTATCGGCAGGGGCTTCGGCGCTTTCCGCAGCTTTTGCAGCCGCCTGACGCCCGCCGGTACAACCCGTCAAAAAAAGCGACAGCAATAGCAGTAAAAACAATCCACGCGCATATGCGGAACATTTCGCCACATCGAAGGTCATGCAAACCTACTTCTTCTTGCCAAAGAATTTCAATGCAGCGGGGTGCTTGGGATTGAGCTTGAGCAATTTCTTGTACGACTTGCGGGCTTCTTTTTTAAGGCCAAGTGCTTCCTGAATGGAGCCCAGGTGTTCCCAAAACACGTCGTCGCGGTTCATCTTCTTGTGGTCAATCAACTGCATCGCTTGGTAAGCTTCGTCAAAGCGCCCCATGCGGTACAGCCCCCAAGCCTTGGAATCCAAATAAGCGTCCTTACCTTCGCCGTCCTTTTCAAGAGCAAGCGCTTCGAGCACAAGCTTATAGCCTTTTTCGACTTCGGCTGGCGAACGGTTGAGTTCAATCAGCGAATAGCCATAATAGTTCAATGTCGATGCCATTTCATGCGGAGAGAAATCAGGCTGCTTCAGCAAAATCTCAAAATGGCGGAACGATTCATCATAACGCTTGAGGCGTTCCAAGTTCATCGCCATCGAAAGGCGCACGCGGCTGAACGAGGAATCCTTCGCAAAGAACTTTTCGAGCATAACCTCGGCTCTGGTGCGATTGTCAAACGCACGAGCTTTCTTTGCGGAATCGGCCCGCAGATCCTTTTCAAGATCCAAGGCTTCGCCGATGAGCGCTCTCGAATAGATGTCGAGAATCTGCAAATACTTTACTTGCGCTTCATTTTTCATCTGCACAAGCCTTACAGAATCCACAACACCGGGGAGCGGTTTCCACGTTTCCCAGAATGTCATGAGCGAATCGAGCAAGGGGAAAGCCTTTTCGTACTTATCGGCAAGGGCATACACCGAAGCAAGCAGCATTCGCGTATCGCCGTTACTCACAGAATCGGACTTTTCGGCGTACTTAATAGCCTCGGCATAATTCATTTCACTCGCAAAAATGTTCACAAGTCCAAGGTAAGCGCGATTGGCATATTTCGGTTGGCCCTGCAATTTACCAACGGCGGCGAGCAAGTGGACTTTTGCGCTGTCGCGCATGTCGATATCGTATTCGTACTGGCCAATAAAGCACAAGACCGCAGGCGTACGCACGCCATCTTCGTAATACTTCTTTTTTGCAAACGCATAGGCGCTATCCCCGGGCATCGAAGAAAGCACCATAATCGTCATTTCTTCGTCTTCGGGTTTTGCACTCGTGAGCGTATCCACAACCGCAGCGGCTTCCTTAAAGCGTTTCATCGCCATGAGACCGCGCACTTTCTGCAACAGCAACTGCTTATCGCCAGTCGCTTCGTGAGCCTTGCCAAAAAGGTCCACCACCGCAGAATCGCGGCCCAGGTCCAAAAGGAGCGCAAGCTGGCGCTGGAACAATGTGGAAACGTAATTGACCTTTGGCAACAGCAAGTCGTAAACGCGTACAAGTTCCTTTTCATCGCGAACCGCTTCGAGGAACAAGCTGTAATCGTAAAGGAGAGCCATGTCCTGATAACGCGAGGAATCAAGGCCCATCACAAAATACTTGCGGCAAGAATCGACTTCGCCGGCCTTTACATAAAGGCGCGCAAGCAACGCATACTGCGCAGCGGTGCGTTTACCCTTGAGTTGGGAGGCCTTCTTCGCTTCGACAAGAGCGAGCGAGTCTTCACCAGCAGCAATTAAGCGTTCGGCAACGCCAAAGCCCAAATAACGGCTCGTCGGATCGGCCTTGTAAGCCTGTTTCCAAAAGAAATCCGCCTGGCGCTGGTCACCGCGCATTTCCATGGTTTTCGCGAGGAAGAAAAATTCATGGGCGGCTTCGAGATCCACCTCGACTTTGGGCGGTTTTGAAACGACATCCTCGGCAACCTTTTTCACCAAGGTGGAATCTACCGCTGTCAAAGTTTTCGTATCGACATCACTCTTTTTGGCAGGAGCAGAACTACAGGCGCACAAAGCCGCCATTCCCAAAGAAAGCACCCACGAAAAAAGTACATGACGCATTAAAAACTCCCGAAACAATTTTAGTCAGCAATAATAAAGTTCACACGCGTACCCGGTTTTAGATAGTCGCCGTATTTCGGAGACGTTTCGATAACAGAACCAGGACGAGCGCCATCTTCACTCTTTTGACGCTTGACAGAACCCACCTTGAAACCAAGCCTATCCATTTGCGGATAAACTTCGTCCATGAGGATTCCTTCGAAATTGGGGAGCAAAATTCTACCTGTTGTAACGCCGGCAGAAATAACGACCTTCACCGTATCGCCAACGCGAACCGTATCGCCAGCAATCGGGATCGTACGAATCACGACGCCGCGCGGAATACTCTGGTGGGCGCCCTTCACAATTTCACCTTGAACAAGACCTGCACGGGCAAGCGAGATATCAGCCTGTTTTTGGCTCTTACCGCGCAAATCCGGAATCACGACCTTGCGAAGCCCAAGGCTCTTCGTGAGTTTTACCGTGCGGCCAATCTTTGCCGTGCGGCCCGCCTTGGGCATTTGAACAAGCACCATGCCTGCAGGCACCTGGGTACTGTAGCGGCCTTCTTCAACCCATTCGTACTTAAAGCCAGCCGCGGTCAAAGCAGATTCAGCGGCCTTTTCCGAGAGGCCTTCCAAATTCGGAACTTCACCGGTGCGGGCGAAAGCCCCTGCAAATGCAGGCATCAAAAGCTTATCGACCATAAAGACAAGCACAATTACAACAACAATCCAAATGACGAGAGCCTTGAAAAAAGCTGTATGCCTTATCTTATTCCAAATCGACTTTATTTTATTCATAACAGTTCAGTTAGGTTTAGCCCTTAGTAGCCTTTTCTTGGAGCACATCTTCGTCAAAGATGACAATATCCTTGCCTGTCATCGCAATGGCATTTGCACGAACGAGCAAGGAACAAATGCGGCTCACAGTTTCGCGAGTCGTACCCGACATATCGGCAAGTTGCTGCTGGGTCGGGCGATTATGGATAACCGTCACCATGCTTCCGTTATCCGTATGGATACGAACACCGCGTTCCTCCATCAAGTTCAGAAGCGTTCCTGCCACACGGCCAGACACAGACATGGTCGAAAGCGAGCCAATCTGCTTATTCGCCTTGCGGAGTCGCTTGCAAAGTTCGCTCATGAGCGCCATTGCAATTTCAGGAGTCCTGCGGATAAGGCTAAGGAATGATTCTCGGTGGATGACAAGCAAAGTCGCGTCAGTCACCGTACGGACAGAGGCAGACCGGGGTTCGCCGTCAATGAGCGACATTTCCCCGAAAAAATCCCCACGTTCAAGGAAAGATAAAATGGTTTCGCGACCGTCTATGCCAGTCATATAGACCTGCACGGAGCCAGTGGCGATCAAGTACAAAGCCTGCACGGAATCGTCACCTTCCAAGACCACAGTCTCATCGCGATTGTAGTTTTTGACAATTACCAAGTTGGCAATCATCCCCAACTGTTCTTCATTGAGCTCCGAAAAGAGTTCAACGCCCTTTAACAAATCAACTGCGGTTGTATCCATTTTATTTTCCCCTTATTTTGTTTTAGTCAAGATCAACGACGATACTCTGGTCGCGCTTGGCACCGATAGAAACCATGCCAATCTTCACGCCCACGAGTTCCGCCATGCGATACAAGTACTTCTTTGCGTTTTCCGGAAGTTCTTCGAACTTGCGGCACTTGCTCGTATCGACCTTCCAGCCCGGCATTTCTTCGTAGACCGGCGTGCAACGTCCGACCTTGGAAAGCTGGTTCGGAATGAGATCGAGCTTTTCGCCATCGCACATGTAGTGCGTGCAAATCTTGATAGTGTCGAACGTGTCGAGCACGTCGAGCTTGGTGATAGCGAGGTGAGTGAGGCCATTCACGACCGTTGCCTTGCGGACAACCGGAGCGTCGAACCAACCGCAGCGGCGGTTACGGCCAGTCGTTGCACCAAATTCATTACCAATCGTACGGAGCTTGTCGCCAGTTTCGTCGAGGAGTTCCGTCGGGAACGGACCGTTACCCACGCGGGTGGTGTAAGCCTTCACGACACCGACAACCTGGTCCAAGACCGTGGGGCCAATGCCTGCACCGCAGCTTGCGTAACCGGCAACCGTGTTGCTGGAGGTCACGAACGGGTAAGTACCCTGGTCCACGTCGAGGATAGTGCCCTGAGCACCTTCGAACACGAGGCGCTTGCCTTCCTTCACGGCCTTGTAAAGCATTTCGCTAACGTCGGCAACGAACGGCTTGATCTTCTGGCCAAGTTCGAGGTAGTCCTTGATGACCACTTCCGGATCAATTTCCGGAACATCGTACATCACCTTGAATTCTTCGTTGTGAACCTTGGCCATAGCTTCGACACGCGGACGGAGTTCGCGTTCGTCCATGAGGTCACCCACGCGTACGCCAATGCGGTTCACCTTGTCGCTGTAGCACGGACCGATACCGCGACCCGTAGTACCGATAGCAGCCTTGCCGGCCTTCTTTTCCTTGGCCTTGTCCAAGGTGGAATGGTACGGGAGCACGACGTGTGCGTTGTTAGCGATAAACAGACGACCTTCCGGGTTGATACCCTTCGTGTGGAGGTCAGCAATTTCGTTCAATGTCTGGATCGGGTCGAGCACGACGCCGTTACCGATGACGCAAATCTTGTCCGGGTGCATAATACCCGAGGGAATCAAGTGGAATACGAACTTCTTGTCGCCTACTTCCACAGTATGGCCGGCATTGGCGCCGCCCTGAAAACGCACGATAATATCTGCATCGAGCGTTAAGAAATCAACAACCTTGGCTTTTCCTTCGTCACCCCATTGGGAGCCGATAACAACACGATTTGCCATAAATCCTTCGTTTTATTTCTTTGACATCGAAACGGTTGCCCCAAGGTACCTCCCTGGAGCCCTTTTTCGCCATAAAGATAGTAAGTCCTTTTTTGGAAAAAGGGACGCTACATTATAGAAATACAAAAAAATAAGGCCAAATGTACGAGCTATGACGCTTTTTTCTTATTTTTTAATTATGTCTGAAAAAATTAAAATGCTGATCAAAAGACTCGCACCACTTCTTGATGAAAATTCCGATGTTTTTCGCGAATTGGAGACATTTTTTAGCACCGAAGGAAAGATCGACATACACCTCGGCGACCTTGGAAAATTTCTTAAGAATAACAGAACATATCAAGTAGTCCGCATAAACGGGAAAAGCTACAAGGATTGTGTTTACGATCTGGTTGACAACCACCCCGAACTGATGGAAGCCATCGGCATGTTGCGCTATTACAAGGCGCCCACCGGAAGCATCAAGTGGGAAGATGTCGAGGCCGCAGAAATTGCGATGGGCAACGAACTCACGGTGAACGCCTACGGCTGGGAGCCGGATGCATGGACAATTTTCGAAAACAACGCCCTCGAAGAAGCCTCCGCGCCAGAAGACAAAAAAGGCGACCACGGCCTCGTCGCAATCGTTGCGCTGGATACGCTGTTGTAGACGAAAGAAAGCCAGCATCGCACAGAATAACACTCAGCGCACTCTGCCTACTGTCTACTTCCTACAGTCTACTAACTAATGCTGTATAAACTTGAAGAAGGTAACGCCGGGGATTTTACGGGTCTGTAAATATTCGGCGAGCGGAACTTCAACGACCTGCCTCCTTTGCGATGAGGCATGGCGCATTACCGGCTTTTGTCCCGGCATAAAGATAACGAACCCTGTATGCGTAAAGTCAATTTTATCGGATGTTCCGACGATTCCGATTCCAAGAACCTTCATCACGCCTTTATACGTTCTCTTCGCCATTTCAATGGCCTCGTCCAACGGCATATAGCGAATCGTCAGCGGATTTTCTTTGCCCGTGTACGTTAAATTGTGATTTCTGAAAAATTCCTTCTTGGGCATGGTGCGTGTCACCGAAACTTCGCCTTCCATCGGAACAACCTTGGCATACTTTCCTTCGCCAACCCAATCGTCGAGCAGGAAATGTTTGCGAGTCAAAAAGCTTACCTTGCTCCCTTTGTAGCGGAGGCGTTGCAGCTGCCTGTACAAAGACTTTTCGCTTTTGGCCATCGCAAGGGCCACAACATGTTCCAAGTACGTCACGCAATCGACAGAGTCAAGATAAACTAACGGCTTATCGTCAACCGTATCCAAATGTCCTTCGCCCATCGGGCCCAACTTGTAAGGTGTTCCAATCAAGCGCTTCGAGAAATAATCCAAACGCTTGTTGAGACCGCTAACGCCTTGGGCATCAAGCCAAAGCGTTTTCATTTGCAAAAGCGATTTGTAATCGTTGTTCGTGTAACTGATAAGCCTCATCCAAAGCGTGTCAAGAACATCCTTGCTCTTGCAATCTGGATTGGTGTTGGTTCCATTCAAATACATGGCAGCCGTAAGCGTATCGCCATCCACCGTGTAGATATAGCCCACCAAGGCATGGACTTCGGCAATGTAGCCCGTCTTGAATCGAGTGAGCCACGGCGCTTCGAAATTCTGCATGCGCTTTGCGCCCGAGCCCACGCCAGGGCTTGCAAAGCTATTGATGTAATATTCGCCCTTTGGATGGCGGGCCATTTTTGCAAGCAGCTTCGTAACGGCAGAAGGTTTTACCTTGTTTTCAGGCGAAAGGCCACTCCCATCCCAGACATCGAAATCGGTCGGGTTGAGATCCATTTCCAAAAGGAACTTGCGTTCGGCCTTACGGCCTCCTTCAACACTTCCCTCGCCAGAAATTTGCGCGCCAAGATTCCTGAGCAACGTTTCGGCATGGAAGTTCTGGCTGCGCTGATTGATTTCGTCGAGAATACTCAACAAAGGAGCTGACGAGAACGACATTTTTTTCAATTCCGTATTCGAACTCGATTTGCGTTCCTTGAAAACGACGCCGCGATTCCGAAGCGCATACATAAACGCCGCCCTAAAATAGCCAATCGGATTGCGGATCGGGAGCACCATGCTTGCCGAATCAACATCTTCGCCGATGGTTCCACCAAGCGTAATTATGGACTTATCGGGGTCAATCCCGTACACCCATTTTTTCTTTCGGCCTTTAACGGTCTTTAAGTTGTTTACAACCTTGACATACCCCACATTCGGCTGAATAGAAACCACCGCCGTATCACCACTGAAATAACCCGGCCAAAAACGAATCGTCACGCAGTTGTCATTGAACCCCAGCGGGCCAATTTCGGCACCATACCAGGAATCGTAAAAATTGCGACGCCAGTTTTCAGCTTTCCACGGGCCAGTGTAATAGCTAGTGTCCAAATCAATTTCTCCAATAATGGTATCCACATCCATTGCACGAATGGAATCCACCATGGCGTTCAGCATGTAAAACGGATCGTCGTAATATCTTGCAGAAATGTTCGGATCGCCCTCACCGCGAATTTTGAGAGAGCCAATAAGCGTACGCTTTCTAATGTCTCCAAATACCGTTATTTCTGTTTTCGGTTCGTAATTGAGCGGCAAAAAGTGGATTGCGGCAGCGGTCGTCAAAGTCTTGAGCGTGCTTGCCGGCGTAAACATTTCATTGCCGTTAATATTCCCGATTTCCTTGCCCATTTTCACGGAACGAAGCGACATGCCAAAGGTCGTTCCCGGAAGAAGCGAATCTACATAACTTTTGTACGAAGCCACATTGACATGCGCAAACAGCGGTGCTACAAGGAACGGCAGCAACCTAGAGGCAATTTTAAACAACTTATTCATTAGCGAGACTTTTTCTTCCTTCGCCTTACGACGAAAACGACAATGACACAAAGCACTAAGAATCCCGCACCAAAAGAAGCAAGCAAGAATCTTGACGAAACAACCTTGTATTTAATTTCATCGGCGGTCGGCATTTCATTTCGACCTATAAAATTCGTCGCGTTTTTAGGATAAGTTTCCTTATATTCATTCAAGAAGAACTGTTGAATCCAATGAAGTGTTTCGGCATAGTTCAAGCTATCGGAATGGGCAAGGACCTCATTGATTTTCGTGTTTGCGTCGTAGACAAGCTTTGCTAAGGCGGCACTGCGTTTTTTCTTGTTCTTCGTATTTGCAAACAAGGTGCCCATGTTGTTCGAAAGGTCAATCAATATTTTTTCGACTTCGCCCCACTCCGGAATATTCGGGAAACTGCGGCAATGTTCCAATTCGGCAACGAGCTTGGAATAACGCAAATCGCGATTCCAAATATGGAGAATACTCCTATCCGCAGGCAAGAATCCAACTTGACGCGAGAACGCATCAATGTTGTCTGCACGGAGCATGTAGGCAAGCAGATGCTCTGCAAGCGCATTTTTAGATGATTTTCGCTTGTTGCCTAGCGCCAAATGGCTCCCGCCCATGAACGAGTATTTTCCGTACGGACCAGAAGGCAAGTTCAAAACCTTAATGCCATCTTTTGCAATCGGCGAATTAGCAAGGCCACCGGCTTCTACCGGATAATCCAGTTGCTTAATCAGTTCCGACGTTCCGTAATGAATGACGCGTTCCGAACGCACAAAACCATCGGCATTATCCGCAGAATTTTCATACAAGCTATGGGGCGCCATTTGCGCATCGCCCATAATCTTTGCATAAAGAGCAAGCCCGACCAGCGTATTCGAATCCAAAAGCGCACTGCGGTAGCCCTTTCCCGACGGCACCACAAAGTCGCCGCCATGGCTCCAGACAAACGGCGCCATGCACTGTTGCCCAGCCCAGTCATCCTTGCCCGGGAGCGCAAAAGGCGTTATCTTGACGCCCTCCGCAGTGGTCAAATCGCTATTTGCAATAGTTTTCAGGACCCCCAACAAGTGCGAGTACGATTCAAAATCCGAATCATCAAATCCAAGTTGCTGCCAGATGCGTTCGTTCACAAAGAATCCGCGAACGTCGATGAACCACGGCACCGAATACGTCTCGGGCCGCCCCGAAATGTGCGAACTGCGAAGCCCTTCGCCCAAAAAGCGAGCCGAATCAATTTCGGCCATCATGTAGTCTATAGGACGAATGAGGCCAAGCGCTGCAAAATGCGGAACCCAAGTCGAGCCAAGCTGAATCACGTCGGGAGCAATGGCGATTGAATCCGCAAACGTCCTCGATATTCTATAGAAAGCCTCGTTCCACGGAAGCACCGTAAGCTTTACCGGAATACCGGTCTCGCGATAGAATTTTTTGACAAGCCGATGCAAGGCATTTTTCGAGCCAACGCCATTGTCCATGACCCAAAGCGAAACCGTGTCCGCAGTTGCAACTCTTGCCACAGTAGGAACAGCAAGCGCGCCAAGCATAACGCTCACGCATAGCGCAAATCGGGCCAAGCCAGCAAGTCCAACAATCTTCTTCGCAATTCTAATCATTGAGCGAGTCTTCCAAAGTCTTCAAAGAAATGGGGATAAGTCTTGTTCACACACGCGGGGTCGAGAATCTTCATGGGCACACCACCGAGCGAGACAAGGCTAAAGCACATGGCCATGCGGTGGTCGTTGTAGGTTTCAATCGTTGCCGGTTGCAACTGTTCGGGCGGTTCAATCGTAATGGTATCCATATCGGCCACCACGCGGGCGCCAACCTTCTGGAGTTCCGCAGAAATTGCGGCAATGCGGTCGGTCTCTTTTACACGCCAGCTGCCAATGCCACGAATCGTAGTCGTGCCCTTCGCAAAAAGCGCAAGCACGGAAACCGTCATGGCCGCATCCGGAATGTCGTTCAAGTTCATGTCGAGGCCCTTGAGTTCACAACCGCGACCATCGCATTCAATCCAGTCCGGACCAATTTCAATCTTTGCGCCCATCTTTTCGAGAACTTTTGCAAAACCGACATCGCCTTGATGGCTCTGGCTACCCACGCCGAGCACGCGCACCTTGCCCTTTGTAATCGCAGCAGCCGCAAGCGGATAGCTCGCAGAACTGGCATCGCCCTCGACAAAGAACTCGCCAGGAGACTTGTAGGAGCCCTGCGGAACATAAAAATCCGTGAGCCCATCATGGCGCACTTCCACGCCAAAGCGCTTCATCACATCCATCGTCAGTTCAATGTACGGAGCCGAAATAAGTTCGCCTTCCACATGAATATGCAGCGGGCTCTTGCAATACGGAGCGCAAATCAAAAGCGCCGTGAGGTACTGGCTCGAAATGTTCCCGCGGACACTCACATCGCCGCCCTTCAAGCCATCTGCCTTGATGCGAACCGGCGGGTAACCTTCGGACTCCAAATACTTGATATCGGCATCCAACGTGCGGAGCGCATCCACCAGGTCGCGAATCGGGCGTTCACTCATGCGTTCTTCGCCGCGCAAAATAAACTTGCCCCAACCGAGCGAAAGCGCAGCCGTCAACGAGCGCATGGCCGTACCGGCGTTCCCGAGGAAAAGTTCAATGGCAGGACTCGGGCCATCAAACGGGCCACCATGCCCTTCGACAACAGCATCGGTAAAATCATCCGCGAAATCAATCTTCACGCCCAAACGCTTCAAAGCCTCACCCATATAGCGGGTATCATCACTCTTGAGTAAATTTTTCAAATGCGTTGTTCCCTCGGCAAGCGCAGAAATCAAGAACACGCGATTCGTAATGCTCTTGGACCCCGGCAGGCAAAGAGAACCTTCAAAAGAATGATAAGCAGGAAGCTGAATAAAACTCGGGCGAAATTGGAAATCGTTCATACAAGAAAAATTATACATTTTTAAAAGACACTGTTTTTTCGGGTACACCGAAAGCAGAGCGAAAATTAAACAACAACGTGAGGAACAACATGGAACCGGAAGTCACGACCAAAAATTTTGAAGTACGTTTCTCGGACTGCGACCACCACAGCCGACTCAAGCTTTCAAATCTCTTCCTGTTCATGGAAGAAACCGCCATCGCCGATGCCGAACAGAACGGTTTTGGCATTTGGAAAATGATGAAGGCGGGTTACACCACCGTCATCACACGCATGAAAATCCGCTTGTTGCACCACCCGGTCTGGGGCGAAAGGCTCTCTGTTTCAACGTGGGCCAAGGATATCATCAAGGACAAAGTCTGCCTTAAGGATTATTCCATCCTCGATGCACAAGGGCACTCCATCGCACAGGCAACATCTTCGTGGCTCTTGGTGAACATGAAAACTGGCAAGGCCGAAAACCCCGCCAATTCACCGTACCCGATTCCCTTGATTCAGGGCAAGAACGCACTCCCCGAAATGATGGATATTTTGGACCCGCAAGTGGAACCGAAAATTATCGGGCAAGAAATTGCAAAGTACAGCGACTTGGACATGAACAAGCACGTGAACCATTGCCGCTATGTGGATTGGGTTACAGATTCGCTCGACGCCGAAGAGCTCAGAAGCAGAAGAATCCGTTCGATACAGATAAATTACATCACTCAAATTCCGCTGAGCGGAAAAGTGAATATCGTGAGGTTCAAAAATACGAACCATCACGCTTACATTTTCGGGATGAACGCCGATGACATGACGCAATGCCACTTCCAGGCGAGAATTGGATTCGCGGACTAGACGAAAGAACGCCGCTTAGGTTGGTGAGCTTGCCGAACCACGCGGCTATAGACGACAAATGCGAAAGGCGAATGTTGCAGGACTGCTTGCAGACCTATAACTGAGCCAAGCATTTGGGACATGTCCAAAGACGAGAGAAAGTCTTCCTGGAGCCAACGTCGATAGGATCCAAGATTTCTCGAAATACTTTGTCATCCTGAGCGAAGTCGAAGGATCTCTTTACACGTTCCTCGACAAAAGTCGTTCTTCGATTTCAAAAGCGCTTGGCTTATCTTTAGGCGTTAGGCGCGGGCCAGTGCCGTAAAGGTGGCGCATCATCTCGAACAACGTGTATTCACGATTGAAGTATCCGATGTCTGGATTCGGGCAGATCGTGACGGGCTCGCGAGTGCGGGCTGCTTGCGAGCCACGGGCAACAGCAACACATTCCGGCTGGTAATGGAGCGAGGGATTTTTTTCACGGATTTCTTCACGGCCAGCGTTTCCGAGGAATCGACAAATGCACTCGCGAGAAAGAGTCTCGCGACGGAGCGCATTGTACCTCTCATGAATTGTATGGATTCCGTCGGTCGGCGTTTCGGCGAGGTCTGCGACCTCTCCAGAATGACAGGCTGCATCAACTGCGCGAACTTCATGGATTCCGTCGGTCGCGACACTCCCTCCAGAATGACAAATTGCGCAAAGTTCATCAGTTTCCATTCGGTCAATTTCCGCAAGGCGCCACACAACGTACTCGCGAGACGCTCTACACACAGGATGGTCAAATCCCGATACTTTTTGGCAAAGGTAATGCTGGCGGCACGGGAATCCCGGCTTCAATTCCAGCGCATTCGACTTTTCGTTTTCAGGTGCAAAAAATTCTTCAATCTTTTTACGGCAAAGTTCTGCCGCAGTGGAAGTCCGCAAATTCACAAACGGAATCCCGAGTGGCGAGGCATGGCTAATATAAACGTCTTCCGGCGTCGCAGCCGCAAGCATGCGGCGGGTGGCTTTGTCCATGCTGGTCGCTTGAGGCACAAGCAAGAAGGGAGTCCCGACCCCCACGCCATCAATCCCAAGCGACATGATTTTCTCGATGTCTTCAGGGGTACAAAGCCCACCCTGCGCGGTAATCCGCGCAGGCGCCGCCGGCGGCACAATTCCCAGCACAGGAACGCCCGCTACAGTTCCCGGTGCATTCGAAACAGCGGACGGTGCGGCAGTTCCAACCGCAGAAAAAGTCGCATTTTCAGCGAGCTGCGCGGCAGTTGCATTTGCAGAAGCATCAACAGACTGCGCGAACTTTGCAATCATCGCGCGCGTTGTTTCAAACAGCTCCTTGCGCTTTTCGACAAATTCACGAACAACATCCAAGAGCAATTTCTTGGATTCAAAGAACGCATGACCGCCGCAGTTCACGCCCGATTCAATGCGGTATTCGTAAACTTCCAAACCCTTCTTCGCCAAATAGCGCCCTTGCACAAGCGCAGAGCGGTAATCCGAAACTTTCAGGACAATCTTTTTCGTTGGCGCTTTCGAAGACGTTCTATAAAAATCCTTATACTTAGCAATTTCTTCGAACACAGCCAAGTTCACGCCCGCGCTCAACACGAGCGCGCCCTTCACCTTCGAAGCGGCAAAACCGCGCACAGCATCAAACGCAGCCTCATCGTGATTGAGGCCCACCATGATATTCGCCTGGATTTCGCCCGGTTCCATTTTTTCGGTGAGCGCCGCCTCGGCTGCAATACGGGCAAGCCCCGTCTTTGCAAAAACGCCATCATACTCCACACGCAACCGAGATTCTAGCGGCAACATCAGAAAATAAAGGTCCTTGTCGCTACCGCCATCAAAACGGCACGCACAAAGACGCGTAAACTTGCGTTCTACTTCGTCCGCCACAAAATCCAAATACGAACGAATGCGCCCAATGCGAGTCGTCTGCGGAGAGCCCAAGTCAAGGCCCAGGCGTTCTGCATAAGCCATGCGGTATTCTTCGAGGAGTCCGTCGTCCACAAGCGAAATCACGGAGGTGATACCCAAATGCGCCACGCGAATAGGCGTATCTGCCGTATAGCAAATCCCCATGACCGGAATGTGAATCTTGTGAACCATAGACCTCTCGAAATTGCGGAATCAATATATAAAAAGAACTTAGAACCTAGAGCCGAGAACTTAGAGAAAATAGCCGGAAGTAGTAAGTGTGCTCGACAAGAAGGTGATTCCCGCTCAGTGGCGGGAATGACAATGCCTCCTATAACCTCAAAGCCCAAAGCGACCGAAGGGAGCGTGCCCATACCTCAAACCCCATTCCACTACGGCGATACCGTCCCCATGCCTGGGTACATTTCAAACACCACACTCCCTTGCAGGTCCGTGCGGAATAGTTTCGCCGAATCCCCAAGCACAAGGTTCAACTTACGGATAACAGATGGCGCGGGATGCCCGTAACCGTTCCCTTTGCCGATGCTCACAAAAGCATACTTCGGCGACACCTGCGACAAGAACTTAAGCGTATTGCTCCCCGCCGAGCCATGATGCGCCACCTGCAAAAGTTCCGCCGAAAGCGTCGGGTTCATCTCAAGCAATTGCCGTTCCCCCACCGAATCCAAGTCGCCCGTCAAAAGCAACTTGCCCACGCCCAACCGCGCAAGCAAAACCACGCTCGCCCGATTCTCGCCAACATGCGTGTATCGCGTCGGCCACAGCACATCAAACAGCGGGCATTCTTCACCAGCGCCCCCACAAGCGGCATTATCCAAATCTGCATTCCCAACCCCCGACCCAAAACTCACACTCTCGCCCCGCAAAATCGTATCTACCGAGGCCCCAAGCGCTCTTGCCACCCGCAACACGCTATCGCAAAAGAAACTGCAAGCAGTATCCGGCCCCACATAAAGCCGCCGCACAAAAACGCCCCGTCCGGGGAGTTCCATAAACCCGCCAATATGGTCCCGATGGTTGTGGCTCAGCACCACCCAATCCAGCGTATCTACCCCGCGCGCCAAGAGCGAATCCACCACCCCTACCGAATCGGGCCCGAAATCGTACATCGCAAACTGCCCGTTCCACTCCAAAAGCACAGCAAGCCCCTGCCCCACGTCAATCGCCGTAAGACGCATCGGCGCCTCTCCCTCGGCCGTTTCACTCACGTACATGCAGCCACCAAGCACAGCCGCCACCACAAAAATCAAAAAAAATTTCATAGTTATTCCTTTTTTCGAGGTTTCCTAGCGACCCCTACTTATATAACACGCTTTTTTCATGGATTTGGCCTAAAACTGCCTTCATAAAATTCAACTTTTTTACAAAACCCCCGTTTTTTATTATCTTTACAGCCAATTGAGGTCACTATGCAATTACCTAAGTACAAAAAGAAGAAACGCATCAAGCTCAAAGTCTGCCAGGAACCCGGTTGCGGCCGCGAATTCTGGGGTCACCCGATTGCGAAGTATTGCGAACTGCACCGCGACATCAAGCAGCGCCAAAAGCAAAAGAAAGACATCGAGAACATCGAATCCAAGAACATCATCTTCCGCCACAACTACACGGAAGCTATGGACCTCGAATTCAAGTGCTGCCTCGACGGTTGCGACAACACCTTCACTATCCGCATTTTCCCGAAGCAGTACGTTTACCCGCGCTTCTGCATGGAACACAGAAACGACTTCAAGCGTGCAAATTTCCTCCGAATCATGCAGAAAAAGTAGTCGTAGCGCTCTAAAAACAAATTTTTTGGAAAAAAGTTGTTGCCATCCCTTGAAATTTGGGATGGCTTTTTTATATTTGGTCTCGCTACATGGTGGATGTAGCTCAATTGGTTAGAGTCCCAGATTGTGATTCTGGATGTTGCCGGTTCGAGTCCGGTCATCCACCCGCAAAAATCCCGCGATTATTCGCGGGATTTTTTGTTTTTTACAGTACCGAAGAAAAAGGCCCGCAACATAATTACGGGGCCTTTTTTCGAAGGTGTAAGAGTTTACTTTTTCAAGAGCATCGTCTTTTCGGTCGCCTTGCCGTTCACTTGCAGCACACCGACGTAGCGACCGCGAGGCAAATTTTCGACAGAGCGAGTTTCAAAATGCGCACCCGCTGCACGATGACCCAAATCAAACGCCCGTACCATTCGACCCTGCATATCGACAAGCGAGAACTTTACCGCAGCAGCCGCAGGGATTTCAAAACGCACTGCGATGTCACCGCCTTGGAATACAGCACCGAAGGAAGCATTACGAACAACCGCCATTTCGCTAAAACGAACGTCCGTCGGAGATTCAACGCGAAGCTCCATCGTAGAAGCCTTGCCCCAAAGCGTATCGTTCCCGACGAGTACGCCCACGCGGTAAAGCACGTTGAACGTTCCAGAAGGAGCATCTGCATTTTCCAAAGAATCCAGCAGAGCCTCGCTTGAAGAATCTAGCTTGAGCACCTTTTCCGCAGACGCATCCATCACGAAAGCATCGTCCAGCAGTTTGCCGCGAACGTTTTTCGCAAGCGACTTGTTGTCTTTGTACGAAACATTTTCACTTGCGGCAACAGGCGGATTCGGCAAACCGCGAAGCAGCGGATAGCTCACGCCTTCTTGCATGTACCACACAGAATCGAAGTCGAATTCCTTGAAAGAGTTCTTCAACATCATTTGTACGTTAGTCAAGCCTTTGCCCGACATTGTAGAATCGCTACAAGCATCGGCAAGGTAGTAGAATTCATCCGAAGGTTGCGATTTCGCAGGCAAACCGATGCAAAAACGGATTCCGTCTTTATCAGATTTTCCAGAAGCGTACCCCCTCACCTTCGTATCGTTACCGTTGACTCCAACAAAACCAAAGCCATAGAATTCTTCTACTGCCGACATATCGCCCGTCGAATAGCAGTCTTCAATTACAGCTTGATTGTTATTGACAAAGTTTCCCGTACTCTCTACATTTCCTGTAGAATAGGATCGCTTGATAGTTCCATCATTTTCGCCGACAAAACCGGCAGCCGCGTTTGCATTCCCCATCGCAAACGAGCGCTCGATCAAGCCTTCGTTCTTGCCGACAAATGCACCAGAATAACTAAAAATTCCCGTGCCCTTGGCACTTCCGGTAGCATAGCTTTCAGAAATAGTTGTTTGATTCAAAGCAGCAAAGCTGCCGACATAACTCGAACCCACAACATCGACGGATGCATGCAAACCTTTCAATTCCTTGCCATAAGCTTTACCAATCAGGCCACCGATATAGTTGAGGTTTTTCGCATCAATAACGCCTATTGCCGTAGAGTTCGTGACCGTTCCGCTATCGACCGCGACAAGGCCTGCAATGCCTTCAATGACATAATACTCCGAGATTTCGCCACCATCTTCGTAAGAAAAGGATAAATCACCCCTAGACGACTCCTGACCAGACACATTGACATTCGCTTTGCTTTCGCTGATAGTTCCGGCAGCTGTGTTCAGGGCTGCAATACCGCCCATGAAACCGCTACTCCCCTTTAGGGTCGCATTAACGGTCGCTTTCTCGATGGATCCCTTGTTCAGCACGGCAACACCAGCAGCGCACCATCCCCCCTCCCATTGCATATCGACTTCGGCACCGACAATGTTTCCGTAATTCACAAGTGCAATTCCAGAAACGTTGTTGCTATTATTAACCTTCCCTTTGACCGATACATTTTCGATAGAGCCATAGTTTCTGAACACGAAGCCTGCACTTTGATAAATGCTATCCATCAAGACATCGACATTCACATTACGAATCGTTCCTTTATTCACAGTGGCAACACCGCCAATTTTTAATTCACGATTGCGGCCAATAGAATACCCCTTGAAAGACAAACTATCTACGATTGCAGACTGCGCAACAGTATCGATAAATCCAATTGCCTTATGATCCTTATCCCAAAATCCTGTGTACAGGCTATCGATGCTATGGCCGCCACCATGGAATTCGCCGGTAAAAGCACCGGTATCCTGTTTTGCGTAACCGCCAAGAACAACTCCATAACAACTGCAGAATTCTTCCAACACATCGTACTTACCAATAGGCTTGAATCCTGTTCCACCGACAGCAAAACGTTCATCCGTCCTGGAAGCAGTGGCATCGATATCGTTGGCCAAGCGATAAACGGCCGACAACTTGTATTTTCCGAATCCGATTGATTTCAAGTCTCCGTAGGTCTTGATCAAGAACGGGTCTTTTTCCGTACCGGAACCGGCCATTTTCATCATGGTCTGATCCACAGCCTGATTCGGATAAATCTTTTCCTTCATTGTCTTGGATATATAGTAAGGCTTAGTCAGCCACGACAAATAGGGATAAGTCGAATCCGCCGTAATATTCCAGGTTGAATCGAAATCCCAGCCTTCGTAGTTTTCCTTCTTGACCATCTCTGTTGTATTGCGGAGATCCCCCGCAGCCGTCGTATTAACATACCAGAGTGTCGTATCATAATAGACCGAGGTGTAGGTCGACTTGTTGTCAGAGCCCGCAAGGCCACCCCATTTAGAATCGCCTACGACTTGACCTGCGGCAAACGAGTTTTTCACGATTGCCTTGTCAGAAGAACCTACCAAGCCGCCTATATTCTTTGTTCCCGAGACATTTGCGATAGAATAGCAATCCGTTACGCTGGCCTCGCCCAAAAAGCCCACGAGACCGCCCACATGTTCCTTGCCCGAGACCAGGAATCTAGACGCGCTCCTCACGACAGAGCCTGCAGATTTCTTACCGGCAAGAGAGCCAACGTAATTTTCGCCGGAAACATTATACTTGATAAAGATGTTTTCGACCGTAGCACCATTATCGACACCGGCAAGGACACCGACATAGTCCTTACCACGGATGGCACCCCTAGTATTCGCAGGCCCATACGAATAGCTTTCTCCAAGATACGAAGCCGTATCAAAGACAACATTGCTTACCTTGGCACCCTTCGCCAGAGCCCGGAAAAGTCCCACCGAATCTTCGTCGGGGCGATTGATATTCAAGCCCGCAATTATCTTGTTGTTACCGATAAAGACACCGCTGAATTTTCCAATCGGTTCAAAGCCCTTGCAAACAGTGCTATCAGCATTGCAGTTTTCCTTGAACGAGACCGTAGCATTGATATTGCCCATGAGTTTGTAGTATGCATCAAGGCCGTATTCGTATTTGCCAATATACTTGAGATCATCGTATTTATAAATTCTATAGGGATTCAGCTCGGTGCCTGCACCCGCCAAAACATTTTCTAAACCGTCGTCCTTCAGCGTTCCCGGCAAAATCGGGTCCATGCCCTTGAAATACGGATAAGATTTACCTTCTTGGATCGTCCATACAGAATCGAAGTTGAAGTCTTCATAAGTAGATTGTTTCAGCATCGACTCAGTAGAATTGCCACCCGTTTTGCCAAGTGCAGCAACGGTGCTATCGTAATAGCAAGATTTCATTTTCTCGCCCGAACCGAAGAAGTTTCCGCCAATAATGCCCTTTGCAACTTTTCGGCCATATCCATCGTACGGACTCTTGAGCATACTTGCAGAATAAATATTTTGTTGCAAATACTCGCCGTCAAATTGATCCGAAAGTCCAATCACGCCGCCCACATTTTCAAAGCCCCTAACCACATTCACCGAAAACGCATTTACGATAACCGAAGCCGATGCTCCGATAAGTCCGCCAACTTCATCGCCACCCTTGACAGCACCTGTAGATCCAACTTTTTCCATTTTAGCCGAACGAGTCGCACCAATCAAGCCGCCCACATAAGAAGTCCCCAAAACATTTCCGTCGATAGAGACTACGTTGACGACTTCGGACAAATCCAACTCGCCTGCCAAAACACCGACATTCCATGAACCCGTCACTTTCGCATTCACGAATTTCAAATCCTTGATGGCCGCCCCTTCAGCCACACCGAAAAAACCAACAAAGTCACGGTTGGGTTCATCTATTTCCAGATTCTTGATGGTATGATTTTTTCCGTCAAACGATCCCGTAAACACGTGAACGCTATCGCCAATCGGCGTAAACTTCGAAGAAGATGCATCGATATCCTTTGTCAGTTCGTAATGGGCGACCAGCGGATAGGCGAGATCGTTCCCGATTTTCTTGAGTTCATCGTATGACGAAATTTCAATCTTGTTCGGAACCGCCATGTAGCTAGACGTTCCCCAGACCGTATCAGTACCAACCGCATAGCCGATTCGATACCAATGATAAATGGAATCTTTAGTTTCGTTTATCTGAGTCAAATTCAGCCACTTGCCAAACAGTTCCTCGCCAACATCGAGCATCGCAGCCACTTTCGGCTGTTCCTGCCACTTGGCCGCAGACGTGGGAATCGCAAGCGGAATCTTGGACGCGGGTGCAACAGTAAATGTTCCTAGATACGGGAACGACTTACCTTCATCTATTTTCCATGTATGAATAAAATTTCCGGTAGGGCTATAGCATGCCCCTACATCTTCATAATAGCTACAAGTATCCGTACCATCAACAACATATTCCTCATAACCCAAAGCGTCCCAGCCCGCAAACGAAGCCATTTTCATCATCTTTGCAGAGGTAAGCCCCGTGCCGCCAGCACTCGTATCGAGTCCCGAAATTTCGGTATTCCAGTAGGAGCGTTCCACCTTTTCGCTATTATACCCGACAAGGCCGCCAACATCCAATTCGCCCTTGACCACATTGGCGGCATAGCTGTTGAGAATAGACCCATGGCTATCATCGTAGGCATGATACGCATTTCCACCGACAAGGCCACCGACATATTCTACGCCCTTGACACTGCCTAAGGCAAAAGTGTTCTGAATACTGCCATAACTCACCCCAGCAATTCCGCCAACATCCTCCGTACCTTCTACAGTTCCCTTGGCATACGACTCACTCACAGAGCCATGATTGGTTCCGACAATTCCGCCCACGCCTTCGTCAAGGCGGCATATCATCGATGAACGGGTGACATTCAGCAAATCCATTTCCGAAATGCACTGTGAAATCACGCCCCACTTGCCTGAATATCCGGCAATTCCACCGACATCATCCACCTCTTCGTAAGCAGGCGTTATAGAACCGCTAGCACGGCTATTCATTATCGTACCAGAATTGTACCCGACAATGCCGCCGACGTATGCATTCGTGGCAATGATATCCACATTTGCAACAGCGTCGGTTACCATGAGATCTGATTCGCCAACAATGCCGCCGACGCAAGTTTTACCTTTGATTTCACCCTGGAACGAAATATTTTTCACGCTAGAAGAAACATCGGAATATCCAATCAGCTTCATTGTCGCACCAGCGATGCCGCCGACGCGTTCTTCGCCTTGGACAAAGCCGTTTCTCACGTGCACATTTTCGAGAACTCCAGCCACTTTCGCAACGACACCGCCCACATGCCGCGAATCCGTTGTTCCGCCCGTCACGCTCAAGCGGTCAAAATTCAAGTTGCGCAGAGAACCGATCAAGTACGAAATAAAGCCGAGATCGCCTTTGCAAGGCAACCAAATCATCAAATCGCTGATGGTATGGTTTTGACCGTCGATATTTCCCCAAAACACAGTGCTGTCGGCAGCATCCTTGTACTTGCCGATGGGAATAAAGCCATTGCAGCCATCCTCGTTGCACATTTCGTTCTTGGAGGCCGAAGCGTCGATATCTTTTGTCAGAACGTAATCCGAAGAGTACAGATAAGCGCCCTTGCCTATCGCCTTGAGGTCTTCGTAGTCTTCGATTTGGAACGGTTTACTTGCGGAACCGTCGCCTTTCATGGTGCCGTTAGCCGCAAAAGAGTGAATCGCAAATAGCGATAAAACAACAGTAAAAATGAATTGCGGTTTCATATTTTTCCTCATAGGTTCAAATAACATAAAAACTCCTAGTTTTTAAGGCAACGGACTGAAAATCCGTTATTCTTCGGGAAATTTTTCACAGAAACGGAACCGTCGTTTCCAAAATAAATAGCGTATGCAGCATTCTCGCTAGCCTCTGAATATTCAGCGGAACTCCAGATATAAGCTTTAAGCCCCTCGGAATCGAAGGAGCCGCTACGATACCATTCGCCATCGGCGACAGCTGAAAAACCGTAATCGTTCGTACCGCCCGCATCATCCCAGCCAAATTGCGACTTGAGCACGGCAGCGGCCTTGGCCACTCCGCCAGCCACAGCAATCAAAGTATTCCACGAAGTCGTATCCGGCAAGCGGTAGCCATCAGGACAAAGCGAATCTTTTGCCACATTCCAAGTGTAAAGACGGCCCATCAGGCTGCACTTTTCGGGATTGTTGTCATAGCACCACATATTCCCTTTCAATTCCGGCATTTTTACGTCGTCAGCATAGTTCAAGTTCTGGGCCATCCAAACTTGTTCGCCGATTTTTACGGTTTTATAAACTTGTCCATCGCGATTATCGACAATGGAATCGTACTGCAATTGCGGATTTAAAAAAGATTCCCGCGTCAAGCCTTCGCCAAAACTTTCCACATACGTTTCAAACGCAGGAATCTCGCTTGCATAATTCAAGCTTTCAAGATTTTGGCGGATTTTTTCAATTTGACCGTTTTCTTTTGCGGCGGCGACCCATTCTGCGACATTCGA
The DNA here is from genome assembly GCA_902776765.1 of Fibrobacter succinogenes. GTDB lineage: Bacteria > Fibrobacterota > Fibrobacteria > Fibrobacterales > Fibrobacteraceae > Fibrobacter > Fibrobacter succinogenes_N. Next base: position 47,065 of record CACYRP010000026.1, read on the forward strand.
CTTCGTTTCATCATCGTCCCACAAACCGTTTTTCGCAATGGCGGAGCTGACTTCGTTTGTACGTTCTTCAAGCTTTGCTACATCCGCATCGCCTTGCATCAGCACACTCACGGCAAGGAGAGCTGCGTTTCCGTCGCCTTTTTCGAAGATGTTCAAATTTTCAAATTCATCAACGTCATTCGCGATATCAAACGATGTGAGCACTTCCTTTTCCGCTTGGGCTTTCGCCGCAGAAAAGTCCATTTTTTCAACAGTCACGAGATGCTTCACACGTTCGTATTCCAGATGCGTGAGCAAGTTGACATTCACATTTTTTCTAACGCTAAGGTCGGTCAGAGCCTTGAGCGAGAGCTTTTCCGAAGACTCTTTTCCGGTCACTTCGTTAAGGTAATAGCCCGTCACTTCGAACAAAGCACACGAAGTCTTGAGATTGATACCATCTATAGCAAAGTCTCCCTTGTCGCTCTTGACGCTACCCGTAAATTTTTCGCTGGTCAATTCAAGCGTCTTGCAATCCACGCCCTGCACGTTCACAATAGACCCCGTCGCAAACGGTCCCTTCTGCGATACGCCAGCCACGTCCAAATCCTTGACGGCGTAAATTCCCGCATCGTCCGAAGATCCGCCCGCGACTTCGGAATCCGAGCATGCGGCAAATAAAATCGCAAAAACAGATAAAAGAACAAAGCCGAAGCTTTTCCTTCTCACGAAACAACCAATTAAACCATTAACGTCGCATTTCATTTTCACCAACTCCACTTACTTTATTTTCTTCACATTTGTCAAGCCGTTCACTTATCGGGAACAATTGCAAGTTCAAGCGATAAACTCTCTGCGTTTTGTCACTTTCCGTTGCAATCGCGATAATGCGGCGACGGAATTCCAGAAGCTCTTTCTTAATCTGTTCATAGGATTCCTCCGTAAGCCCGAGCACAACACCTGACATCGCGCGTTCCGCAAGAGGCAAGTCCAAAGCCTTCACGGCAAGCTCGCCCATTTGGCGCTGCAAATCCTTTGCTGCAAGCGGCACTGCATCCACGGAACCCATAGAAATAGACTTGTCCGTCTGCACGTAATTCCCTTCTCTGTCTTTTTTCAAGAGATTCGCATCTTCCAAAAAGTCGAGCGTTTCGGAGACTTCCGCCGCAGAAATTTTCGGCTTGCACGCACGGGCCATTTCGGCAGGCCTTGCTCCCGGCATGTGTGGAGCGAGTTCACGGAGCAACGGATTTTTCCAGGACTTGTAATAATCGAATTCTTCACCCCCAAGCACACGAACCTTATGCGCCCTCGCCAATGCACAGCGTTTTTCGAAAGCCTCCATTTTTGCTTCGTCCCCTTTTGCATGAGCATACGTAACCATCAGAACAAAATACGTCTTTTCGAATCCGGCAAGCCCCATAGCATTCGCGACGGAATTTGCGGCACTAATGCTCAAATTCTTTTTTCCTTCAGCAACATACTTCAGAAAAATTGCCGATGCGAACCCGGCATTCTGGGCAAACTCTCGCCAGGTAAACGCGGAGTCACGCTTGCGTTCATCATAGAAATCCTGGATGAACTTGCGATAATCTGTATATTCAATAATCGCTTTCATGATTACAAATATAGTTTTTAAAAAATATTGGAATACAAAAACTTCCGTTTTTCGCTTAATTTTTACGTTTTTAGCTATTTTTAGTCAATTTTGCAAAATTTTAGAACACAAGATGTGTCCTTGGAACACAAAAAAGACCTCGCCATGAATAGCGAGGCCTCATATAAGGCAAACAACCGTAAGCGTCATCCTGACGACTGCAAGGAGGAAGGATCCAGTAAAATTCCTTAATGCGTTATCTGGAATTGACTGGATGCTGTCCTAGTTTTTCACGCAACGGACACTTTGTCCATAAGTTTTTGAGCCTTGGTACAAATAGAATTTGGTGTATTGGTTATTCATGTTCGAATACTGCGCTTCATACGCATCTTCCTCTTGGGAAGTCCAATAATAAACATCAGAACCAATATTACGCCAGCTAGTTTCAGAGACTCTTCTTCCGGTCGGGAGCGCCGTAAATCCATAGGCATCCACGCCGTTATTATTTTCTGTCCCGGCATAATCCCATCCAGTCAAAGCCTTGAGGGTATCGCCAGCCACGCCCGCGTTCCCTAAGTAAACGCTCAACCAACCCCATTCATCGCGATTCGGCAAGTGCCAACCGTCTGGGCAAATTCCTTGTATACGTTGCTCGCCAAGTTCGCAAGTCTTGCCATAGCCGCAATCTAACGGAGCAACCGTATCAGAGACAAGCGCCACCGAGTCAATTGCGGCAGCCCAAGTGTAATAGCGACCCGACACTTCGCAATATTTTGCACTGTCACGGTAGCACCAGCTTTTGCCCTTCAAGCTCGGAGTCTTGACGCTATCAGAATAGTTGAGGTTTTCCGCCATCCAGACCTTCGAATAATCCCTTTCTTTCACTTCGATTTTCACCACCTTATACACACGCTTGTCACGCGGGTCGATCATCGAGTCATATTTGATATTCGGATTAAAGCGAGCTTCTTTGGGAACATCCCAGCTCCATCCATCGGGAACTACAGAACTGCTACTCAATTTTGCAGAACTGCTGCTAGACACAGCCGCACTGCTACTCGATTTTGCAGAACTGCTGCTAGACTTCGTTTCGCCAACACTAGAACTTGAAGAAGATTTAATTGCTGCAGTCGAAGGATCGCCCTTGATGCAACGGACACTCTGTCCATATTTTTTTGAACCTTGGAACAAATAGAATTTAGTATAAATGTTGTTTATATTCGAATATCGCGCTTCATACGTACCATCCTCTTCGGAACTCCAATAATAAACATTAGAACCAACATTGCTCCAGCTAGATGTAGAAACCATCCTTCCGGTCGGAAGCGCCGCAAATCCATAGGCATCCACGCCGTTATTGTCAGCCGTTCCGGCGTAATCCCAGCCAGTCAGCGCCTTGAGGCTATCGCCGGATACGCCAGCGTTCCCCAGAGCTACGCTCAACAATCCCCATTCATGGAGCGTCGGCAAATGCCAGCCGTCAGGGCAAATCCCCTGCACTCCGCGATTAATTCCACACGTCTTGCCATAACCGCAATTCAGCGGATTCTTTGAATCGTTTGCCAAAGCCACAGAGTCTATCGCCGCCGCCCAAGTGTAATAGCGACCGCTTACCTTACAATTTTTCTCATCATTATTGTAGCACCAGTTTTGGCCTTTCAAGCTCGGCGTCCTGACGCTATCGGCATAGTTCAGGTTTTCGGCCATCCACACTTGTGAATAATTCTTATCCTTCACTTCGATTTTTACAACTTTGTACACTTGCTTGTCGCGCGGGTCGATTATCGAGTCGTACTTGATATTCGGATTAAAGCGAGCTTCCTTCGGCACATCCCAGCTCCACCCATCAGCATCTACAGAACTGCTACTTAATTTTGCAGAGCTGCTGGATGACGCCGCAACAGGTTCGCCCATCACGCAACGAACGGACATCCCATCGCCCTTATCGTGGTCGAGCAGGCGTGCATTATCGTAGCCGTAATACAAGTTCACGTAGCTCGCGCTATCGCTGCTGTACTCTATAGAACTCCAGAAGTTCGCGTGATCTCCCACGTATTTGTAGTTTCCTTTGCTGTACCTGATACCAGCAGGCAACGCAGTGAACGAATAATCATCCTTGCCATTACCGTCATTATTCCAGACGCTAGCGGACTTCAGATTATTGGCAGCTGTAGATTGTTCGCCGACCGCATCGAACAACGTTTCAAATTCATCTATTGTCGGCAGGTGCCAGCCTTCAGGGCACGCTTTATTCGCGGCAGACCATGAGTAAAGACGGCCGTACTTTTTACAATATTTAGAGGAATCATTATAGCAGTAACTGCCGTCTGTTTTGAAGTTCAGGTTTTCTGCCATCCAAACCTGGTTGCCAATTTTTATAGTCCTGTAAACCTTGCCATCGCGGGAATCCGTCATTGTAGAATCGGCCCCAAACTTTTCTATGACCTTTTCAAAATCGGGAACTTCATTTGCGATTCCCCAATTTTCCATATTCTTGCGAATGGAATCCATCACAGCCTTCGCCACGGCATCCGCAATCCAGTCGGCAATTGCCTTTTTCGTATCATCATCGTTCCACTTGCCGCTTTCTGCAAAGGATTCATTGAATTTATCTAGACGTTCCGTAAGCGTTTTCACATCGGCATCGCCTTGCATCAGCACGCTTATAGCAAGGAGCGTCGCATCAGCATCGCTTGTTCCAAAAATATCCAAGTTTTCAAACTCGGTCGATTTACCAGCCATCCCGAATGCGGTAAGCACCTCGTTTTCAGCCAATTCCTTCGCCTCGTCGAAAGTCTTGCCCTTTTCAGTCACATAGTACATCACGCGCTCGTATTCCAAGTTCGTAAGCAAGTTGACATTCACATGCGTACGGTCCTTGAGATTCGTCAATGCACGGAGCGTCAATTTATCAGAGACCTTCTTCCCGGTCATTTCGCTACGGTATTCACCTGTTACTTCGACAACAGCACAAGTCGTAGACAAGTTCACATTTTCAACAACAAATTCACCCATGTCGTTTTTGACAGAACCTTCAAAAATTTCTTCTTTGAATTTCATTGTCTTGCAGTCGATCCCCTGCACCTTCACCGATGCCCCCTTCACGAACGGCCCCTTTTGAGAGACGCCGGCGACATCTAGATTCTTGATGGCAAGCCCCGCATCTTCGGTAATGCCGCCCGCGACTTTATCTTCAGAACAAGCAGCGAACATTCCTGCCGAAACAATGGCCATCCATAAAGTAAATGATTTACTTATGAGTTTTTTCATTTTTCCTTCTCCCTTAAGCCTTTATAAAAAAAATTATCGATGGACTTCATCACTTTTCTCCTTACTTTCCCAAACACCTTTATTTTTTTTCGTTGACGTCTTCAACTTGATGCCCCGACGTCGGGTTTGCCGAATAATCGCCGAGACGCTCGCTCAGCGGAAACAGTTGCAAATTCAAGCGATACACCTGTTCCGTCTCGTCATCTTCGCCTGCAATCGCCACAATGCGGCGGCGAAAATCCGCAATCTCCTTCCTAATTTTTTCGTAAGCACGGTGCGTAAGCCCCATGGTAAGCCCCGACATGTCGCGTTCAGAAAGCGGCAAGTCCAAAGCCTTGACCGCAAGCTCCCCCATCTGACGCTGCATATCGCGGGCCGCCACAGGAACCGCATCAACCGACCCTATCGAAATCGACTTGTCGGTCTGCTCGTAGTTTCCGCTCCGGTCCTTCTTCAGGAGCTTTGCACGTACCAAAAAGCTCAACGTCTCGGAAACCTCTGCCGCCGAAATTTTCGGTTTGCACGCGCGAGCTATTTCAAGAGGTTTTGCCCCTGGCATGTGAGCGGCAAGTTCACGGATTACCGGGTTTTTCCACGACTTGAAATAATCGAACTCTTCGTTCCCAAGCACGCGCACCTTATGGGCATGGGCAAGAGCACAGCGCTCTTCAAATGCGGCACGTTTCGTCTTGTCGTCTTTCGCATGGGCATACGACACCATCAGAACAAAGTACGTCTGTTCAAAGCCGGCAAGTCCCATCGCTGCAGCAACAGATCCTGCCGCTCCAACACTCAGATTTTTCTTGCCCTCGCAAACGTACTTCAAATAAATTGGCGATGTAAAGCCCGCCTTTTGTGCAAAATCGCGCCATGTAAACGCAGAGCTGCGTTTGCGTTCATCGTAGTAATCCTGGATGAACTTGCGGTAGTCTGTATATTCGACGATCTCCTTCATGTTTACAAATATAGTCAAATCGCGCTAGTAAGGAATACAAAATTAGCGTTTTTAGCTAAATTTTACCATTTTTGCAATATCTACGCAAATTTCAGCAATTTAGAATACAAAACACGTATTCCAAGAATACAAAAAAAAACCGCGGCACTTTTGTCCGCGGGGGCTTCCCTCCTTATTTAAAAGATTTTTTATTCAGCGTCTTTCACGCAGCGAACACTTTGTCCATAGTACTTGTAATTCTAGTACGCATAAGAATTGGTGTAGACGTTATTTAGTTAGAAGGCCTTACCGGTGCAGTCGAAGGATCCCCTTTGACGCAACGGACACTTTGTCCATAAGACTTGCTATTCTGATACGTATAAGTTTGAGTATAAATGTTGTTTATATTGAAATATCGACCATCATCGGCACTGTATTCGGTGGCGCTCCAGTAATAAACATCCGAACCCACCTTTTCCCAACTAGTTGCAGAAAGCCTTCTTCCGGTCGGAAGTGATGCAAAGCCATATTTATCAGTACCGTTATTGTTAGGCGTTCCGGCATAGTCCCACCCGCTCAAAGCCTTGAGAGGCTTTCCACACGTACTGTAATCCCCTATAGCCTCACACAACAAACTCCATTCACGGAGTGTCGGCAAATGCCAACCATCCGGGCAAATTCCCTGAACACTATGATTGAGTCCGCACGTCTTGCCATAACCGCAATCCAACGGTTCCTTCGGATCGTTCGCCAAAGCGACAGAATCGATTGCTGCTGCCCAGGTGTAATAGCGGCCACCCACATTGCAATTCTTTTCATCATTGTGCATAGTTCAAGTTTTCTGCCATCCACACCTGCGAATAATTCGTGTCTGGCACGTCAATTTTCACAACCTTATACACTTGCTTGTCACGCGGGTCGACCATCGAGTCATATTTGATTTTCGGATTCAGGCGAGCTTCCTTGGGCACATCCCAGCTCCATCCATCGGTATCTACAGAACTGCTACTCGACTTCGGCGTGACGCTAGAACTTGAAGAAGGTCTTACCGGCGCAGTCGAAGGATCCCCTTTGACGCAACGGACACTTTGTCCATAAGACTTGCTATTCTGATACGTATAAGAATTGGTATAAATGTTGTTTATATTTAAATACCGGCCTTGATCGGCACTGTATTCGGTGGCGCTCCAGTAATAAACATCCGAGCCCACCTTTTCCCAACTAGTTGCAGAAAGCCTTCTTCCGGTCGGAAGTGATGCAAAGCCATATTTATCAGTACCGTTATTGTCAGGCGTTCCGGCATAGTCCCACCCGCTCAAAGCCTTGAGAGGCTCGCCAGCTACGGCGCCAGTTCCTAACGCCACGCTCAACAACCCCCATTCATAGATTGACGGCAAATGCCAGCCATCAGGACAAATTCCCTGCACAGCGCGATCAAGTCCGCACTTTTTACCATAGCCGCAAACCAACGGTTCCTTCGGATCGTTCGCCAAAGCGACAGAATCGATTGCTGCTGCCCAGGTGTAATAGCGGCCACCCACATTGCAATTCTTTTCATCATTGT
>CACYRP010000027.1 GCA_902776765.1 Fibrobacter succinogenes
TCCAGCGGCTTAACCTTGCTTGTCCACGAAGTATCCTGGTCGAGGCACTCGATAGACTAAAAGTTGCGTTCAATACATAGGCTACGCACATCGAGAAGCCCCCAGGAAGCCTAGAATCCACCTGGGGGTTTCTTCTATTTTTAATATTCCTACAACACATATAGGATTAGAAACCAAAAATTTTTATATTTACCGTGTCACATCAATTTTAGGGATTAAAAAACCATGACATTACAACAATTACGCTACGCCATCGGGATCTCTAAAGTCGGTTCCTTCAACAAGGCTGCCGAATCTTTATTCATTTCCCAGCCTTCCTTGACAACCGCCATCCACGACCTCGAAGACGAAATCGGCATCACGATTTTCAATCGCACGAGCCGCGGTGTGACACTCACGCCCGAAGGCGAAGAATTCATCGCCCGTGCAAACGAACTTTACAACCACTACACTTCCGTTATCGAACGCTACAGCAAAGAAGAACAGAAGAAAAAGCGCTTCGCCGTTTCAACGCAACACTACTCTTTCGCTGTCAAGTCTTTCGTGAACATGGTGAAAAAGTTCAACATCGATGACTACGAATTTGCCCTCCGCGAAACCAAAACGAAAGAAGTCATCGACGATGTGACAAGCCTTCGCAGTGAAATCGGCATCATCTACTTGAGCGATTTTAACCGCAAGTACATCACCTATCTGCTGAGAGAACACGATCTCGTTTTCCAGAAGTTGATTGATTGCAACGCATACGCTTACATGTGGAAGAACAATCCGCTCGCCAAGAAACCTTACGTCAATCTCGAAGACCTTTCGGAATACCCGTGCCTTTCTTTTGAACAGGGCGAAAGCGGCAACTACTACTTCGCCGAAGAAATCTTAAGTACGAACGAATACCACAGAACCATCAAGGCGAACGATCGCGCCACCATGTTGAATTTGATGGTGGGCCTCAACGGTTACACGCTCTGCTCCGGCATCATCAGCGAAGAAATCAACGGCTCCGATTACGTGGCCGTGCCCTTCAAGGACGCCAAGGGAGAAAATGACCGCAAGATGGAAATCGGCTACATCACCAAGAAGAACTTCATGCTCAGCACGATCTGCCGCATTTACATCCGCGAGATGGAAGAATACCTAAGCGCTTACACTTCTGAACATCGTTCGGAACAATAGCATTACCCCGGTTCTATGAACCGGGATTTTCTATAATTGTTTTATGTCCCTTAGCTCTAGCATTTTCAACCGTACATCGCTCCTGCTCGGCGACGATGTCATGGAAAACATCTATAAAAAGCGAGTCATCATTTTTGGACTCGGCGGTGTCGGTAGCTGGTGTGCCGAAAGCCTTATCCGTTCAGGAATACAAGAACTTGTTCTCGTTGATTCAGACCGAGTTTGCATCACCAATGTAAACCGCCAACTGATGGCAACCCCCAAAACCGTTGGCCAAGTCAAAGTCGAAGTCCTCAAGAAACGCCTTCTCGAAATCAATCCGCACGCCAAAATTATCGCGCTGCAAGACATCTACGAAGCTGCGAATACTGAAAAATTTGAGCTAGACACATTCGACTACATCATCGACGCCATCGACAGCCTCGAAAACAAGATGCAGTTGCTGTATCACGCATCCAAAACTAAAGCAACCGTATTTTCTTCGATGGGAGCCGCCCTCAAGATGGATCCCACACGAATCAAGGTCGCCGAATTCTGGAAAGTTTCCGGATGCCCTCTCGGACGCGCTCTCCGCGACAAGTTCAAGCGCAAAAAACTTTTCCCGAAAAAGAAAATCATGTGCGTCTATAGCGACGAACTCCTGAAAAATCGCGGGAAAAGCACCTCTTGCGGAACTGACGCTTGCATGTGCCCCAAAGTCCGTCACGAGCGTAGCGAAGCGGAACTTCAAAATGAAAACCTCGTCGATCACGAATGGTGCAGCACCAAGGCGCAAATCAACGGAACCATGGCGCACGCCACCGCCATTTTCGGATTCATGATTGCCGGCCTTGTGATGCAAGACATTTATCAAAAAGCAACATCGCAGCAATAAGAATTGTCTTCCTGGATTTGGATTCTATTCCGAAAACAGTATTAACGTCATCCTGAACATAGTGAAGGATCCAGTGATATTCTTACAACATTAACTGGATTCCGCTCCTACGAACCTAACTCTACTAGGGGGCTAAAGCCCCAAGTATCGTATATCGTCCTTTCAGTCCTCGGAATGACGAAAGCACTTGGCTATAGAAAAATTCTATAAAGCGCCCTAAAAACAAAGTATTGGACAAACTCATAAACGCCTTCTATATTTGGCATCGAACAAAGACTAGGAGGCATTTATGACAAACGGCATATTTTTTGGAACTATAACAGTTTTATTAGGCACCATCACTTCGTTACTCTCATTCGTTTTGCTTCCTTTTTGCAAGCCTACGGAGGACTTCGTCATGCGATGCCATTACACCTCCATCACTGACGGATTCGTAGGCATCGCAATCGCTCTTGTCGGCATCGCTTACCTGTTGTTACCCAAAGCACAGAAAGCATTGTCATTTGTAGTAATCGGTCTGGGAGTTTTAACATCGCTCGTCCCCACAGTCATTGTTGGCGTTTGTTCGCACCCGCACATGCACTGTCATTCCATCTCGTCCCCAGTCCTTCAATTGATCGGTATCGCGATTGCACTTTTCGGAGTCGCAAACATCGCATTTTTGGCAAGTCGCAACTTTGAATCGGAGAATTTCACTAATGAAATATACAACGCTTAAAATTATATATACCAATTTTTGGAGCCATCCTGTACGTAGCCTCGGCCTCGTGATTTTAACAGCCATCGCTTCGGCAACATTGCTTTCAGGTGTCATTTTTTCAAAAAGTCTTGACGCCGGATTCGAACAACTTTCGTCCCGCATGGGCGCCGATTTGCTTATCGTCCCATTCGGCAGCGAAGCTAAAAACCAGTCCGTTCTTTTGCAAGGCGACTTGAGCCACAAAACGCTCCCACGCGAAGTATTGGACTTCACCCGCAAACTTCCAGGAGTAAGCGCCGCATCACCACAATTCTACTTTACAACGCTCAGCGCCAGCTGCTGCGACAAAAAAGTGAACATCATCGGTTTTGACCCCAAGACGGATTTTACCATCAAGCCATGGATCCGTAGAACCTACAAAAAAGACTTTGTTCCCGGTTCTGTCATCGTTGGTAACGACATCAACATTGAAGAAGGCGGCTTCATCAAATTTTTCGGCAAGGAATTTATCGTTGTCGGAACGCTTGAACCGCTTGGCAACAAGTTGGACCAAGCCGTTTTTGCCGATGTCGAGACTATCGAAATTCTACGCAAGTCAGCCGCAGAAGTTGGATATAATTTCATCTCTGAAGGCGAACCCTCCGCAATTCTCGCCAACCTTGAAAAAGATGCTGACTTCGAAAAAATTTCGCAAACGATTCACGAGCATTTCGACAACTTGCATGTCATTCCGCGCAAAAACATGTTCGATAGCGTTATAGCAACCGCAGGCTCTTTCAAAATTGCAGTCTGGATTATTTCTGGATTCTTCTTGCTCATCGTGATTGCCGTGGTCTATATTGCATTCTCGGTTTCGACAAACGAACGCAAACGTGAATTTGCAACGCTCTTGGTTATCGGGGCTACACGCAAAAAGCTCACCAACATCGTTCTTGGAGAATCCTTGATCGCCAGCGGGAGCGGAGCCTTCGCCGGAACGCTATTTGGAACGGTCGCCATCATCTCATTCCGTTTTTTAATCCAAGAAAACTTGCAAATACCCTTTTCACTCCCTAACGCATCAACCATTCTTTTAACGATTGTCGGAGCTTTGTTCATCCCCGCCATTGCTGGGATAGGAGCATCATACCACATCGCTAGAAAAGTCGGAAACATTGATGTTTACACCGCATTAAAGGAGGACGCTTAATGATACTTAATGGAAACAACATAACAAAACAATATATACGACGTGGCGAAAAATTTAATGCGGTCAACAACGCTGATTTCTTCGCTTGGTCAGGGGATTTCACCGTCATCTTCGGAGAATCCGGAAGTGGCAAGAGTACACTCTTGAATGCACTCGCAGGCGTTACCGCACCGACATCAGGAAACATCGAAATTGACGGACAGCCACTCTTTAAATTAAACGACGAAGACCTCGCCCGTTTACGCAACGAACGCATCGGTTACATTCCGCAAAATGCAGCAAGCCTTTCTGCATTTACCGTTGCCGAAAACATCACTTTGACTTCGACCTTGTACAACAAGAAAATCGACAAGGAACATATCAAAGCGCTATTGAACAAGCTTGGCATTGCGCACCTCGCCAATGAACACCCGCAAAATCTTTCCGGTGGTGAATTGCGCCGCGTCGCAATCGCTCGTGCTCTCGCCAACAAGCCGGACTTGATTATTGCCGACGAACCGACAAGCAATCTCGACGAAGAAAACAGCCGCAAGGTTTACAGCCTTTTCGCAAGGCTTGCGCGGACAGGAGTTGCCGTCGTCATTGCCACGCACGATAAAAACGCATTCGGTTACAGCAATCGCATTTACCACATGAAATCAGGCGCGCTCGTGCCCGACATTGGAGAATACGGCAATCTGTAAAATTTCTATTTTTACTATCGTTAAAACAAACATGTCATTCCCGCCATCGCGCGGGAATCTCCTTTTTTAGCAATTATGAAACTTCTCATCATCTACTTTCTCGTCCTTGGATTCATTTGCATCCGCGACTTGTTCAAGGTCAAGAATTTCGACGATTATGTTGTTGCAGGTCGTAAGCAAAGCAGCCCATTCGTTTTCATGAGCCTCATGGCCACTGTTCTTGGGGCATCTGCAACAGTGGGCATTGCCGCACGCGCCGAAAGCATCGGCTTCGCCGCATTCTGGTGGCTTGGCGTTGGTGCAATCGGTTTCTGGTTCCAGGCTGCATTCCTGAGCAAGCCCGTTCACGATCTTGATGTGAGAACGCTCCCTGAAATTGCAGAGAAGACCGTCGGGAAAACAGGGCGAAAACTTGTCGCATTTATCATCGCTATTTCGTGGATTGGGATTATCGCAGCGCAGTTCGCTGCCGTCGCAGGATTCATCGGACTTGTGCTAGGGCATGATGCAGGCACGCAATCGGTTTTGATTACCGCAGTCATCGTGATTGTCTATACGCTATTGGGCGGGCAACTTTCTGTTGTCCGTACCGATGCACTGCAATTCGGAATTTTGACACTTGGATTTTTCGCCGCCGCTATTTATCTGTTCGGCGGATTTTCCGGTGCGGAAAATGCGGTACTCCAAACTGTGCAAAACATCGTTGACGGAGCAGCCGCAATTGCGAATGGAACTGCCGCGCATTCCGCAGGCCTTGCGACATTCGGAGACTTTTCGCTGTTAAACGAAAAATTCGGATTCGCCGATTTAGCGATAATGCTATTCACCATCGGCGGCGCGTACTTCCTCGGCCCTGACGTGATTTCGAGAAACCTCGTTGCCAAAGATTCTTCATCTGCACGCAGGGCTGTTGTTGCCGGTAGTTTCGCCATACTCGTCTTTAGCGTGGTAATCGTTTTGCTTGGCATGTGGGCAGCCACTTACGCCCCGAATGCCACAGGCACCAGCGTGAATCCTTTGTTCCGCCTCGCCTCCGGCGTGCTCCCGCTTCCACTTGCTGCCCTCCTATCCGTTGGACTTTTATCGGCCCTGCTTTCGTCGGCAGACACATGCCTTATCAATTCCGCCGCCATTTTCGGAAGCGACATTCTAAACACGCGCCGCATTTCCATCGTGCGATTGCTCGTTGTCGCTATCGGCATCATCGCTACATTCCTCGCGCTCCAAGGCAAAGACATCATCGGGCTTTTAACAATGGCGTATTCCGTCTACACGCCGGGAATCGTCGCCCCGCTTGCAGTCGCCATCATCGCGCACAAAAAATTCAACATCAAAAAATCGCTTTGGTACGCCGGCGTGATTATCGGCGGACTCTTCGGGCTCATCCCAGCAATCCTCGCCTCTACCGCAAAAATCCAAAGCCCTGCTTACTTGCCGCTTGTCGGAATTGCAATATCGCTAGTGTTCGCGCTGGCGAGCTTAAGAAAGAAATCCTAAAGGGAGATGCCCGATCGGTGTCGGGCATGACATAAAAAAGTCGCGAGGCATTCCCGCGACTTTCCCTGTCTACTTCTAACTTCCTACTGTCTACTAGTATATAAACAGCATCTCCCTGTACTTCGGCAAAGGCCAAAGTTCGTCAGAGACAAGCTTTTCCAAGCCATCGACTTCCTTGCGGAGCGCAGCAATTGCATCAACGATGCCTTCATGGAGTCCGCCAAGAGCGTTTTCCATCACATCGATTGCAGCCGTCAAACGAGTCAAGCCTTCGCCAAGAGATTTTGCGTAACCGTCAAGGCCTGGGAATCCCTGGTTCAAAGCCATTTCGTTTGTCTTGAGTGCATTGGAGTAAGCTTCGACAACCTTCGGCAAGATGATATTCTTTGCCATATCGCGAGCGATTTCACCTTCGATATGGATGCGCTTGTGGTAATCTTCCACATTCACTTCGTAACGAGAAACCATTTCGGCACGGTTCATCACGCCATACTTTTCGAAGAGGGCAATATTTTCTTCCTTCGTCAAAGCCTTGAGCGCTTCCATCGAAGTGCGGATATTCGGGAGGCCACGCTTTTCGGCTTCCTTTACCCATTCTTCCGTATAGCCATTTCCGTTGTACAAAATGCGCTTGTGTTCCTTCACGATTTTTTGCAAGATCTTTTGCAAGCCCGTGTGGAAATTCTTATCGTCAAGCTTTTCAAGTTGTTCAGCAATCATATCGAAAGCTTCAGCAACAATCGTATTTAGAACAACATTTGGTTCAGAGCAGCTTTGGCTAGAACCCGGTGCGCGGAATTCAAACTTGTTGCCCGTAAATGCAAACGGCGAAGTTCTGTTGCGGTCCGTAGCATCACGCGGGAGCGGCGGAAGCGTATCAGAACCAAGCTTCATAGCACCAGCCTGCTTGCTGGACTTCGGCACGCCTTGTTCGAGCTGTTCAATCACGTCCGTGAGCTGATCGCCAAGGTAAATGGAGATAATCGCCGGAGGAGCTTCGTGAGCGCCAAGACGATGATCGTTACCAGCACCAGCGCAAGTCATACGGAGCAAATCAGCATGCGTATCGACTGCATACATGATGGCACAAATTGCAGTGAGGAACACGGCATTTTGATGCGGGTCCTTACCCGGATTGAGCAAATTGCCCTTGCCGTAAGAAAGGCTCCAGTTGTTGTGCTTGCCAGAACCGTTCACGCCAGCAAAGGGCTTTTCGTGCAACAGGCAAACGAGACCATAGCGGTCAGCCACATTGCGGAGCGTTTCCATCACAAGCATGTTGTGGTCGCAAGCGAGGTTCACTTCTTCAAAGAGCGGGGCAAGTTCGAACTGAGCCGGAGCCACTTCATTGTGTCGAGTCTTTGCCGGGATGCCAAGCTTCCACAGTTCCTTTTCCACATCGTTCATAAAATTCAAGATGCGGCTCGGGATGCTACCGAAGTAATGGTCATTCATTTGTTGGTGCTTTGCTGGAGTAGCACCAAAAATAGTGCGGCCGGCCTGATACAAATCCGGGCGTTGCAGATAAAATCTCTTATCGATCAGGAAGTATTCCTGTTCGGCGCCGAGCGTAACGGTCGTCTTTTTCGGACCGGCCTTGAAGCAAGTCATAAGGCGGCGAGTCGACTTGGAAAGAGCCTGCAAGCTGCGGAGGAGCGGAGTCTTCTTGTCAAGAGCTTCACCCGTGTAGCTGCAAAAAGCCGTCGGGATGCAGAGCGTAGCGCCATTGCCGTGACGCTTGATAAATGCCGGGCTTGTCGGGTCCCAAGCGGTATAGCCGCGGGCTTCGAACGTAGAACGAAGTCCGCCACTCGGGAAGCTCGAAGCGTCCGGTTCGCCGACAATCAAGTTCTTGCCGCTGAACGTCATGATAGCCTTGCAGCCAGACGGTTCAAGGAAAGAATCGTGCTTTTCAGCAGTAGAACCGGTCAAAGGCTGGAACCAATGCGTAAAGTGCGTTGCGCCGCGATCCATCGCCCAGCGCTTCATAGCATGCGCGACATCGCCAGCAATACTCGGGTCAAGTGCAACACCTTCGTCGATTGTTGCGAGAAGCTTTTCGCAAATGTCTTTCGGGAGGTAGATGCGCATGGCATCGGCATTGAAAACGTCTTCGCCATAGAAATCGACGTTCGCAGGAGCGGCAGGCAACACGGCGCTCACCGGAGCGGTCGCGATATCGTAGATGGCTTTGTTACGACTACTATTCATGTTTTTTCCAGTCTTTTTAAAGTGATTACTTAACGTCATGCTGAGTGAAACGAAGCATCCAGTGACATTTTACTTAAGCACACAGAAAATTAGCAACCCAAAACACGCTTTGCATTGAAAAAATCGCCTATTTTTTGCCCGTTTCATTACATTTTTGTAAAATTAATTCAGTTTATTACATTTTTGTAAAGCAGATGACAAAATATTTGCTATATTAAACCCGTTCATCTCTCCTAGAGCTGCGTCGGGCAACAGCAGGCCCGGCGCAGCAACAGAGATTCCCCGAAATGCAAAATGGATATCGAAGCTCTTGAAAACACGACTTTCGCGGCCATTGTCGAGAAAATCCAGAAGGTTCGCAAGCGTGGCGAACTTCTCGAAAGCATTCAAGGGATTTTAAAAAAGAACTTTGAATCCGTCGAAATCCAGCACCAAATCGAATGCCAGAAAATCCGCAACGTCATTGAAGGCATTCCAGGCGAACTCGTCGGCAACACCCGTGAAATGCGCGAAGTAAGCAAGCTCGTGCGTCAAATCGCCCCCACAAACGCAACAGTGCTTATCCGCGGCAGGGCCGGCACCGGCAAGGAATACGTCGCCCGCAGCATCCACGAACTTTCGGACCGCAAACAGAGCCCGTTCATCGCACTCAACTGCGACGCCTTAAGCGAAGGCGCCAATTCCTTTGAAAGCGAGCTTTTCGGCTTTGAACGCGGAGCATTCACAGGCGCCACCAACAGGCACATTGGCAAAGCCGAACAAGCAAACGGCGGCACACTCTTTTTAGATGAAGTCGCCGACCTCCCGCTCACTGCGCAAATAAAACTTTTGCAGTTCATTCAAGACCAAACATTCAACCGTTTGGGTAGCAATATCGTCCAGCGCAGCAACGTGCGCCTCATCGCAAGCACTGGCAAGAACCTCGAAGCCATGATGCAGCGCGGCACCTTCCGCGAAGACCTTTACTACCGCTTAAACATTTTCCAGATTTCGCTCCCCGAACTTATACAACGTAAAACAGATATTTTGCTATTGGCCGATCATTTCATCGAAAAGATGAATTTGAAATACGGCAAGAAAATTTTGCGTTTAAGCACGCCCGCCATCGACATGCTCATGAGCTACCATTGGCCCGGTAACGTACGCGAACTAGAAAACTGCATTGAACACGCATGCCTTGCCACAACAGACGTCTGCATCAACGCCTACGATTTGCCGCCCACGCTGCAAACAGACGTCACGTCAGGCACCTCCGTACTCCCCGAAGGCAACAGCCCTCTCGCCACGCTGATGGATAGCTACGAACGCGAAATCCTAAGCGAAGCACTCCGCCGTCATGACGGTAACATGAGCGCCGCCGGCCGCGACCTTTCCGTAAGCCCGCGCATGATGCTATACAAAATAAGGCGGCTAGGAATAGCCGCCTCGAATTAGCCCCTCGATCAGGTCGAGGATGACAAAAAGTCATTCCCGCGTAAGCGAGAATCCATTATTTCTCGTTACTTATCTCACGATAGCAATGCTGTAAACCGGGAGCATGGCCTTCGGAGATTCAATCTTTGTGACCTTGCCTTCGTCATACTTGAAGAGGCCTCCCTTTGCGCCACGGTCACCGACGTAGAGCACGCCGTCGACATCGTCAAAGTAGAGGGAACCTTCGGCATCGGCAATGTCAGAAACCGTCTTAACGGACTTTTCAGAAAGGTCAACCTTTGCGAGAGGAACATCGCCAAAACCCTTGTAGATAGCGGCAAAAGCAACACCTTCCGGGTCAACAGCAAATGCATAGACGCCACCGCCAAGCTTTTTGCCATCAACGACTACAGAGGTATTCTTCTTGCCGAAATCTACAACTTCAATGCCGCGCTTGTCGTCAGCATCTGTGCCATAGCTTTCGTTGTATTCGCCCTGAGAAGCAACATAGAGCTTACCCTTTGCAAAGCCCATTGCCATCGGATTCTTCTTGGCAAGCTTAATCGTGTCGAGGAGATCGCCGTTGCTAAGCTTGTACAAAGCGAGAAGGCCCGGAGCCGGATAAGCGTAATTTTCAGAGCGCTGGAAGAGAGCGAACAACGTATCACCGCTCACCTCCAAATCAACGAGGTTCGGAGTCGTGGCCTTGCCCTGATTGAACTTTTTCGTTTCAACAGTCTTCGTAATCTTGCCATCCTTAACAGCAACCTTCACAAACTTAGCAGCGCCTTCCAAAGCCACCCAGACTTCGTCCTTATTCGCCTTCACGACATCGCTCGGATTGGCACCATCATCCAATTCGACCTGCCACTTGACCTTGTTTTCCGAAGCATCAACAAGAGAAAGGTTATCAGCACCAAGCCTTTCGAGGACGAAAAGATTGCCATCGATACCGACAATCTTGGAATCCTGATTGAACTGTACAGACTTATCAGAGACGCCGTCTTCGTTAACCCAGCGAAGTTCGCCAGTCTTGTAATCAGAGCCGAAAACGTAGACCGAAGCCGGCTTCAGCGGATCATCATCGGCAGAAGTGGAGTTGTCCGAGCAAGCCATCATGTAGAGAGCAAGGGACGATGCCGTTGCAAGCATAAGAAATTTTTTCATAGTGGTTCCTTTTTATGTTTTTCGCAGACGATGTGAATTACAGATTTTGCAAGTCCCATTCTGCGCGGGGTTAAAACCCCTGTGTTAATGTTAATTTGTATTCCCGCCCCGGAGTTGGGAATGATATATAGGGATTTCTATAAGTTTCATCCGTCAAGTTCCGGAGCGCAAAAACAAGTCGTGTTTTTTCAAAAGGTGCATAGCCCAACACAAAGTGGTGCAAGTCCACCGCGGGTTGCTTTATGCGATTCGCCCGATCATCATAAATTTCAGTACGGTATTCCGACGTCCATGTAAAATCGAGATGGTGTGGAAGGTCAAAGCGAGCCTCGGCATAATACGAGCGCGCAGGCTCATTCGGGAGTTGCTTGCCGTGATAATACGTTTCATCGCTACGGTCTTCCGCATTTTGGAACGTCGCACGTAAAATTACGGAAAGCCATTTTTTCGGTTTACTTTCAAGCTCAGCTTCAAAGCCACGCACATGCGATTCACCAATATTGACCGGTTTCGAAAAGCCTCCGCTCACAAGCCAATAAATTCCATTTTCCACATGAGTTTCAAAATACGTTGCACGAATGGCGGTATTGCTTTTTGGAATCATGTAATAGCCACCGACTTCAAAACGCAACGCCGATTCATCTTTCAAATCCGGATTCGAAAGCATCCCCGGATAAACACCATAGAGTTCCATCAACTGCGGCATACGAGCAAAGCGGCCAAAGCTTACGTTGCCACCGTACCTAGAATTTGGAGCATCATAACGTACAAAGCCGCGACTTGTCCAAGAAACGCTTCGAACATTCTCCGTTTTCAACGTCTTCGCTGTCGTCGGCTGCACAAACTTTCCACCATGCACATCGTCTTTAACAATCGACGCCGAAGCTTCACCACCAACAGAAAGATTCTTAATAATATCATAGGACACATCACCAGAGATATTCGTCGCAATACGCATCAAGTTCCATTTGCTCGACGAAGTTCCTCTTTTTTCGTAATAGGCTGCATCCATAGACAAACGCACATTGGCATCAAGACGTTCAGCAGAATAACTTGCAACAATCTCAGGAACAAGAGTATAACCCGCAGCGCCATATTCCTGAACACCCGGCAAATCATAGCCCAAATGATCTAGCGGATAATACGAATGCGAAGTCGCCTTTTCGTACTTTCCCGTCAACGAGAGTTCCAACCAAAGCCAGCCGAGCAACTGCGGAAGTTCTGCACGATATGTTGTCTGCGCAAATTCGCCCTTGTAGCCCGCCACAGACGTCTGGTAATCATCGCGTCCAGGGTTACCGCCTTCCGAACGGCTAAAGTTCATATTCAACGTCGAGAACACACCATTTGAATGCAGAACGCGAGCCTTGAAAAGCCCCGAGTATTCTGTAAATTCCGCATTACGGCGTTTGTCCGAAAAATCGTCATCGGGATTGTAAGGTGTTCCGTTTTGGCTTTTAAATTCGTAATCGTTATCGCTGTGACGCGCCGATAAAGAAGCACTCACCGAAGCGCTATCTGTCAAGCGAGAAAGCAATTGCGTCGAAGCTTCCCACGTGTTATGGCTTCCATAACTCAAAAGCACGCGGCCCGATTTTTTTTCTTCAGGCTTGAGCACCGTTTCGGCAGGCTTCGAACCTTTCGTGACAAAGTTAATGGCGCCGCCAATACCGCGACCGCCAAATTTTGCAGGGACACGGTCCTTGTAAACTTCAATCTTTTCGACTTGATTCAGGTCAATCGTCCCTAAATCAACAGCTCCGCCCGAGGCATCGTTCAGCGGGACACCGTCAATGCACACGACTATGTTCTTTGCAGATACACCGCGGATGCTCACCGTCTGAAAACTCCCGACACCGCCCTGACGCGTGTACTGCACGCCCGGAAGCGACGCCAAGACCTCGGCTGCCGAAAGCCCGCGACCTTCCCAAGCCTCCGGCTTCACCTCGGCGTAGCTCGAAGAAGCCTGCAAAGGCTTTTCAACACTCGTCGTCTCGTAAACAGAGGACTCGCCTAAATCTTGGATAAACTCTTCGGAAAAAGAAAGAACGCTTGCAAGCAGAACGCCCGCGCACACGCGAACGCCAACACGACTGTAAATACCTCCGCACACAGTCAAACACCCACGCAAACGCGTGGCTATGCAAAGCGATGTCTTTCGCACCGTTTAACAACCCGTGGCGCCAAGCGCCCGTTGTGCCTTACAGTTCTTCTGACTCGGGAATCACTCTACTCCCAGCCCCTTCACACCCGCCTTTGCAAAGCCGACATTCCGTTTTTAGAACGCACGACCCTCGACGAGCATTGGTTTATGCTGGTTTCGTCCTCCCTTACAGCGGCGAGACCGTTCCCGGATTTGCAGCCCTTCGGGCGATACAGCACGGGATTCTCTTATATCACGTCCATGGCGAACGCGACACAGCGTTTTACCGCATAAGGCATTTCCGACAAAAAATATAGTAAACAATTCGGGGCATTGTCACCCCATGTCATGCCCGTCACCGAACGGGCATCTCCCTTTCATGAAATCTTACTTTCGCGGTTTCCATTCTGCGAGCACCATGCCCGCAACGATAGCCACCGCACCAATCAAAGCGACGGCTGTTATTTTTTCTCCGAGTGCAATCACGGCGGTAATAATCGTCACCAGCGGAATTGCATAAATGTAGTTGCTTGCGAGGACTGTCCCGATTTGCTTTAAAACTTTATTCCAAATCAAGTAGCCAAATAGCGACGAGAACACCGTAAGGCAAAGGAAGTTGAGAGACACCACCGGTTCTGCAAAGTTCTGCCACGGGACTCCAAGAAAGTGTCCAACACCAGCCTCATTTGGAGCAAGAGCTGTTTCACCCAACATAATGATTATTGACGAAAGCGCCCCATAAAAGAACATCTTGCGCGTTATGAAAAGCGTAGAATACTTTTCATTCAGCGGACGCACAATCAAAGAATAAATCGTCCACATGCACGCCGAGCTGAACGCGAGCAAATCGCCAACCGGCGAAAGCTTCAGAATAAACTTTCCATTCAACACAACAAGCACCATCCCGATAAACGTAATCACACACCCGAGAATCTGTCGCTTGCAAAGGCGTTCGCTCTTGTAAATGAGCCCGCCAAAAATCATCGTCAAAAGTGGATTCGTGCAGACAATCAGCGAGACATTGCTCGACGGCGAAATCGTAAGCGCCGTATTCTCAGCCCAAAAGTAAAGCGTACAGCCCGTGAGTCCGCACAAGCACAAAACCAACTCGTGTTTCCAATTCTCGCAGCGAAACTTTTTATGCGTCACCGCCAGCAACAACAAGTACGTCACTGTAAAGCGCAACGTAAAAATCTGCACCGCCGAAAAGCCGTGATTCAACAGCACCTTCGTGCTCACAAAACTCGTGCCCCAAAACGCAATCGTTCCAATCGCAAGCACATGCCAAAGCGCAAGACCGCGCGAAGCGTTTGCAGAAGATTCAAAATCTTTAATCAGAGCCGGTTTCATCGAAACGAAAGATAGTTTTTTCTAAAGCAGTCAGTCTATAACGGTTGGTTCCCCATATAGCAATGGTTCCACGCTATCAACATCTTTATTCGACAAAAGGCAATCGATTGTTTCCCTCGTAGCATTGCTAAGAATGACAGATCTATCCAATGAAGCATCCTCGCCCTTGCAAGCCTTCACAATTTCTTTACAAGAATCCATTGGGACATCATCCCAGCAGCCGACAACAATTTCAAGAGACACATCTTCAACAACCCAATGCGCCCCCGTGTAGTCAAATTCCAGCTTCGTCGTATCATTGACACTGAACGTGTTATACAGCCCATCAATACGAGAATCAATAGCCACCTTTTCAATATCCTTTTCTGATTTTGCAAAGCAAATGTTCATATCTAAGTTATCCGTATGAAGAGCAGAACAATTCACAATATCAACGCCTACACCCTTTAGCGACTCGCGTTCAGCCTTTTCCATGGGGTAATCCTTGATAATCCAAAAACGTCCTGCCACTTGCGTCATAAGCGAATCATCATCAATCCTCTTGACAAGAGTTTCTTTACCGCGAGAACTATATACAATACCATCCGCAACAGACTCATCAGCATCATACGTATTGTACACCTCATCAACTAAAGACATGATGGTCATTTTTTCAACATCCTTATCAGCTTTCATCAGACAAAGATCCATATAGGAATATTCACTTCTATAACCACTATATTCAAAAAGATAATGAATGGAACCGCTGTAGCAACGCAGTCTATGAATTCCAATTTTTTCAAGAGATTCTGTTTCGGATTTATCAAGATTGCCTGACATTAACAACCAAAAACGTCCGGCAGACTGCGTCATTTCAGGATCCGCATCGAATCTTTGGACAATTTCTTTTTTGTCTCCATTTTTTATGACAATGCCATTGACTGTAAACGACGAACTCGATTTAGCTTCGGGAGCACTCGATGATGACAATTCACTCGATGAAGAAAGGACACTTGAAGAAGAAATCTCTAGAGACGAAACGCCCTCGATAGAACTGCTAGAAGATATTACCACCTCAGAAGACATTGAACCGTTCGATTCAGGCTCCGTCAAAAAATCACTCGACGATGCGGAATCATCCCCACAAGAAGCAAAATAAAATGCAATACAGAATAATGAAATTGCGAGTTTAACGTTCCGCATACGGTCTCCTTTTCTTGTTCTTAATATACAAACTAAAAGGACAAAACGAAAAACCGCAACAAAGCCCAAAGTTACGTTTGAACCATCTTTTATAGCTTAAAACTATTACCATCTATAACTTTTCCCTAATTACACTCATACTTTCCAACTTTCATCCATTTTCGAAAATCTTTTTACTAGACCACGTTATAGAATCTAACTATATTACGAGCTATAAAAAATTTATAAAGGATTCTAAAAAAAATGTCCAAGATCGAAACTCTTTGCATTCAGGGCGGCTGGCAGCCGAAAAACGGCGAACCGCGCGTCCTCCCCATCTACCAGAGCACCACTTTCAAGTACGAAACCACCAATGACATGGCGGACCTGTTCGACTTGAAGGCTTCGGGCTACTTCTACACCCGTCTGCAGAACCCGACTAACGACGCCGTCGCCAACAAAATCGCCGCTCTCGAAGGCGGTGTCGCCGCCATGCTCACCAGCTCCGGTCAGGCCGCAAACTTCTACGCCGTTTTCAACATCTGCGAATCCGGCGACCACTTCATCAGCACTTCTGCTATTTACGGCGGTACGAGTAACCTCTTCAGCGTTACGATGAAGAAGCTCGGCATCGAATGCACGTTTGTCGATCAGGACGCATCCGACGAAGAAATTGAAAAGGCTTTCCGCCCGAACACCAAGTGCGTCTTCGGCGAAACCGTCGCAAACCCGGCAGGCAAGGTCTTGGACCTCAAGCGCTTTGCCGATCTCGCCCACAAGCACGGCGTTCCGATGATTGTTGATAACACCTTCCCGACCCCGATTCTCTGCCGTCCGATTGAATTCGGCGTTGACATCGTGACGCATTCCACCACCAAGTACATGGACGGCCATGCTACTGCTGTGGGCGGCTGCATTGTCGATAGCGGCAACTTCGACTGGGAAGCAAACCACGACCGTTTCAAGGGCCTCACCGAACCAGATCCGAGCTACCACGGCCTCGCCTACACGAAGGCTTTCGGCAAGGGCGCTTACATCACGAAGGCTACCGCACAGCTCATGCGCGACTTTGGTTCTATCCAGTCTCCGCAGAATGCATTTCTCCTGAACCTCGGCCTCGAAACGCTTCACCTCCGCATGCCGCGCCACTGCGAAAACGCTCTCGCCTGCGCCAAGTTCCTCAAGAACCACCCGAAGGTGGCTTGGGTCAACTACGCCGGTCTCGAAGGCGACAAGTACTATGAACTCTCCCAGAAGCAGTTCAAGGGTGGCCTCCCGTGCGGTGTGCTCACGTTCGGCATCAAGGGCGGTCGTGAAAAGTCCATCCAGTTCATGGACAGCCTCAAGATGATCTGCATCGTGACCCACGTGGCCGACGCCCGCAGCTGCGTGCTCCACCCGGCTAGCCACACCCACCGTCAGCTCACCGACGAACAGCTCATTGAAGCAGGCGTTGCACCGGACCTCATCCGCTTCAGCGTGGGTATCGAGAACGTCGAAGACATTATCGCCGACCTCACGCAGGCTTTGGACAAAGTCTAAACAATTGTATTACACCTCAATACATCAAAAACGGCGCTGACCAATCAGCGCCGTTTTCTTTTCATCTAGCCACATCCTGCGCATATGCCTATATTTAAGGCGCTTCAAAAAGAAGGGTTAAACCATGCTCAATTTAATCAAGGCTGTTAGCCGATTTTTATCGACATACACATCTCTTTTCGTCATCGCATGCGCAATTATCGCGTTTTTTGCCCCGATGCTCTTCGGCTGGGTTCACGGGAACACGAGTTCCATCATTCTCGGCATCATCATGCTCAGCATGGGCCTTACCATTACCATGGACGACGTCCGCAACTTGATGAAACGCCCCGGCGACATTTTCCTTGGCGCGGTCGCGCAATACACCATCATGCCGCTTGTGGCATTTACGCTCACCAAGATTTTCGGACTTGACCCATATTTAGCGATTGGCATTGTGCTTGTCGGTTGCTGCCCGGGCGGCGTTTCCAGCAATGTGATGAGTTTCTTGGCGAAAGGCGACGTGACCTACTCCGTGAGCATGACGATGGCAAGCACGCTCCTCGCTCCGCTCATGACTCCGGTTTTAGTGCTTTGGCTTGCCGACACGAGCATCGAAGTGAACGCCGTCGGCATGTTCCTCAACATCCTTTACGTGACGGTTTTCCCGATTGCCATCGGATTCACTTGCAACTACTTCTTCGGCAAGCGCGCGGGATTCAAGGAATTCCAGGCAAATATGCCTGCCGTGAGCGTCATCGGCCTCGCACTGATTGTCGGCGGCGTGATCGTGACCGTACGTCCGCAGCTCTTGACGAACGGCATGGGGCTTATCGCACTCGTGCTCGCCGTGGTGTTCTTGCATAACGCTCTCGGTTACGTGCTCGGTTACAATGTCGGTCGCCTGTTCAAGTTCAACACCGCTAAGAAGCGCACCATTTCCATCGAAGTCGGCGTGCAGAACGCAGGCATGGCAACAGTCCTCGCCGGCGCATTCTTCGCCAACCCGGAGAACCTCGCCATCCACCCGGAAGCAGCCCTTTGCGTGGTACCGTGCGCCATCAGCTGCGCCTACCATTCCATCAGCGGAACAATCCTCGCCGGAATCTTTGCGCACTTGGATAAAAAGAAAGAAGCATAAGAATCCGCCCAAGTCCGGTTCAAAATAATTTGTACAAAACGCACCTTCTGAGGTCCGTTTTGCATTTTTTGCCATTTTTTACGTAACAAATGACAAAAAATTTAAATTTTTGACGTAATTTTTAGTACAAATTATTCAATATCCAGTAAAAACCAACGCATTTATTAACTTTCGAAGCAATTTTTCACCTCAACAAAGCCCCATACCCACAATTTCCGCCCTCATAGACCAAGAAACACACCCAAAAGTGCAAAAACAATACAGACAACATTAAAATTTTACGTAAGAAAAGCCCTGAAAAGCCCCATTTTGACGTAAATTTCGCCATTTTTCGAATTTCTCCGCACACATCCCCAGGCGAGACAATTCTCCATGTTGAAAAGGGCGGCCCTTTCGAGCCACCCTTTGTTATGACCAGGAAAACGTATGTCAATACAACAAAACCAAAAATCCTCAAGCATCCTCGCGGCATTCCTTGAACACTAACCATCCATCAAGGAGCCGCGCACAAATCATTCCGTCACGATATCAGCAGTATCGCCAGCACCTGACCGCTCAAAATTCTAAGCAACATCGTGAGCGGGTAAACAGAGGCATAACCGATGTTCGTTGCTTCGGAATTGCTGAGCCCGTTCGCAAAAGCAAGTGCCGGAGGGTCTGTCGTTGCACCCGCAAGCACACCGCAAAGCGAGAGGTAATTGACCTTGAACACAGCCTTACCCACAATCGCCACAATCATCAGCGGAACAAATGTGATAATCGCCGAAAGCGCCATGTAGTAAAAACCGTCGCCATTCAAAAGCACATCGAAGAACTTGATGCCCGCATTGAGGCCCACGCAGCTGAGGAAAATCGTAATGCCAAGTTCGCGCAGCATGAGGTTTGCACTGTTTGCCATAAAGAAGTTGAGCGGTCCCATCTTGCGTTTACGGCTAAGGATAATCGCTACAATCAGCGGACCGCCAGCAAGCCCGAGTTTAAGCGGAGTCGGCATGCCAGGAATCGCAACAGGAATGCTTCCGACAATCACGCCGAGGAAAATTCCGAGGAATGCCGGCAAAATTTCCGGATGGTCAAGCGCCGTGAGCGAGTCGCCCAATTCCTTTGCCGCAGCAGCAATTGCATCCGGCGTACCCACAACAAGCAATTTGTCAGCAAACTTCACGCGGATATCGAGGCGCCCGGTGAACTTGAACCCGCCACGCGTCACACGGCTCACTGTCACACCAAAGCGGTCGTTCAACGCAAGCTGCTGGATGCTCTTTCCAAGAATTTTCTTGTTCGTCACGAGAATCGTCTTGACCGTCAAATTCGATTTTTGGAGCGTAATCGGCGTAGCCTGTTTTTCGCCAATAATCTTTTCCAAGCCCTCAATCGCCTCGGGCATACCGACCACATGCACCAAGTCGCCAAGTTCCAGCGTCAAATCGTCCTTCGGCATATTGATTACCTGATGGCGAGCATGCCTTGTCACCACGGCGCCCGTCGAAATGAGCCCCGGAATGTCCTTGATTTTGCAGCCCACAAGATTTGCGTTATCAACCCGAAGCGTGCAAGACATGATTTCCTTGGATTGCTCCGCAATTTCCTTCTGGTATTCCGCAGCCGCCAAATCCGGTTTCTGCTTAAAGAACACGCGCACAAGAATCATCACAAGAATAATGCCAATCACACCGAAAGGATACGCCACCGCATAGCCCACGCCCGTCAAAGAAGCATCGACACCCGCAGCCGTGAGCGCCGAATTTGCGGCACCAAGCGATGGAGTGTTCGTCACTGCACCGCAAAGCATCCCGATCAGCACCGGAACATTGTCATGCATACTAGTCGTAAAGTAAATAAGGACGGTAGCAAGTACGCCCAGAAGGACAATGCCTACTGCGAGAATATTAAGCACCAACCCATGCCTTTTTAGGGAGTCTATAAAGCCCGGGCCTACCTGCATACCGATTGTATAAACAAATAAAATAAGGCCAAATTCTTGCATAAAATGGAGTACGCTGGGCTCAATCCGCATTCCGATATGACCTAGAAGGATTCCTACGAAAAGAGCTCCAGCTCCTCCAAGGCTAACACCTTTAACCTTGATTTTCCCCACCATGATACCAATGGCGGCCGTGAGGGAAATTGCCAAAACCTGTTGTCCGACGGAAGGTTTAACGAGTAAATCAATAAGCCAATCCATATACCATCCTTATTTTGCGCCCCAAATGTAGCATTGGTAATTAATAATGACTAATAGATTATTTATATTGTATTAATAACGAAAAATGATAGATAACGCACTTGCATCACTCACTCCCCTTATAAAGCTATTTATTAATATAATTCAGCCCACCAAAAACGGCAAATGACATCAGACGGCTTTCATTTCTATATTATTGCACAAGAAAGACAATTTAACACAAGCGGAGCAATAATGCCAGAAGAAATAATCGACATCCTGAACAGCGACGGAACTCCGGCGGGATATTCACGCGGTAGAACGGAAGTTCACGCCAAGGGCCTTTGGCACCGCACGGTCCACATTTGGGCATTCGACACTCACGGCAGAATCGTTTTCCAGCTCCGCAGCCACCTCAAGGAAAACAACCCGAACCTGCTCGACACCAGCTGCGCAGGGCATATTACCGCAGGCGACGACAGCCGCAACGCCGCCATTCGAGAACTGCACGAAGAAATGGGGGTTGACAAGCGCCCAGACGACCTCGAATACCTTTTTGAAGCGACTCACGAGAACGTTCTGAACAACGGGACGTATTTTGACAACGAATATTATGATACTTATAAGATTATTTTGTCCGACAGTGAGGCTGCAAATTTAGTTCCGCAACCGGGCGAAGTTGACGATTTCGTATGGATGACACCTGCCGAATTTCTTGAAAAACACGCTAAAAACCCCGAAAAATTCGTAGACCACCCCAAAGATTACTCGTGGATACAGTCAATACAAAATGCACAAAAATAAGCATTAAATAGCTAAAACAAGTCCACATTTTATATACATTCTTTTAATGGATTCGGGTTGATATGTTAGGAATTTCACGGGGGATGGCATCCATGAAGTACAAAAATACAGCCATTGTTGTCGAAGGCGGCGGTTTACGAGGCTCGTATTCTGGCGGTATCCTCGACATTCTTGCAGACAAAGAAATAAAATTTGGAGGCGCTGTAGGCACATCTGCAGGCGCAATTCATTTGTGCAGTTTTTTGTCAGGGCAAATCGGGCGCAACTTCCGCGTCGATACGATTCACTCTAAAAGTCCACGTTACATGAGCTTACGCAACCTGTTGTTCACAGGTGATTACTTCGCTTTTGACTATTGTTACAAACAAATTCCATACAAGATTGATCCATTCGAATTTGATAAGTTCACCGAGCAATGCCAAGAAACCGAATTCCATGTTTGCATAACGGATGTGGAAACGGGATTAGCCGAATACCCGCGCATTACCGACTATCGCAACGAGGACGAGATGAATTGCATCCGCGCCTCCGCGAGCATGCCGATTTTGAGCAAGATCGTCGAAATTCACGGGAAAAAATTCCTTGACGGCGGCATTGCCGACAGCATCCCGTTCGAACAGATGTTCAAAAAAGGATTTGAACGCGCCGTAGTGATTCTGACACGCCCGCTCGGCTACCGCAAAAAAATCAACAAAGCTCTCCCGCTTGTAAAACTCGCCTACCGCCATTACCCCAAATTTGTCGAAGCGGTTGCCACGCGCCATATCCGCTACAACCAGGCGCTCGACAAACTTGCACAACTCGAAGCCGATGGCAAGGTGTTCATATTCCGCCCAAGCAGGCTCATCAAGATTTCGGATATCGAATCGAACAAGAAGAAAATTGCAAACCTTTACGAGCTCGGGAAAGAAGACGCTCACACCAAGATGCCAGAATTGCTGAAGTTCCTTGAGGGGTAAAGCACTTAGCAATTAGGAATTGGCTCTAGTCATCCTCCGTTAGGAGGACCCATACGCCGCCGCAAGAGGCAATTGGGAGTTACTAGAGGCCGGCATTTTTCGAGCGCATTCAACTCGTTGAGGAACAAAAAGTTCCACCAAGGTGCAAATTTGGGCAAATTTCGGCTATTTGTTGAACATGTTGCAACGAAAAACAACAGATTCTCAACACTGAATCTCAACGCTTTAGGACAACTATGGTAAATTTATAGTATGCCTGAAGTATTAGACTATTTGGAGTACCGTGAGTACCTGAAGGACTGGTTTGTCGAGACTAAAAAAGACAACCCGTTTACTTCGTACCGCTATCTCGGCCAGAAAACCGGAGTTGACCCGGCCTGGCTTGTCCGCGTTTTCCAAAAAGAAGGCCATCTGAACGAGAGCACGCTTCCCGTGTTCATCAGAATTTGCGGTCTCGATGACCGTCGCGCCGAATACTTCAAGACCCTTTACAGGTTCAACAAGACCAAGGCTAAGCAGACACTTTCCGAGCTCTATTACAAGCTCTTGGAGCTCCGCTCGCTCGAAACACGCGTGCTTTCGGAACCGGAACTCGCCTACTTCGGCAGTTGGGCTTGCGCAGCCCTCCGCGCCCTTATCGGCATCACGAAGGACACGAGCGACATCACGAGCCTTGGCAAGCATTTGAACCCGCCTATTTCGCAGGACGATGCCCGCAACGCGCTTGGTATTTTAAAGCAACTTGGACTCGTAGTTCCTGACGGTACTGGCGGCTGGAATATCACCGACCAGATTATCAGCACCGGAGGCGAAGTCAAGAGTTCCGCAGTTCGCAGCTTCCACAGGCATACGATGGAGCTTGCGCAAGAATCGCTGGACCGTCACAAACCCGACGAACGAGACATTTCGAGCGTCGTATTCACCGCTGACGAATCCGACTTGCCCGAAATCAAGCATAAAATTGAGGAATTCCGCCGAGGACTCCTGCAATTTGCCCGCAAGAGCGAACGCGCCGACCGTGTTTATGCATTGAACATAGCCATGTTCCC
Source organism: Fibrobacter succinogenes (assembly GCA_902776765.1). Taxonomy (GTDB): domain Bacteria; phylum Fibrobacterota; class Fibrobacteria; order Fibrobacterales; family Fibrobacteraceae; genus Fibrobacter; species Fibrobacter succinogenes_N. The sequence goes on from CACYRP010000027.1 coordinate 23,197, forward strand.
CCTCTCCGACAAGGTAGCCGACCCAGCAACAGGCCCTACCACGCCGCAAAACAACGGAGGTGGAAAATGATTTTCAAAAAGAAATTATATATTAAGGGTATGGAATTGAAGCAGAACAAAACCAAACGCGTACTTACACTGATTGCGCCACTGGCAATCGGGTTTTCGCTATGCGCTTGCGGTTCTGACAATGTTGCAGGTGGCGGTCCGAGCGGTACAGAAGCCGGTAACGCCATCACAGCACAAATCCTTATAGCAAATGCACCGGCAGCAAACGCCCGAGTCAAGCTCGTCGAACACAACAGCCTGAGCGGTATCGAAGGTGGCTTCACAGCCATTGCAAACGATAACGGTTTTGTGACTATCGAAAAGGTTCCTGTCGGCAACTACACAATGGAAGCCACACTCAACGAGTCTGCCGTCCAATTGTCTGTTGACATCAAGGACACCATAAACGATGTTGATCTGGGTGCACACAGCTTGCAAAAGTCCGTCTACATTGGCGGTTCTGTAGCAAACTTCATTGCGGATTCCATCAGCGAAAACTTCAAGAACATGAACGGTTTCGTGAAATTCCGCGGTCTCGACCATTCTGCCACAATCAAGGATGGCAAATTCGAAGTCAAGGGACTCCCTGCTGGAAATCTGAACTTGGTATTCATTCCAGCAAACGCAACCGACACGGTTTATGTACCGATAACGACGGATGCCGGCGACTCGATAACCACGCTTAAGCCACAAGATTCTATCCCGGAAAACAAGAATGAAACGCTCCTCATCGATGACTTTGAAGATGGGGACAACCTCCACCTTTATGGTTCAGATTTCAAGGACCCTATTAACATATTTGATCCTAGCGGTGGATGGACTTTGTTAGCAACCAATTATGGTCCTAAAGCAAAGGTCAATATTTATCCAGAGTATAGCGCATCAGAAAACTCCGGCCATCCATTCCTCGTAGTTATCCAAGGCGATGAAAACGGAGGCAATGAAGTCAATGTGAACTTTGATTTCCCGGATTCAGCAGATAGCAGTTTCGTTGCTATAATAATGTTATACATCGGCAAACAATATACAACATACGATTTAAGCTCAGTCGATTCAATAGCCTTTGACGCCTGGGGTTCTGGGGATGCAGAAATCCAAATCGTGGACGGTTCTCGAAAGGACATTACAGGTATCGGCTACACGACAGGGAAATACGCATTTACTCTTCCAAAAACGAAGACAAATCTCAAATTCGCTTGGGCAGATATTGTACCCAAAGCAGAAGATCGCAAGAGTGTAACTTCTATTTCTATCGTATTCCACAACGATGCGAAACTCCACTTAGACAATCTTGAATTCATCGGCAAAGACCTGCTGAATATTTGGAAGCAGCAGTAACAATGCCGGGTGCAAATTCCGTAACATCGAATCAAGAAACGATTCACAAAGATCTTGAAGAAGTTGTCCGCAAATATGCGCGGACAACTTTTTTGCGTCCTATTGCAGACCATACCCGCGAGGCATTTGCCGAAGCGGAAGAATTCGTGCGGATGTTTTATGGGAACGCAGGAACTGCGCCGAGCGCTGTAATTCTAGATTCCGGATGCGGCACAGGAGAAAGCACAATCCATATCGCCCGACGCTTCCCGAATATTCCGGTCATCGGGATAGACAAGTCTTGCGCTCGTCTCAACAAAGCAGGCAATCCTTCGCAAACAGCAGGCGAAGAAGTCCCTGCAAACGCATTCTGGATTCGCGCAGAGCTTTTGGATTTTTGGCGACTGGCACTTGACCGTGTAAAATCCGGCGAATGGACAATCCCATACCACGCGGTGTATTACCCGAACCCGTGGCCCAAGCAGAGCGAAGCCACCAGGCGCTTCCACATGCACCCGATTTTTCCGACGCTTCTTGCACTCGGGAATACAATTGAGCTGCGCACGAACTGGGAAATCTATGCCCGCGAATTTGCAGAAGCCGCGAGAATCGTGTTTGAAGAACGCACAAGCATAGCCTCGAAAGAACTTTATGGATCCCCTTCCTCGCTTCGTTCGGCCGAGGATGACAGCAAGAATGGTCATTCGGCCGAAGTGGACAAAAAGGGAGGTTCCCGCTTGCTTGGACTGCGTTCAACACAGGCTCTGGCGGAAACGACAATTAAGTGCGAAAGTTTCGACCCGAGCCCCCCCGAAACCGCCTTCGAACGCAAATACAAAGAAGCCCGCCAATCACTCTGGCGGGTAGTAGTTGGTAAGCTTAGTTGGTAGAACTTAGATATTTTCTAAGCTCTAAGTTCTAAGCTCTAAGTTCTACTTCCTATCCTTCATCCAATTTGCGATGAACTTGAGGTTTCTCGTAAACTTGACATCCATTTCGGCACCGGGCACCACGATAAATTCCGTGAGTCCGTACTTGTCGCCCTTGCTGCCCCAGTCATACGTATAACCCAAACGAGTCCACGGGCGGGCATCCGGCCCTTCATAACTCTTAGATGCACGAGCATCAAACCAGTTCTTGAACCACATGATGCGTTCAGAAACTTCTGTATCGTTTCCGTATTCACCTTCAAATGCCGTTCGCATATCAAAAGCCTTCACATCGGGCACATACGCCGGTCGCATCAAGTCTTCCGGGCTTACCCACAAGAATGCCATGTGCGTTACGTTAGAAGTTCTCGGCTCGCCAAACAACTGCTTGAATCTCAGATCCCAATTACGCACGCCTTCATTGTGATCATGGAACCAGCTCAAAAGTTCTTTTTCGTTCACGACCCAGACAACGCTATCGGACTTGACCAGTTCGCCATCCTTATAAGTATCAGCATCCGACGTAAGCGTCACCACGAGGAGTTTCGACTTGTCCGCATTCCACGTGACCTTGTCGCTGTATTCATCAAGCGTCACAATCGTGTACTTTTCTTCTTCAAGCGCTTCGGCGGCATCCTTCACAGCAGCGGCAAATTTCACGTCCAAAATGGAATCGCGATTGACCATCGAGACTTTTTGGCCCTTGTTATCGCGAATTTCGCAATACGGAATGCTATCCGTATTCACGGCGACCTCGGCCTTTGCAAACTGGTCGCTCAAGATATCCCCGTTATATGAGAAAAGCTTATCCCCTTCCACAAACGAAATCACGACCTTGCAAAATCCCTTTTCAGGAATCACGACCGACGTAGGGAAACGCTCGTTTCCGGCACCAGCCGAATCAAGCGACATCTTGTTTTCATTTTCGCCGCAAGTGTAATTGTATTCCGTAAGGGTCGCAACCCCCGGCTTCATTTCGCTAAAGAACACATTTTCTTGTTCACTGCTAAAGGCCGGTTTTACTACGATGGATGTGCCACCAAGCATAATCGTATGCGGAATGCCCTCGCCACAGTAATATGCCGGTTGACGGAACACACCGATAATACCCGTTTTTCCCTGGAAATTTTCAGCCTTGGAGACACCGCTCTTTGTGAGCGAACAGCCAAACAACGCAAGAGCAAAAGCGCTCCCCAATAAATAAATGTTCTTCATCCGATTCCTCATCCTGCAAACGTAATTGTTAAGCGATTATCTATATTCGATAATATAGCTAACTCGCCATTTTTTGCAGGATATTTTTAGCGGAACACCACTCGTTTTGCAAGCAAGAGACTACCGTTCAAATCAAGTTGCACAAAGGCGGAACGATTCCACCCAGAAACATCGATGGACGCAGACGAGCCTTCGAACGTATGCGAACCGAGATTGTTCCCTAGAGCATCGTAAAAACGGAGCGTCTTTCTGCCCGACATGGGGACATCGACATTCAGCATTCCACGAGACACGTGAATTTTCGTTTGCGGCAAAGTAGTCTGCACAAGCGAAGTGGTGCCACTGCTTGAAGAAACTGAACTTGATGACGCGATTGAATTAGAGGATGTTTTCGAATTTGACGACGAACTCGACTGCGGCACAGAACTCGAAGAGGCGATAACTTTTTCAGGGCACTTGTCCAACTTTTTGGATTTATTCACCGTAAAGCAAACGCGGTCATCACCGTCAAACACGAGATTGAAAATACCATCAATTTTCGCCTTGCCGTTTTTATTGACAAAGTCAAATTTTGCAAAAGATTCCTGATCTTTGCTAAGCACCGTGCGAACTTCAACACGCTGGTGGTTTTCATCCCCGTTCGGGTCATTGCTGAAAAAGGCACTATAGTCATAATCAATGTACCAAATCATGACTCCGTTCTTGCCCTGTTTGCCGCTATAAGACGAGCTCCCGATTTTGGAATCAAAGCCCACCGCCGGGCGATATTCAATTAAAAAATATTCATCCGATTTATTCGGGTTCGACACTGCATACGCCTGCATTCCCGAAAGATTTTTCAGTTCATAAACACTATCGGCATTTACAATTTCAGTCGGCTTGAGCCAACCCACCGCTTCGCGTTCAAACGCAGAAAATGTTGGCGGATACCCGCCATTCCCGTTGCGCAGCCCAAGCGCCATCACGTCATACGGCAAAGGACCAATAGTGGCATAGCCTCTGGAATCATTGCTATATGTATCCTGAAGTCCAATCACATGGCTAAACTCATGGACAAAGGTGCCAAGCATGTTGACATCTTTTGAGCTTGTCGAAGACTCCTTCCCTTCGGCCTTCTGCGATATAAACGCATAGTTATTAAACTTGTAGCCGTTTTTAGAATAAACTTGTTTCGCACTGTATTGAAGCTTATACTGATGGTTGAAAAAATCACTGCAATACGAAGTAGCCTTATCTCTTGAAAGCGGATGCAAAATGACAAACGGGATTTCTTTTTCGTACTTACTTGCGCGCGCCTTGAAATCGGATCGTTCAACAAGGATATCAATTGCAGGCAAAATAAATTCGCTATCGCTTTTGTAGCTGCTAAAATTTTTCGGAAGCGTTATGGGATAAATATCGAAAGTCGGCTGGAATTGTCCACCAGAACTTTCGACAAAATAATCGTGCACGCTGCCATAATTGCTGTTATCCTTGAAGCCTTTTTCGTTGAACATTCTGTACATGAATGCAGAATCCAAAGCCTTGTAATCCGTTGTCGATACAAGCATCACTGGAAAATAGCGTTCACCCGAAGAATACACTTCAGCGTCGTTGCCGGAACGTATTTTCGACATTCCGCTTGGAGTGCGCGCAGGGAGCATATCTTCGGAGTAAATAATTTTCTCCATCACAATGTTTTCTTCAGATGACAACGTTTCCGCCCACGTCAAAGAAGCACAGGACACGCAAACCCCAAACAGGCTAACCCCAAATGTCGAATGTAAGAACCAACTCATGGTAATGAATATAAATAATAAAAACACAAAAAAGGAGAAGCCTCTAATACAAATGCAAACAAAACTGTATGGATCCTCCTAACGGAGGATGACTGGGCATGACATTTTTAAAAAAGGATATGTTCGTTCGATGGTGGGCATGACATTTTGCAGAAGGATGCATTCGTTCGATGGCGAGCATGACATTTTCCAAAAGGATGCATTCGTTTGATGGTGAGCGCGGCAAATCGACGATTTACCAGTATTTTCACAGAATGCGCCGGTACAAGCGATTCCTAAATTTCTATCTTTACCCGCGTAAAACTAAAGAGGTCAAAAATGACGTTTGAAGAAATGTACGCTCTGGCTTGCCAGCGCAAAAAAGACATGCCGGAAGGCAAGGGCACCACGGAACTTTTCAAGAAGGGTCCGCATGGCATCGGCAAGAAGCTCGTCGAAGAAGCCGCCGAAAGCTGGATGGCCGCCCGCTTTGAATCGCGCGATGCCCAGTGCCTCGAACTTTCTCAGGTGCTTTATTACGTTGCCGTCATGATGGCAGAAAAAGGTCTCACCCTCGAAGAAGTGTACGCAAAACTATGATTAAGGTAGCTCTCCCCAACAAGGGCATGCTCTTTGAGCCCACGCAGGAACTCCTCAAGGCCTGCGGTTACAAGGCATCCAAGCCCTACAAGACTTTGACCCAGATCGATTCCAAGAACGGTATCGAATTCTTCTTCCTGCGCCCAAGCGACATCCCGATGTATGTGGGTCGCGGTATCATTGACGCAGGTATCACGGGTATTGATTTTAACGCCGAAGCCAAGAGCCCGGCCGTGAAAGTTTTGGACCTCCCCTTTGGAGCATCCAAGCTCTGCGCCGCAGTCCCGAACGAGAGCCCGATCCAGAGCCTCGCCGACTTGAAGGACGCAACGATTGCTACAAGCTTCCCGAATATCGTGGAAAGCTATTACAAGAAGCCGATGGATTTCGTGGTGCTCGAAGGCGCTGTCGAAATTTCGGTAAGCCTTGGTGTCGCAAACGCCATCGTGGACGTGGTCGAAACAGGTACGACCTTAAAGCAGGCTGGGCTGCGCATTATTGGCGAACCGCTCTTCCGCTCTAACGCCGCCATTTTCTGCAACCCGCAGAAGACCGAACTCGAAGAAGTCAACACGCTCATCCGTCGCATCCAGGGCAAGCTCGTCGCCCAGACGTACATGATGATCGAGTACGACTGCCCCTCCGAACTCCTCTCGAAGGCTTGCGAAATGACTCCGGGTCTCGATGCCCCGACCGTCACAAAGCTCCACGGCCGCGAATGGTATTCCGTGAAGGCCATGGTGCCCCGCGAAGAAGCCAACGCCATCATGGACAAGCTCTGGGACGCAGGCGCAAGGAGCATCCTCCTGTTCGGCATCGAAAGCGCACAGGTTATAGGGATAAAAATCACGCGCAAAGCGCATCTATAACAATGGCGTAGCCACAAATAAATTCCTAAAACCTAACACCTATTACCTAAGACCTAAACCATGCATTCACTCGCTTACTTGGCACGTCAACCGATTCTAGACCGCGATGGAAATATCTTCGCGTATGAATTGCTATTCCGAGACTCGCCAAATAGCGTTACCGCCATCATTGCAAGCGATGTGCAGGCTACCGCTCAGGTGCTAGAGAACGTCCTCAACAGTATCGGGCTTGAGCGTCTTGTCGGGGGCAAAAAGGCATTTGTCAATTGCAGCCGCGAGATGCTTTTGGACAACTTGTTTGGACTTTTAGATCCCAACAATTTCGTCCTTGAAATTCTCGAAGATGTTACCGTCGATAGAGCGCTTATCCGAGCCATTGAACGGCATAAGTCCCGCGGTTTTGAACTTGCGCTAGACGACTTTATCATGAGCGACGAGTTCATAAAGCGCTTCGAGCCATTATTCAAGCACGTTTCGTACGTCAAAATGGACTTGGTCGATAACACGCCCGAAGCGATGGAAAAAGCAGCCAAGTTCTTCAAAGAAAAAAACATCAAGATCCTCGCCGAAAAAGTCGAAGACGAAGAAACATTCAAGCACTGCAAAGATGCAGGCTACGAGTACTTCCAAGGATTTTTCTTTGCAAAGCCGGAACTTGTAACGGGGCAAAAGATAGACGCGACTTCGGCCGCCATACTCAAAATCATTCAACTGCTGCGCACGCGACCGACTCTCGAAAGACTCTGCGATGAACTCGACAAGCAGCCGGACATTGCAGCGAACCTCATGCAATTCGTGAATTCTGATGTGCGGGACAAACCCGCTATCGAAACGGTCAAAGGCGCCATCGTCTGGGTGGGCATGAAGAAAATCCAGGAGTGGCTAAAGCTCATGCTTTACGCCCGCATCGGAACGATTTTTGAACTGAAACTGAACAGCACGCAACGATACGTAAGCATCGACGATGCATAAGCACTAGCATATGAACGTTGAACCGCAAAGTCTGGAAAATTTGATTTCCGAATTCGCCTCTCTCCCGGGAATCGGCTTAAAGACGGCTCGCCGCCTTGCCTACCATATGCTCTCGCGCCGCAAGAGCGATGTAGAACGCTTTGCCAACAGTTTGATGCAGGCCGCCGAAAAAGTCCACCCGTGCCCGCGTTGCCACGCCTTTACCGACGAAGAAATCTGCCCAACATGCAGGGCCCGCGAAGGCGCCAAGTCCATTTGCGTTGTCGAAAAAAATTCAGACATTTTACCTTTTGAACGTTCGTCCGTCCACAAGGGTCTTTACTTTGTCCTTGGCGGTGTAATTTCCCCGCTCGACGGCATTGGCCCCGAAGCACTCCACCTGCCGCAACTCGTAGAACGCATCAAGCAAGAAAATATCGAAGAACTCGTCCTAGCCTTGGGCTCTAGCCCCGAAGCCGACAGTACAGCTCTCATGATAGACCGCATGCTAGACGGCGTCAACGTCAAGCGCACCCGCCTTGCCCGCGGAATCCCGATGGGCAGCGATCTGGAATTCATCGACGAAGTCACCATGCTTCGCGCATTCGAAGGGAGAGTTTCCTTATGAGTACAAAAGAAAACATTCACCAAGCACCCGTCGAAGTGGGCGGCTACACCATCCGTACGGCAAAATTTGTCAAGGCAGCTGTAAATCTCAAGGGTCTCCCTGAAGAACGTCTCCCGCAAATTGCATTTCTTGGACGTTCCAATGTGGGCAAGTCCTCGCTCATGAATGCACTCATGGGGCAAAAAAAACTCGTGAAAGTGAGTTCTACCCCCGGAAAAACACGCGAAATCAATTTTTTCAAAGTCAACGAAGATTTTTTTCTTGTAGATTTACCAGGTGTAGGGTTCGCTAAAGTCAACAATGCCAAACGCGATCAGATGTCCGACTTTATCCGTGAATACGTCGAAAAGTGCAAGGACCTCAAGGGGCTTATCTACCTCGTAGATATCCGCCACGGAGGAACGCCGATTGACATCGAAACAGTCGAAAGCATCCGTACCACAGGTTGCCCAGTCCTGATTGTCGCAAGCAAACGTGACAAGGTGAACCAATCCGAACTCGCCAAAGGGCTTAGGGATATCCAGCAACGCTTGGATCTAGACCATAAGCCGCTTTGCGTAAGTGCTCTGAAAAAATTTGGACTTGATGAACTCTGGACGGAAATTCTAGAAGCAATTCATAGCGATGCAAGAGAAGCAACTTAAAAACTGGCAAAAGATGACTCCCATCGGGCGTTTGTTTCACACGCTCGGGATTTTCATCTTGAAAAGGAGAATAGGGCAACTGATAGCCTTGTTCTTCCGCACCGTTGCATCTCTTTTCGACAAAAGCCACAACTTCAAGAGCGACTCCCGCAATATCATTTTGCAGACTTTCTTTACGGGTGTCGAAATTATTATTCCGCTATTCATTGTCGCCACGTTGTTCGGAACAGTCGTCATCATCGAAGTGCTTTCGCTCATGGGCAAAATGGGCTTCTCGGATATCGTGGGCAACCTCATGGTCGTGGTCATCATCCGCGAATTAAGCCCGATTCTCACAGCGTTTCTCATCGCCGGCCGTTCAGGTTCTTCGCTCACGACCTACATCGGTAGCATGGTTATTGATTCCGAAGTGGACGCACTCGCCACCATGGGCATCAACCCCATCCGTTACTTGGTCATGCCCAGCGTTATCGGCGGCACAATCGCAACGATTATTTCGAACATCATCTTTAGTGCAAGCGCAATCGGAGCTGGCTTCCTCGTCACGAAGGGAATCATATTTATCACAGGTAACGCGCCCAACTTGCAAATCACCTGGAATTACCTTTCCACCGAAATCATCAAGGCGCTTACCATTCCCGACTTTGTCTTTGCAATTGTAAAACCGTTTGTCTTTGGCATTATCATCACCATCAACGCATGCTACCAGGCGCTGAACATCAAACGCGATATCCGCCTCGTGCCCAAAGCGACATCGCGTTCGGTCATTACTTCTTTCCTCTATATCGTTTTTGCTGACGTTGTGCTCTCGTTGTTCTACTTTATCAGCTACATGCAAAACCTTTCAACGATTATCTAAGATATGCTAGACGAAGCCCTCAGACTTGAAGATATATACCTTTCGACAAGTGAACTATCGGGAACTCTTTTCTCGATACCGAGAGCCGTGAGCTATTTTGAAAATATCAGGTCGAGCGAAAGTAACGAAGACTACCAACTCATCGCAGGCGCCAACCTTTCATTAAAACTTGGCGAAACCATTTGTATTGGCGGGCCATCTGGTAAAGGCAAGAGCGCTATTCTCCGCATGATTGCAGGGCTTGCACGCCCCCTCAAAGGGCACATCTATTATTTTGGCGAATACATTCCAGCAGAACGGCTCGATGCACTTGAAGTTGCTAAACGCCAAGTCGGTTTTGTCCTCCAGAACGCGGCACTCATCTCGAACTTGAGAGTTGTAGACAACATCGCTCTTCCGCTTCGCTACCACAAAATGGGCACGGACGAAGAAATCACGAAAAAAGTCAACATGGCTATGGACTTGATGCGCGTCCGCAATTTCGCAAACATGTTCCCGCACGAACTGAGCGTGGGCATGCAAAAGCGTGTGGCCATCGCTAGGTCGTGGGCCATGGACCCGAAACTTTTGCTCATGGACGAACCAACCGCAGGCCTCGATAATTACAACCGCCGTAACTTGCTGCCGTTGATTGACAACATGCGAACCATGTTCAAGACGACCATCATCATCGTCACGCACGACCTCATGATTGCAAAAGAACTGGACTGCAACCTCGTATTTTTGCACAAGAAAAAATTTACCGAACCGCATTCTTTTGATTACTGGCTCCACTCGGATAGCGAAATTTCGAAGGACCAGTTCCGCGATCTACAATCCAACGAATAATTCAGATTTCTGAATTTACAGCATAATTTAGAATTGACATCTTTTTAGAGAACCAAAATGAACACTCCCAATTCCGAACTCCGAATTCCGAACTCCGAATTAACACTCCCTTTACCAGATGATTTTCATGCGCATTTGCGTCAGGGCGAACTCATGCTCGGTTATGTCCGCGATCTCGTGAGCCAGTTTGGCCGCGCCATCATCATGCCAAACACTGTCCCTGCCATGACAAGCGCAGCCGCAATTGCCGATTACAAAAAGCAGATTCTCGAAGCTGCCGCTCCTGTGCGCCCCGATTTTGAACCGCTCATGACATTCAAGCTGAACCCGAATTACACGGAACAAGACTTGAAGGACATGATGGCTGTAGGCGTTGTCGCCGGCAAGTATTACCCCGCAGGCGTCACCACCAACAGTGCCGACGGCATCAGCGATTTCGAAGCCGTATTCCCCGTTATCGCGATGATGGAAAAGCTCGGCCTTGTGCTGTGCGTCCACGGCGAAGAACCGGGCGAATTTTGCCTGGACCGCGAACCCGCATTTATCAAGCGAGTGGAAACACTTGCCGAAAAGTTCCCGAAACTCCGCATTGTCTTTGAGCACCTGAGCAGCGCTAAATCCGTCGAAGCGGTAAAACGCCTCCCTGCAAACGTTGCCGCCACATTCACAGTGCACCACCTGATGATGACTCTCGACGATATCGTTGGCGATGCGCTCCGCCCGCACCATTTCTGCAAGCCGCTCCCCAAGCGCCCCGAAGACCGCAAAGCCATCCGCGAAGCTGCCTTCAGCGGAAACCCGAAGTTCTTCCTCGGTACCGATTCCGCACCCCACCAGCAAGGCAAAAAGGAATGCCCATGCGGAGCCGCCGGCGTTTACAGCGCTCCCGTCGCCATCCCGCTTCTGGTGCAGGAATTTGATCGTGCAGGCGCACTCGACAAGCTCCCCAACTTCATCGCTGGATTCGGTGCCGACTTTTACGGTTTACCGCGCACAACAAAGCAAATCAAGGTTGTCAAGGAATCGTGGACCGTGCCCGCCATCGTGAACGGAGTCGTTCCGCTCGCTGCCGGGCAAACGCTCGAATGGAAGCTGAAATAACGCTTTTTTCGTTAAAAAAAGCCATTTTTTATACAAAAATTCGCCGTAAAAGGCGAATTTTTTTTATACATATAAAAAAATTTTTCCTTATTTACTTTTTTTACTTATATTAGAAAAGCTAATCCAAAGGAATCATACCATATTTCAATCGGAGGTTTCATAATGAATTTGGTAAAAACAATTGGTCGTTTTCTTCCGGTAGCCCTTTCTCTCGCAGTACTTGTAGCCTGCGGCGATAAAAAAACTGAAAAGCCCGCTCCAGTAAAGCAGCCAGAACCGGTAAAGGTCGAAGCTCCGGCACCGGAACCAGAACAGCCGGCACCGTTTGACTTCTCCAAGTTTGCCGCCATCAAGAACAACTCTCAGGTATTCTTGACCACCCGTGGCGAAGTAGCTGCATTCCTTAACGACGCTTTTGCCAAGGTTGAAAAAGGTCAGGCCTCTGCAATTGAATTCCCGAACGTAAGCAGCCTCTTTGAACTTGCCAGCGCAGAACTCAGCAGCGAAGGCCGCGCCATCATCGCTGAACTTGCACCGAAGTTCGCACAGACCAACATGGAAGCAACAATTCTCGTCGAAGGCTATACCTGCGACCTCGGTGGAGTTGCTTACAACGATGAACTTTCTCAGCGCCGCGCCGAAACCGTCAAGGCTGAAATCGCCAAGTACATTCCGGCTTCCAAGATTACCGCTAAGTGGTATGGCAAGCGCATGTTCAAGAAGTTCAAGTACGGCACCAGAGAAGAATACCGCCGCGTGAACATCCGCATCCAGTAATTCTTCTTTACGGATAAACGTTACAGAAAAGGTCCCGCTCGATGGCGGGACTTTTTCGTTATAAACTTCTGAGATAAATAAGGCGCGTGAACAAGACGCAGCACAGGCGCGCGAGAAGCCACGCTGGAGAATGCCGCAAAAGTACTAGTATTTAAATGCCGACATCTTGGTGATATTGCCATCCGCATCGAAAGTTATATCGAAATAACCTTTACCTTCAAGAGTGCTCACATAAAGCGGAACCGCCTTTGAAGCGAATGCAGATTGCTTATCAAAAGTGACATCAATATTTTCGCCATTCAAAACGACTGACGATGCAAGCATCGCATCTTTACTATTCAGTTCACCGAACGAGAAGAACGGATTCAACGCCACCAAGGATCTCGGGAAATGGAACACCATTTTCTTTGATCCAACCATGCTACTCAGCAAGCCCTCTTTTTCTTTCATTTCGTACGAGCAACCTGTAGTAAGCTGATAGAGCGTTGCTTTACTAAAGCGCTTACCGCCCATCTTTTTCGAAATATTCGTACGCTTGATTTTGTCTTCATCGACCCAGATAATCAAGCTATCCGTCATGATAATCGCTCTTGCAGAAACAATATCTTCAACGCTATTCTTCTGCTTCCCGTACAATTCGTAATTCAATTGGAGTTTCCCGAAGCTAGCCTTGGAATAGGGTTCGATGTTATTGATTGTCGTTTCCATTTTCTTCACCAAATAATCATCGGCATACATATCGGTCATATGCAAGCAGATAAACAGGCGAACATTCGAAAGGCGCTTGTCGGAACGGTTTTCAATTTCAATGGCAAGCTTATCCGAGAACGAGAGCGTCGGATTGTACGTCTGCAAATCCAAGAAAGAATGTTCTTCAAAAATCATGTCCAAGATTTTGGGCATATAGCATTCCACAAACTTCATGTCAGAAATCAAGTAATCATACACTTCTTGATTTCCGCGACGGAAAAAGTGTTTTAAAATTTCTTCTTTAGCATTGGCGAATTTTCCTTTGTTGTAAGCGACCATTGCCTTTTGGAAGTTCGGCGAATAAAATCCAAAGCCTTCCATCATGGATTTGTAATGTTCCAAAACTACATGGCCTTCTTTGGACTTCAAAATATAATTGCGGTAGTTGTAGGAATTGTACATGTCCAACAATTTTTCCGCTTCGCGAGGATATTCTACAGAAGACTGATCAAACAAAGTGGCGGCCTTCGTATCGTCACCCAGCAACGTGTAATAGGTTCCCAACAAAAGCAATGCTGGCGCCGCTCTATCAGGATGATTCGCAATGTATTGGTTGAGGATATCCCTTGCATTGTCCGCATTTTGCTTATCATTAGAAACTTCTACACCTTGTTCCGCTTTATAAAGCAAGCAAAATGATTTCAGCAATTGCGATTCTGAATCAGTAGGATACTTCTGTAGCACCGCATTGAGCGATTCCAGCGCGCCATCAATATCGCCATTGTTGATGGCAAGGTACGCCTTATCGCGCAGCAAGCACATTTCATTCCACATCGCCAAGTATTTCAAATAAAGTACCGTATATTCGCTTAAATAGCTTAAGTAAGCTTCTTTATTTTCTTCAAGAGCCTTTTTTGCGCTTTTTTCAATTTCATCGTTTCTTTGAATTTCGCTATAAAAATTCGTTCCCGAAGTAAGGCCCATTGTTGCAAGCGATACAAAAGCGGTAGGATCAAAACCTCCAGTTGCAGCGATTTGCGCAATCGGAGATGTTACCGTCTTAAGATCTACAGAATTTTTTATAGCGCCCCAATAACGCCTCTTTTGCGTTTCATTCAAATCATATTCGGCCGTGCGAATGCCCTTGTAAAGAGGGAGCAATTTCTTTTCCGCTTCGAGGACTTCATCCGGAATGCCGCTATAATCTTGAGCCGCCAAGAATTGCAAATACTCGAACATGCTCTTCGTTGTCGAATACCCATCGTTCAAAATATGGAACAGGCGGATTGTCTTTTCAAGATCAAGTGGTTTAGATTCTCGCGGCTCGGGAGATTTATGTTCCTCTTTTTCCGCATTTTCAAAAACAGTCTCGACCGAATCAATTTCTTTTTGAATCTCGACTTTTTTCGAATGATTCGAGATCAAAAGATACGTGACAGGAACCGCAATTGCAACAACCAGAAATAGCAAACAACCTTTTTTCATTTCCACCATTCAAATCTTCATTTTTAATTCTTAATTTTTCATTCTTAATTTTTAACTCCACTCACCCGTTCATAATGTATTCGGCATTTTCGAGAATGTACGAATCTTTCATTTTCAATTCTTCGGGCAAGCGGTCAAACGGAATGATATCGTGACGCGTGAACGTTCTTTCGTCAGTTGGCCCCGAGCGATAGCCCATCAAAAGCATGGACATCATCCAGCGTCGATGTTCCGCATCGCGCAACAGAGAATCGTCATCCGTGATTTCAAAGCAACGTTTACGGAGCGGCAATGCATTGGCGCAGTAAATGGCAGCCGTTTTGTCAGCTTCGCTTAGGCGGTACCACATTTTTTCTTCGGTGTCGCGAGTATCGGGATTTAAGCGACGTTCACGAACATAATTCGCACGCTGCCCACGCTCCACACGCCTGGAATGCACAAATTCCTTCATTTCATCAATATCGCCCATGATGCGCACATAGCCATACATTCCGCTTTCGTTGATATGCTTGATGATATCGTCATTCGCTTCGCGCCAATACACCGCAATGTCCGCATTATCGTAAACAGCACGCGGCAAATGCACGAGCGTCGAAATCGCCTTGGATGCATCTTCCTTGCAAATGCAAACGACAAGACGTTCCTTGGGGCTCGCCGCCACAGCCGCAATAAAGTTACGTGCCAAATCCGCTTCGCAGTAGGCATCTACAAAATTCCATTCTACGTCAAGGTAATCGCCGCGCGTTGTCTCAGGGTCATGAGTTACTTTATTTCCATTTGCATCGACATACGTGTACCTTGAAAGTCTAAAAAGTCCCATGCGAGAGACGACCAAACGATCCACCCACTTTTCGCAATCTTCATCAACAAACGTGATGCAAGTCTTCAAATTCGTCCGCTTAAAATTCGGGTAATGGCAGACGTTCGCCACGGCAAACGCGACCGCCTGTGCAATCGGGCCTGTTCCAATCAGCACCACATGCAAGCGTTCATTTTCAGCTTCGCGAATTGTCGGCAAAAAATCCGTCCCGACAAGCAACTGCTCCGACATGAATTCGTATTCGTTAAAGACATCGACTAGCAAATGGCCCTTGTTCTGTTCTGGAGCCTTCAAATACCGTAAAATTTCAGATGTCGAAGGATCACTCAGCAACAAATGGCAATGGATATCGCGCAACGCCTTTTCGCTGATGCTGCGCAGAACTTCAATGCAATGCAAGTTACGAGAATCGCGTTCAGGTCCATCTTCGCCAATCACGAGAATCATATCCGCCAAAAGCGCACCCGCATAAAGCAAATCTTCTTCGTTCTCGTAATCCTTCTTGTAATGAATAAAACGCCCTTCAATATCGCGACGGCTCATCACAACGATCGGACGCTTATCGCCTTTGAGCGCACGCAAAATACTTTTGAGCTGATGGCCAGCGCCAAGCACAAGCACATGACCGCGAACATCGACATGCTTTTTGCCTTCGCGCATGGACTCCGACGTATTCTTGAACACATTGATCATGACGCTGATAAACAGCACCGCAAAAACAACATAGCCCGACAAAAAACCTTTCCACCCGAGGGACTTTTCGCCAAGCACCCACGAGCCAAGCATTACGCCAATAACAAAAATGATGAGCGATAGAACCAACAAAATCAGAAGTTTCTTGGCGATTCCATTGGACCACGCGCCTGTTATTAGACTTTTAAAATTCATGATACGCCCCTGATAAATCCGGTAATGTTATTATAGTTTTTTTTATGCAGAATGACAAAAGAAATGATGTTGACACCGGCACGGAGGCCCGCGTGACCGCAGTAGGTTACTACAGAACGCTAGCACGGCACTTTAGCTTTTGACACCGGCACCGCTAAGGACGCTGCGGCCACCGCAAGGCGTAACTTCGATATGTGTCGGGAGTTCGCTTTTGACCAAATCCACATGCGTGATGACACCAAGGAGTTTACCCTTTTCCTGCTGCATTTTCTGGAGCACTATGACGGTTTCTTGAAGCATCTTGGAATCAAGCGTACCGAAGCCTTCGTCGAGGAACATGGAATCAATGCGCACATTGCGGCTAGCGAGTGTCGAAATCCCAAGCGCAAGCGAGAGGCTCACCAAAAAGCCTTCGCCACCAGAAATGTTGTCAATCGGGCGCACGGCATCGCTGTTGTCATGATCCACAAGCTGGATGTTGAGCGTGTTCGGCTCGGTTACCATTTCATACCGCGGGAACATATCGCATAAGTAGCCATTTGCGATTTTCAGCAAATTGCGGAGCGTAATCGTCTGGATGAATCGAACGAACACATCGCCATTACCCGTGTCAAGTCTGTTGCCGTTGAACCAGCGTTGCATTTGTTCCCAATCCGCACGTTTCGACTTGAGTTTTGCAAGTTCCGCCTGCATGTCGTTGAACTTTTGGCGGAGCAAATCATCATTCTTTTTCTGTTCCGTCCATGTAGCAAGATTCACGGTGCATTCGTTCAATTTTGCCTTTGTAGAATCGCGGCCCTGCAACGCGACATCTTCAGTTTCTTCGAAGTTGCGCTTTTGCTGATGCTCCACTAGCTGGTCGTTAAAATTTTTGACCGATGTTTGCGCCGTCACCAAATTATCGTCCACATTTTTTTGCAACTGCTGGAGCGATTTACGTTCCGCTTCAGGAAGTTTTGCAGCAGCAAATTCCTGCTCATCCGCAAAACCTTTCATTGAAAGATTTTCTAGGAACTGAGCCTGCGATTGTGTAAGCTTCGGCTCTGTTTCTGCAATGCGGCCTTCAAGTTCTGCGATAGAATTGTCAAGAGCCATTTTCGTTTCGCGCATTTGCTGCTCTTTGCGAAGCGACTCGTTTGCCCAACTTTCCGCAGACTCGCGTAAAGTTCGCGCCTTACGGCGTTCCTCTTCTACAGACTTCTCACCAAAAATTTCTTTGCGTTTTGTATCGAGCGCATCGAGATTTTGCTGGATTTCATTTTGTTTAGTGGTTGCCTCATCTCGGCGCATTTTTGCCTGCGAAAGATTTTCTTGATATTGATTTTTCGCAGAACGATCCATGTTCAAGTCATTTTCGACCTTGATCTTTTTCTCTTGCGCCTTTTTCCACCAAGAATTCTTCTTTTCAAGTTCGGCAAGCAGCGCATCAACATCTTCCATGCGAATGTTCGAGAACCATTCTGCAAGAGCCGTTTCAATTTCCTGAAAAATTTTTTGCAATTTAGATTGAGATTTTTTTAGCGATTCTTCGGCGGCATTAGCTTCACCCACAAGGCCCGCACGATTTACTGCAGCGCGATTGACATCGTTCTGCAAAGCATCGGCTTTTTCCTTTTTTTGCAAGTAGGCGTTCTTCAATTCAGAAAGGTCTTGCAAAGTTACACGCACCGTTTCAAGCGTTGCAGATTTTTTCCAAGGTTCGAGTTTTGCATTCAGCTGTTCCAGCGCATTCAATTCCGCATCTGATTCTTCTTTTTGCTTTTGCGAACTTTCGCTGATGACTTCTTCAAAATGATTCTGTTGCGTTGCAAAGCTATCCAAAGAACGCTGGAGTTCTTCCATCTCCCCATTGATTTTACGCAATTTATCTGCAAAACCATTAAGGCTATTCGCGCCATTTTCAATCTTTACGGATTCCTCGCAAGAGAGGTGCTCGCGAGAACCGCAGACAGGGCAAGGTTCGTGAGGCTTCAAGTTACGGCGCAATTCCGCGACAACAACAGGAATATCTTCTTGAATAATCGTTTCTTTATTTTTTTGCAAAGCGGTTAGTTTTTTATGAATCTGCGAACATTCGGCCTTCACATTTTCGAGTTGCTTTTGCTTTGCAGCGATTTCAATTCGTAAGCGCACCAATTCTTTATGATGGCGTTCCACATCATTTGCCAAACCGTTCATTTCCGGGAGAACATTCACAAGTCCCGCATCCGCCTGATGTTCCGTCAAATATTCCTGCAGCGATTGCAAATCCAGCTTTTGCTTTTCAAAATCCGCATCAAAATCCTGCAAAGCTTTTTTCAGAACTTCTAGTTTTTGCACTTCGACAGAAACATTTTCGCTTTCATTTTTCCATTCTGCGATCTGCGATTTCAAAAGCGAAAGTTGACCATCAATCGATTCGTCTTTCTGATTTTCGGCAATGTACTTTTCCACTTTTTCCAAAGCCAGTTCATTATCAGAAAGCCGCTTGTCCGTGTCGCTAATTTTCTTTTGCGTTTCTTCGGCTTCGCCCGCTATCTTTGCAACAGCATCCTTTGCGTTCTTCAACTGCACACGAGCATTGCGAATATCAGCATCAATTGAAGAAACCTGTTCCCAAATGGATTCATTCGCAGAATATTCCGCCTTGCACTTTTCAAAAGTAGCCTGAGCCTCGCGATTTTGGGCAGAAGCCTTTTCAAGATTTTTCGCAACCGTAGGGAGATTCTTCTTATTCTCTTCAAGTTGCGATTTCATGCGTGCAAGATTATCGCGAATTGATTTGAACTCCACAAACGAAGATTCCACTTCTTGAGCATGCAACGCACGTTCCAGTTTTTTTCGATTCGGTTCGAATTCCGCTTGCGCGCATTTCGCTTTTTCTAGTTGATTTTGCGCATCCGACAAAAGCTTTTCAAAGCCATGCAGATTTTCAAACCATGTGCAAATATAAAGGAGGCGTTCTGCATCTTCGGCAAGTGTTTTCTTTTGCTGTTCGGCATCCTTGATTTTCGTGTTCAATTCAGCCAGTTCTTCATCGCTCAACAAACTCACATTGCCAATTTTAACTTCAATATCCTCGACCGCACGATTTGCACTCGCATACAAATCATGAACGGCTACGGCAATCTTTCTGTAAATTCCATCGCCCGTGAGTTTTTCGAGAATTGCAGCGCGTTCATTCTCATTGCATTTTAAAAACTTATTGAATTCACCCTGGGCAAGCATCATCGACTTGGTAAACTGGCCGAAATCTAGGCCAATCACGCGCGTCATCGTCGCTTCGATTTCGGACTGTTTCGAAAACGAAGCTTCCACCGTTTGCGAAGTTTCATTCGTCAGCACCCAAGAATATTTTTGGAGTTTATTCGTCCTTACAGAACGATGCTGGTCCCAACGCGCAGAGTAAACAGTACCGCCACATTCAAAAGTCACCTTGGCGTAGCAATTCTTGGCGCCATAAGTCATCACCTCATTCGTATCGCCCACAATGGCGCCCAAGCGCGGCGTTTTACCGTACAAGCCAAGGCAAATGGCATCAAGAATCGAAGTTTTTCCAGAACCTGTCGGCCCCGAAATGCAAAACATACCGCTCTTCGCAAAATCAGGGGATTCAAAATCAATCGTCCATTCATGAGCAAGGGAGTTGATATTGCAAAATTCAATCTTCTTAATTTTCATCGTACTACCCTATTCGTGCGCCTTGCTTACAGCCTCATTGAACAAACTAATAAACTTATCGTATTGATTTTTTACAGCAGCCGATTCATCGTTTTCTTGAAGATTCGAAGCAATCAACATTCTAAAATAATCTTCTTTCGAGTACTGCTTTGTCGATTCCACGCATTCATCAAAGCCAGTCGCACCGCGCAAAACATCGCGAGAAATGCGGTGGCGCTTGACCACAAAATGTTTGCCCGTTTCTTCCTTTTCCAGAGCATCATTCAAGCTCACAAAATCACCCGATGTCAAAAGCAAATCGACATAAGTTTCCACCGGATTCGCAACTAGTTCTTTTTCCAAGTTGCGCAATTTCAATTTAAGCGTTTCGATATCGCCCTTGAACTGTTCAAAGCGCATAGCCTTCGGAACTTCAATTTTTTCGACAACAGGAACCGCACCTTGCGCCACATCAACCGCAAGCACATAGCGTTTGCAATTCGCTTCATCAAAGCCCATCACGAATGGCGAACCAGAATAGCGCACTTTCGGATTCTTGGCAACCATAGACGTATAGTGAATATGTCCCAGCGCCACGTAATCGAGTTCACTCGGGAACGTAGAAACGTCAACATTGCCAAGCGTTCCAATAACTTCACGAACACCGTCATCAACGGAAGTTTCAGGCATCACAGCATTTTCACCAGCAAATGCATTTTCTGCGATGCCGGCATTTTCCGCATTCTCCGCATTTTCTGCATCGCGGCCCGAAAGATTCGACGCATACAAATGTCCCGTGGCAATAACGGGAATGTTGCGATCCCCGCGCAATTCAACAGCATAGCGATGCGCATCCGCATAAAGGCGCTTTAACAAATCACCATCAGCATTATTCGCGTATTCACCATCATCAGAATTTTTATAAAACTGTTCCAATTCCAAATCGCGCATAAACGGCAACGCACAGCAAATGCCGATTGCATTTCCCTGAGCATCCTTTAATTCAAAAACAAAATCATCGATTTTGCGATTATTGATGGAGCCAACAACTTTAATGTTCAAAGCATCGAGAATGCCCGCCGGCGCATCAAGTAGCGTTCCAGAATCATGGTTTCCGCCGACAACAACAACATTGGAGCATTCCGTTTTAAGGAGCGATGCCAAAAACTTGTAGTACTGCGTCTTTGCCATGTTCGAAGGATTCACCACATCGAAGATATCACCCGCAATAACAAGAGCCTGAGCGCCAACCGTTTCAATTTCCGATTCAAGCCATTCTAAAAATGCACCCGTTTCTCGCGTGCGATCAATATCGTGCATCGTATTGCCAAGATGCCAGTCTGCGGTATGGATAAACTTCATTATAAAACGCCTCTATTCTACACAATAATAGTTTTTTCTACTTTAACTTTTCATTCACGGCCTTAGTGCTTGTAATCCCAAGTTGCTTCATGGCCTCAAAACGGCTAAGGATATTGCCCTTGCCGTCCTTCAACTGCGCAAGCGCATCGGCGTATGTCGTTTGTACCACACTCAACTGACGCCCCACCTTCACAAAGTTGTCCGTAAAACCGCAGAATTTTTCATAAAGGCCCTCTGCCGTTTTCATGATATTCACGCAATTTTCTTCTTGCCGCGTATTCTGCCACGTGAGCAAAATCAGATTCAGAGCCAACATCAAATTTGTCGGATTGATAATAAGCACACCCTTGCGATACGCCTTTTGCGCAATGGCAGGATCCTTGTTCACCGCCAAAATGTAACTACCTTCATTCGGCACAAACATGAGCACATAAGGCACCGCATGCGGCACCACCTTCGGATAATTTTTGCTCGCAAGTTCATCGACATGTTTTACGATACTAGCCAAATTTTCCTTGCATGCAGCCTCACGCGCTTCGTCGTTTTCTGCCGAGACATAATCCGTGTAAGCCGTAAGCGATACCTTCGAATCGACAATCACATTCGATCCATCGGAACATTTCACGACAACATCCGGGCGCAATTCACGACCGTTTTCATCCGTATAGCTTTTTTGCGTAAAGTATTCCAAATTTTCGCGCAAGCCGCTGTCGCTTAAAATATTCGCAAGCACAACTTCACCCCAATCGCCTTGCACCTTGCCTCGATTCTTGAGTGCATCAGCAAGATTTTCGGCGTCGATCCCAAGCTTTCTGGATTGCTCAACCATCGTCTTGATAGCGCCATTCAGTTCCGCAATATTCTTATCGTTACCTTCTTTTGCACGCCCGAGCATTTCGCGCATGTTGTCGAGTTCCTTCATCAAAGGCTTTGTAAACGCTTCCATGTGCTCGCGATTTTCGCCTTTAAATTCCTCACTGCGATCCTTGAGAAGTCGTGCAGAAACAGCCTCAAATTGCGACTTCATCGCCGAAAGTTCCGCATTGAATAGCGCCTCACGATCCGCATGGACAGAACGCCCCATTTTATGCGCCACAAGCGCCCCTACCATAGCCCCAACCGCAAAAGCAAAAACTGCAACAGCCGCAACAATCAAAGAAGTCATATCCATCGTTTTACCTCAGCCCAAATATATAAATAGTTAATGTCTAATTCTGACAATATACGCAGTCTGCAAAACCTAGAATAATTCAGATTTTGAAATTAGATTTCAAGATTCCGACTCGCAGGCCGAAATGACGATGCAGAAAGCTACAGTTTAGGCAGATGGTTCCTCGCGTACGCGAGGATGAAAGTCAAGATTGACGGCTCGGGATGACGCACAGAACAATCTCCATCCTCTAACATCCAATAGCCAACTACAATTAACTATCTTTATTGCAATGGATTACGAATATAGCGTCATGGGTTCTATTTTCTGCAACGCAGACACACTTACCGCCTCTGCGGATTCCGAATTTACGTACAAAAGCTACATTTTCGCACTCCGCAAATTAAACAATCGCATAAGCGTAAGCCTCCGCGGCCTTACAAGTAGCACTACCGACAGCATTCCAGATGCAGCGAGCGCAATCAACATCAGCACCATCTGTCAAAGTATCCCCGAAGCAGAAGTCACCGCCGTTTGCAAGTTCCTTTCTGAAAAATACGCCTGCAAAGCTTCCATGCGCAAAGGCTACGAAGTTTACGGCAACGCCAACGTTTTCAACGGTGGCTCCGACTACGAAGTTATCGAGGAAAAATGGTTTACCGTTGAATTCGACAACGGCATTCCAAAAAGCTAACGGAAGAATTTCGCAAGAGTCGCACAAAGCACTTCAACATCTACAGGCTTTGCCACGTGATCGTTCATGCCAGCATCCATTGCGGCTCGTTTATCTTCTTCAAACGCATTCGCTGTCATTGCAATAATCGGCACATTGGCAATATCGGGATTTTCCAACTTACGAATCTGGCGCGTAGCCTCGTAACCATCTATACCCGGCATCTGAATATCCATCAAAACGGCATCGTACTTGACTGTTGAATACTTGAGCTTTTCTACCGCAAGGTCTCCACGCTCCATCGCAGTCACTTCAACGCCTCGATCCTCAAGAATCTCTGTCGAAATTTCGCGGTTGAGTATGTTGTCTTCAACAAGCATCACCTTTCGACCCGAAAAGTCGTATTTTTTAGGCTCATCCGATAACGATTCATAATCATGTCTCAAATCTGAAGAACTACCACAGAACTTCTGCAAAATGCTATGCAAATCCGACGGGAACAAAGGCTTTGCAAAGAACGATGTCACGCCTGCTTCAAGCGCTTCTTTCTCGATATCAATCCAATCGTACGAAGTCAGCACTACAACCGGTACAGCCATTCCAACAACTTTGCGGATTTGTCGCGTAATCTGAATACCCTTCATTTCAGGCATATTCCAGTCCACAAGAATCAAACAATAATCATCGTTTGCTGCACGCGATTTTTCAATATAGGCAAGAGCCTCGTCGCCCGACATACACAAATCAAAACGCAAACCTTCTTTCTTTAACGCGGCATCTACAGTCCTACAAATTTTAGGACGATCGTTTATAATCAAGCAATGGACCCCTGCAAACTTTCCACTTGTCGCTAAAGCAACAGGCTTATTACAAAGCTTAAACTTAAAGGTCATGAAAACTTCCGTTCCCACCTGTTCTCGGCTCGAAATTTCAATGGTTCCACCCATCATATCCACTATATTCTTCGTGATGGACATGCCAAGGCCAGTTCCCTGAATGCCGCTTACCGTCGAAGAATTCACACGGGTAAACGGTGCAAAAATTTGCTTCAAGAACTCTTCATTCATGCCGATACCATTGTCTTTAACCATAAATTCATAAATGGCGTAACCCGGCTCAGCAGACACTTCCTTGATGTTCATCAAGACGATTCCCTTTTCGGGCGTGTACTTGATTGCATTAGAAACAACATTCAACAAGACTTGATTCAGGCGCAATTTATCGCACATGATCATTTCATTATGAACATTTTCAAGTTCAACAACAAATTGCTGCCCACGAGTGCGAACATCCGAAAGAACAATTCCCTTTAGCGTATGGATCATATCCGAAAGACTTTCTGGACGATCCGTTATATTCATCTTTCCAGACTCAATGCGGCTCATATCAAGAACATCATTGATGAGCGAAAGCAAATGTTCCGAAGAGCGACTGATTTTTGAAAGATAATCAATCACTTGTTCCTTATTGTCAATATGCTCCGTTGCAAGTCCCGTAAAACCAATGATAGCGTTCATCGGTGTTCGAATATCATGGCTCATATTGTTGAGGAAGGTCGTCTTGGCGCGGCTTGCAGAATTAGCCATTAAAAGCGCTTTTTCCAAAGCCTCCTTATCTTTTTTCTGTTTGCGCGTTTCCTCATCAACGCTATGGAAACCCGCAACAATTTGCACCGGATTCGTCGCCGTCAGCACAAATTTAATTTGCCAATATTCAATATGCCCTAAAACATCTGCCTTGAAATTGACATAATAAGCATTTTTACTTTTGAGGTTTTCAAGAATTACATCTCTACGGGTGGACTTCAGGAACAATTCGTAATCGTCTTTACATACAAACTTTTCAACAATTACACCAAGACGTTCATTAAAGCCCTTAATTTTATCCCACTCCGGGAATACACGCGAGAAAAGATCTGTACAGCGGTAAACATTTTCACGCATAGAAACAGCATCAATATAGCACACCAAATCAAAATCTTCTGCAAGGCCCTGAATCACAGCCTGCTGCTGAATTTCCTTGCGCAAAACATCATCCTTATCGGCAAAACCAAGCGCCGCAAATTTCGGATGATCCGAATCGCCCACTTTCACAAACTTCATTTCGCAATAGCGATTGAGGAAGTTCACGTACATGGTCTCAAAGCTCTTTCGTTTCGAAAGTTGCTCGCGAATATTCTTGATGGATCCGGCCTGGAGCATTCGATTCTTGTAAATGCCGCTCACAAACTTATCTACATAAACAGAATACGCCGCCGAATACTTGACATTGCGCTTGAACGTTTCGCCAAAAGAATTCGCAGTCGTCTTATTCATGGAATAAGGCGTGATTTCTTCTGTTTCGAGATTGATGTAATAAACCGATGTGTATTCAGCAGAAAGCGCTTCAATAATGGAAATATTGCGTTCCAGTTCTTCTTTCTGTTCTGCAATTTTCTTGTTCAGCTGAATCTTTTCGACGCGTTTCTTATCCACAACAGAAAACGTCATAATGACAAGAGTCGCGACACCATTCCGACGTTCCACAACCTGCATTACAAAACTCAGCCAAGGATCATTAAAGCAAGAGGCCTTAAAGAGCAATTCACGACGGTCATCATGAGCCAGCAATCGTTGGATATACTGAGGACTAGCAAGACGGAGCCATTCATCCTTGTACTCGCTATCGACAAGTTGCACCATTCTGTAAGCACGATAAGAACAAGTGCTACGCTGCCTTTTATCGCCAAAATCAACTTTCTTCGATGGCAAAATTTCACGGGCGGTATCATTCGACAAATCGCAAAGGAGAATGGCCTCGTATTCCGCCATAATTTTTTCATGCACAAAACGAGCACTGACTTCTTCATCGCGGTCAGCAAAAGCAACAACCATAGCCGTCGGCTCTTCGTTCACAGCATTGACCTTTACAAACTTCATTTCGCTGTAACGCACTTGTCCAGCGAGATTCGAACGAAAAAGAGCAACATACGTCTTATTATTTCTAAGGAAAGCCTTGATATTTTTAATATCGCCGGCCTCTAGCATTCTCTCTTTATCGGCATCATAAACAAAATCATGTACAAAATGCAAATATGCATCATTATACTTTGTTCCATCTTTTAACATTGCACCGTAATAATGCCTTGACATCTCGTTCATGGAATACGGAATCACTTCATCCGTTAAAAGATTGATATACATGACCGATGAATATTCTGACGCCAGCACATCGATAATCGAAAGGTTGACTTCCAATTCCTTTTTCTGGTATTCTAGCTTTTCGTTCATGCTAAGACGTTCAGATTGGTCCCTATCCACCGAAGTACTCGTCAACACGAGCGTTACCGGAACACCATCAATCCTATCAAGAACTCTAAATACACTTCGGCACCAAAAGAAAGATCCATCTTCAGTCAAATGCTTAAAGATCAACTCACGACTATCATCTTTTGCAAATAGTTGCTTTAGGTAATTGACATCACCCAATTTTTTCCATTGTTCATGATGATCTTTGTGAACAAAAGTCAGCGCATTGCTAAAGGCTTCACCATAACTATAAACTTCCTTAGCTTTATCAATCGTGTTATACTTAGACTGGCGAACTACATGGACCAAAACTTCTTCAAGATCAATAAGGTAAATACTTGCAAATTCATCACGTACTTTTTCATTAATTTTTTGGGTAATGACTTCTTCATTTTTATTGACAAAACCCACCAAAAATTCGTTTTCTTCGCCAATGTCAAAACGCATCACGCGGACTTCGTACCAGCGAGCATACCCAAGCGCTACATCACGGAACAAATAACGGAAGCTGTGTTCGTGAGAAAGGCGTTCAAGAATACGTTTCCTATCAAGACCTTCACGTATCATCTTACGATCGGCCGGATGGATTACGTTCATTGCAACAAATTCACCTGTTCCTTCCAAGTTCCCTTCGAGCGGAAAAAAACCTTTAAGTTCTTCCTTGCAATAAAGCGTTCTAAACGTATTCCTTGTCGGATTAAAGACAAACACAGATTCCACTTGCTCGCCAAACTTCATGACAATGCTTTCGTTGAGATGGCGATCCAGTTCGTAGCGCTGTTTTGAACGAATGTCACGGTCAACATTGCGCAGTCTCATCACAATCCCTTTAAGCACTTTGGATTCATCACGGTCAGCAAAGAAGCCCATTTGGAAATACACTTCTTTGCCGTCAATATCACACTTAAAAGGAACTACATACTGCGTTTTCTTTTCAAGATTTTCTAGAATAATTTCACGACGAGTACTTTTATAAAAAACTTCGCGATCACTATCACAAACAAAATTATTGCAAAGAATATCCAAACGTTTATGGAAATTGCACTCACCCTGAAGAGCAGGAACACGAGTCACAAGAAACGGGCTTATATGAAAGATTTCAACATCGTCATCTTCAGGATTTTTTTTCAAGTCAACGTAGCAAACACAATCATATTCATCCGCTATGGATTCAATGATTGCGTTACCCTTCTCAATCCAAGACTGTTGGTTCAAATCTTTTCTTATCATGTCTGCCCCATCCTACAAAATATATGAAAAAAAGCAAAAAAGCTAAGATTTTCCAACAGAACATGCGACAAGCGTCACAAATACTTTAAAGTCTGTTTTTTGCGCCTTAAAAGTCCATTTTTTCTAGCATTTTTTCGTCGCGATTGTCTTCTAAATGACGCTCTGCGGCCTCTGCTATTTTGGCGTTATGACCACGTAAAGCAGCAAACGGGCTAAATATTTTAGCACGAGATTCAATCGACATTCGCGGATGCTTCATCAAGAAGTTCCAGTCATCTCGCGGATACGGCAAATCAATTATGTCTTTGTAGTTGTCGAGCATAATGCAGTGATTAGTGGTTAGTAAACAGTATGCAGTGGTTAGTGATTAGTGGTTATTTTTAGACGAGAGACGAAAGACGAGAGAGAGAAATAATCGTGGTTTCGGCGCAGTTACCAGATGTTAGTTAGTAGTTAATAGTTAGTAGTTACTAGAGATTCTTTAGTTACTAGAATTCTTAATATGAAATTCTCTAGTAACTAGTAACTCGGAACTCATAACTGTTGCGAAGCAACCTCAGTAACTCCAAACTCAAAACCGCGGCAAAGCCGCATCATGCCTTGTGCCCTCCGATTTGTTCGTTGCGTTCACGAGTTGTGGCTCCTTCCTGCATATCCATGCCCTTGAAAATCGCATTCTTGCCAAAGCGCTTTTTTATCGCAATTTGCGCAAGCATCATCTTCTTTTCGCGTTCCACTTTTTTCACATCCGTGAACAAGTCATAGCTCTCTTGTGTTGCGCTTAAAACATTATTCGCCGTCAAGTTCAAGCGTTTCACAGTGAGCATCGGATTCATAATGCGGTCGGCAAGTTTCATCACCGCCTCGGCAATCGTCGATACCGACGAAGTGTAATTCATGAGCGGTGCGGTTCCGTGCGCAGGCTTTGGAATTGTACGGCCATAACCATCAACGACAGTCTCGCCATGATATATTCCTTTATCCACATTTTCGCGGTCGTAGCCCACATGGAGCGTAAGGCCATTCGTCACAAGGCCTTTTTCAACAAGGTCCAGCGCCAGCGTCTCGACCATTTCGCGAATAACAATTTTCGCTTTGGCAGAGTCGTAAGCGCAGCTCAGCACTTGCCCACCGCCAATGCTATGCGTCTTGGATTTGTAGCGTTTAATTTCGGCAATGCCGCATGGTTCATAGCCCCATGCATGGTCAATTAAAATTTCTGCGTTCACGCCAAACAT
This sequence comes from Fibrobacter succinogenes, assembly GCA_902776765.1. Taxonomy (GTDB): domain Bacteria; phylum Fibrobacterota; class Fibrobacteria; order Fibrobacterales; family Fibrobacteraceae; genus Fibrobacter; species Fibrobacter succinogenes_N. Next base: position 52,182 of record CACYRP010000027.1, read on the forward strand.
CTTGTAAAGCGCATCAGGATTCTTGACGCTCACACGTGCAAGATCCCCCATCGTATAAATGCCACGACCATTATTCAGATAACAATGCTCCAAGCGCTCCGCAATGCCGCGCCCCAACTGCCAAAAACTCGTCAACGGTCGATGGCCCCACATCTCTTTGCGATACGTCATCTCGTCAAGTTCCGCGATGCGTACACCATCAGCATCCGGCGCCACATGTTTCGCCATCACATCCATCGCGATTTTGCAAAGGTAAAGGTTTGTCCCGAGGCCCGCCGTTGCTGTAATTCCCGTCGTTTCAAACACATCGCGGATCATATCCTTCGCCAGTTCACGCGCCGATTTTTTGTACAGCGAAAGGTAATGTGTCAAGTCGATAAAGCATTCGTCAATCGAATAAACATGAATATCTTCTTCGCTCACGTATTTCAAATAAACTTCATAAATGCGAGTAGAATATTCCACATACTTCGCCATTTGCGGAGGTGCCACAATGTACTGGATTTCTTCGCCAGTCCGTCGCTTGACTTCACGCACTTTCTGGATAACTTCGAACAAACGCGCACGCCCAGGAATTCCATACGCCTTAAGGCTCGGCGTCACAGCCAAGCAAATCGTTTTCTCCGTTCGGCTCGCATCGGCAACCACCAAATTCGTCTTTAGCGGATCAAGCCCGCGCAGTACGCACTCCACAGACGCAAAAAACGACTTCAGGTCGATAGCAACGTAAGTACGATTTTCGCGTGGCAGTCTCATATTCTAAATATAGAATTTTACTGCACAAAAATTCACTTAGCAATAAAATTAAAATACGGGCATCGAGTGCACCGCAAAAGTTATAAGCCACTACAGGCTCGCAAGGAGCGCCATCAGGCCCAAGAACATCCCTATTTTCACAGCGGTTTGAGCTCGCCTGTAATTTTTCCTGTATGCTTGGTAAATTACATAGGCAAAGCAAGGCGTAAGCACTATGCCAGTGATATACAAAAACAGCGGTTGCATGCCCCAAAAGAACACCGGGATTGGTAGCGAAATCCAAGTAAAGAGGACAAACGCTCCGGCAAGGCGCCTTGCAGTTGCAGCACCAGCTATAAGCGGGAACGTCATAATGCCCGCCTTGAGATCCCCAGTTTCGTCTTCCAAGTCCTTGTAGATTTCACGTGCTGACGTCAGCAAAAACGCAAAGCCAATTGCAGGAAAAATTCTGGAGATAACATTTTCGGGGAACGGGTGCAAAAAGCCGTAGAAATTCTGTAGCGCAAAGAGCAAAGGTGTCGTGCACAGAATCGCAACCGTCATATTCTTTATAAGCGGAATATGTTTGAGCCATCTATTGTAAGCAATCAGGAGCGCACCAAGAAGCGCGAAAAACCAAAGCGGAGATGTAGCCGCAACAAAGCCGTTCCAAAGTTTGTTGGAATGATAGACAATATCTAGTTTATCTATCTGAATCTCGACTGATCCGAGATTCTGCCAAATGGTGTTGATAAACCCGCAGAGAAGCATCAAAACAAACATGACAATCCAAACCCTACGTGCAACCCTGACCGGAACTTTTCCAGTCACAAGCGGGCGTTCCGGGCGGTTCATCTTGTCACTTTCCAAATCCAAAACATCGTTCTGAATGTTTGCAAAGCCAATGGCAAAAGCAAATCCCATCGCCTGTATCACCCATCCAAGGCGAAATACAGAATCGCCATACGTAATCATTATAAAGTAAGGATAGTTTGCACCAAGCAATTCATAACCAACAAGCAACGTAATCACAGCGATTGCGATATTGACAGGGCGGGTCATTTTGAGAAGGGCTGCAAGCATCGTCTAAAATATACAAAAGAAAACATTACAACACAAACATGCCCCCTATTCGTAATAGGGGGCAAAATCTTTTGCAATTGTATTTTCTTCGATTATTTTGTTACCGATACTTCAATTCGGGATGAGCTTCGTAATATGCGTTCTTGAACGCGTACATGCGCTCATCAGCAAGACGCATGGCCTTACGAATATCCTTCTTGCCATAGCAAATGCCGATTGAGAAGCGAACATATTCTGTTTTTCCCGACAAGAAATGAACACGAGCAACACGATTTTGCAACTCATCTTCATCAATATCATTCACAAGAATCATGAACTCGTCGCCACCAGCACGGTAAACAACGCCATCGTGGAATACAGCTTGCAATATCGAAGCGGCTTCACGCAACATGCTGTCGCCTGCGCTATGTCCTTGTTCATCGTTCACACGCTTGAGACCATTCAAATCCACAAACAGCACGGCTTGCGGTACAGGTTCGCTACCTTCAACAATCAAGTCGACACGATTATTCATTTCATTTCTATTCTTGACATTTGTCAAGGAATCAATCGTGCTCATGATTTCTAGCTTATTCATAAGCTGATAGCTAGCCACTTCAGAAGCAAGGAAGAACGTCGTAACTTCCAGAGTTTCCTTAATCTTTATGGCCTCGGCGACATTAAAATTAAGCACCCACATATAACCGAGATGCTGCTTGCCATGTCGGAGAGCGAATAACACGACACTATGGGCGTTCGTCTGTTCAAGCGATGCAGCCCATAGCGGGTTTTGTTCCCGCAACTTTTCCATATCATGTTCATCTTTCAGGATGAGGCACGTACTGCCATCCAATGTGTCCGGCCACGTTTTTACAATTTCATAAAAACCATCGATGAAGTTCGATAACGGGAGTACGCTCGAGCCAGGGCGAATCGATTCTGCAAAATTTGTACAAATTTTCTTTTCATTATCCACAAGCATAATGCAGCAATGATCAGAACCACAAATTTCACGGATATCTCCAATAACATCTTGGAACGCCTGCCTGATATCATCCGAGCCACGCAGTTTGATGCAAGCCTTCAGCACATCCGACGCCGTTTCTGCAGAAAGGTCTGCCATCGCAGAAGAGTCTGCCTTGGGGGCGACGTCGTAGCAATAAAAGCAATAACCGATATTTTCTTTATCAGAATCCAGCGGTAACAAGAACATGTTAAGCCACAGATTCATCATATAAAGATTCACATAAGCATGAATTGGCTTGCCTTCGCGCGCACAATGGTAGCAGTGATCTTCGAAATTCGGATTCTTCGGGAAACAAGCCTCGTAAGGGCAGCCCGGAACAAACGGCTGATGGGTCAGGGCTTCGATGTCGGCACAATGAGCCTTGTTACCAGCAACAACGCGAATATTCCCATACGATCCATCAGGGAAATATTCAATAGATATAATACAAGCCTTACCTCTGTGGTCCGACAGTAATTGATCAAAATTCATATAGATGCTCCCAGCCGTTTTGGGGTGAGTTGTTTATAAATATATATCAATTTCACAAAAAGATTTTACAAAAAAGCCGCCTACGCAAATCAAAAATGCCGCTTTTTAGCATAAAAAAAAGCAATTAAAAAACAAAGCGAGTATTTCATTACCAATTTTCTCCTATATAGACAAAACCTATTTTTCAACATTAATGACACGGGCACCAATGGTCCGCTAAATTTTTATAATCCTTTGTCCAAGATTTTTCCAAAGATTGCCTAAGTAATCATCTCTTAGACGCAAACGCTGCGGTAAAGTCGGAGTGCGATCGTAAAGCATTTGCACATACTCATCTTTCTGCCCTGCAAAATCAAGAACCTCGACCGTATAAACGCTCGGAACTTTTGGATTATAAGAATGACGGATAGAGACAATCGCTCCCTTGATTTTCAAATCATAAGCTTCATTAGAGATTTCAAGAGCAACCGATTCTCCTAAATAAAGGACATCAACTTCATCCGTGAAAATATCGACAGAATGTTCCGTGAGCTTGGTCGTTACGCCTTCGACTTGTCGCCCATTGCTTTTGAAAAGCGTGATGAATTCGGCAGCAAACACTTTCACGTTTTCGCCATCGGAATCGCGGCCTATGCCAAGGAACAAACACATCGTCAAATAGTAAGTATTGCGGATCAGCCAGAACAGCACAGCCAAAATACCGATGTATTCAAACACCACCATCATATACGTCATGCGCACAATTCCCGCAAGTGTCAGCACCAACAGAACAACAAACGGCATAAGGCTCCGCTTGTCAATAACGCGGCGAGTGCTCGACTTTTCTTTCTTGGTCACCTTGAATGTCGAAAGTGTAATTCCAAGCGATTCCTTGATAATCGGGAACAAGAGGAATGGCATCACGGAAGTCTCGTAAATACCGCTCCACTGCGCAGAAATCTTGCCTTGGCTCGTAATACGGAGCGCTATAATTTGTAACAAGTGCATCGGCAACCAGAAAAGAGCAAGGTCAATCAACGTGCATTTAAAAATCGGGATGCAGAATACCGCAAACATCAACGGCGAAATCAAGTAAATCAAATTCTTGAGCGGCGAGAACCAATAAAGCACGGAACTCAAATAGCTCAACTTTTGCGAAACACTCAACTTGCGATTGCGCACAAATTTTAACTGTTTTGCCGTTGCAATCACGCCGCGCCCCCAACGGGTGCGCTGTTGCACATGTTCTTGGAACGAAGACGGAGCCACGCCCGAGGCTAAAGCCTCGGAAAGCCCAAGGCTCACATACCCCGCTGATTCAATCAGCATGCCCGTTGCAAAGTCCTCCGTGATAGACTTTGTATAAAATCCACCAATATCTTCGAGCGCCTTACGCGAAAGAATCGTATTGGAACCACCATAAATAACGCTGTTACTCGAAGTCTTTGCAGCTTCAATCACGTCATAAAAATAGTCCTGTTCATTCGGGACAATCCGTTCTGCAAAAAGATTATGCTGGAAGACATCGGGCGTGTAGAAACTTTGTGGAGTCTGGATAAAGCCAAGCGGACGACGGCGTTCTTCGGGCAAACTTGCATTGATGCGTTCGGCATCTATAAAATACGGAATCGTCTTGAGCAAGAACTTGCGCTGCGGAATCATATCGGCATCAAATGTCACCACATACGGGGAATGGCTACGCGCAAGTGCAGCGTTCAAATTCCCTGCTTTAGCCCCTTCGTTATCCGGGCGGTCAAAATAATTTACGCCAAGTTCCTCGGCAAGCACTCGCATTTCCGGGCGGCGGTGGTCATCACACAAGTAAATATGGACTTTCGATTTGTCCGGGTATTCCATGAACTTGCAGCCAATAATCGTCTTGCGCAAAAGTTCTACTGGTTCATTGTACGTCGAAATGAATATATCGACATCAGGAAAATCTTCATCTGCAATTTCGGGCAACGGATGATCACGCAACTTGAGCATGCCACTGTAATGAATGAGCGATTCTCCAAAGCCCAAAATTTCAACTACGAGCAACACAATACTACCAACAACGGCAATCCAACCATACGCAAACGGAATAGAACACGCCACGCGCCAGCAAAGGTAAACTAGCGTGCAAAACGTACTCAAGAAGAGGAATAAATCCCCTAAAATAACTTTTCCCGGCTTGGCATTAAACTGTTTCGCCGCAGCGCTATCGCTATATTTGAGCAAGTCATCATACGTATAAATTCTTTTATCCTTAAAACGTTTTTGGAACTTAAGAATTACAAATACAATGATAAGAACGGCAAACACAGGTACCGCAAAGATAACCCAGACCATGTAGGGTTCCGTTCGCGCTAGAATCTTGAAATTCGATGCCGGGCTATAAACAAGCGAAATTTCATCGACATTCTGCCCTTGAAAAAGCGCCCTCGCAAATTGCCCCGAAAGCGTCAAATCATCATCCGTCAACGATTCCACTGCTCGGGAATCGTCCTTGATCATTGCAGATTCTTCTTCCTTGTTCGAAAGGCTCCAAACCGTATAGCTCAAGTGCAAGGAATCGAGTAAGGCGTACCAGAGCTTTGCACTTTCAAAGTCAATTTTTCCATCGCCCGATTCTTCGCTGAGGCCACTTTCAGAAATAAAAATTGGCGTTCCTTGACGAATAACATCGCGAAGCTTCGTACGGAAATCATCCTTGTGCGACGAAACGTAGAAATGGAACGAGTACATGACGTTACCAAAGTTCACCGGGTCCTTTGCCGGAAACTGGATTTCGCGAGAATAGTTCGGCGTACCGATAAGGATTAACGCATCGGGATTGCACCTGCGGATTACGGGAATGATGAGGCTTGCATATTCCTTGATATCTTCCCAAGTGCAGTCTCCATTTGGCTCATTGCAAATTTCAAAAATCACGTTCGGGACATTCGCATACTCCTTCGCCATCTGGTTGAAAAAATTTATCGCTTCGGCGAGATTCTCGTTCGGGTTATTGTCTTTGAGAATGTGCCAGTCCACAATCACATACATATCGTTTGCGATAGCATATTCAACACCCTTGCGCAAAATTTCGAGATTCTTTTTGCGGTCGCCATGCACATAGTCATCCGAATACATCGCAAGGCGAATGAGGTTCGTATTCCATTCCGTACTAAGTTGCTTGAAAAGGCCGTTATTAACGTATTTCGGGAACCATGTAAGCCCGTGAGTGCTCGCGCCCTTGAGCACAACCATTTTTCCGTGTTCATCGTGAAGCTCCGTCCCTACGACATGAAGCTTACCGCTCGTCGAAGGCCTTGCAGTAAAGTTCACCGCCGCAAATGACGGGGTCAAAAAAGCAAGCAACAATGCCGCCCCAAAAAAGAGTTTCCATATACACATGACAATAATGTATCAAAATAAACAGAATATTGCAACATCTTTCTTTAGGCAAAAAGAACCATCAATGTTCTTCAAACTCCAAAGATGACTCCTTATCAGTATTTTGATAATTATCCAACAACGAAATACAGGCAAATATTATATTCTATGCATGAAATTTTTGGCAATTCTTATATTAAGCCTTTCGCTGCTAACCACAAGCACATTCGCCGTGTCGCTCACTCCTCCGCAGGTTTACGCCGTCAAAGAAGACCGATCAATGGCATCGAATGTGGACACATCAAACGCATTCTCTCCTTTAAACGCCTTAGTTGCAGGAACCTCTATCGGACTTACAGTGGGAGGGCTAGCATTCGCCCTCATAGGGGCCTCGTCTATTGGAGATAACAGTCCTCAGGACAGAGCTTTAATGGCAATAGGAGGACTTGGATTGATGGGTTTAGGAATCTTCGGTATGGTCTGGACATTTTAAAAAAAAGCGCTCCGCAATTGCGGAGTGCTTTTTTACATTACTCGATTGTTGGAGATTATTTGTTGCCGCGGCGGAGCTTAGATCCGACAGCGCGGAGAATATCCTTGATTTGTTTTTCGGTCATCGTCGGTGTTGCAGCAGATTTGGCAAGACCCGTTCTATTATGGAAATTGCTAATCAAGTCAGTGAATTCGGAAGAAGCAGAGATGTCCTGATCATAGAGATCAAAATTGAAGAAGTCCTGCGTTTCGCCACTTTCATATTCCTGCTGATAATCCTTGAAAGCCTTTCGGCAGTCGTTTTCAACAAATGCATAACGGAAAGTCTGCTTGACATTGCTTGTCACGCCAGCATACGACACCGTATATTCAATAGACCCCTGCGTATGAGAGACATAAGTCATTTCAAGACCTTCGATACTAAGCGTCTTGCAGCTCATGCTGATGGAACTCTTCGGCACCCCTGCAATCAGGGAGAGCGTTTCTTGCATTTCACCAAAGTTTTCAAAAACGCAATCCGTATTGATATATACAACATCGCTGTAATACGGGTCTTCAAGAACAACACCTTGAATCAACGGATTGTTGAGAGTTGAGCTCTTGTAGAAATTGCCTTCCGGGAATTGTTCACCGGCAGCCACTCTAAATTCATAAGTATTCTTACCAGCGCCATCGCCCAAATCCATTTGAGCCGTGCCATTGCCGGCATCCGTCAAGGAGCCATTATGCGTAGTTTTTTTCCACACAACTTCATTTGCATAATCCGTGCAAGTCGCCTTGGTAACTTCCAAAGATCCATCGGTAGCATAGCTATATTCGCCCATTTCGGTGACGATAAAATCAGTCGGGAGCGCAGCCGGAGCCGGTGCAGCGGAGTTGGAATCATCGGAAGACGACACGCAACCTGTCAAAGCAAGGGCGACCGCAGGGAGAACGTCAAAAACTTTTTTCATATATCCTCTTTATTAAATTGCTCTTACTTAATGTACAATTTTTTTAAGCGTTACACAAGTAAAAGTGGGTACAAAGTGAAAATTTATTTACTTGAGTTGTAGAATCGCTAATAAAGGTTACTAAAGGAGATGCCCGCTCAGTGGCGGGCATGACAAGTTGGCTATTAATTAGTTGAATCGTTGCCGTCGCGACTCTCGGCTTACCGGCTTTGCGCAGGCGCAAGACTCTGTGCCTCGGTCATGCCGGCAAGCAAGCTTGCCGTCGCGACTCTCGGCTTACCAGCTTTGCGCAGGCGCAAGACTCTGTGCCTCGGTCATGCCGGCAAGCAAGCTTGCCGTCGCGACTCTCGGCTTACCAGTCTTTGGCAGGGCGGACTTGACCGCGGACAGGTTTCCATGGTTTGCGTTCGCCGTTCTGTTCGTCAAAGTCCTTGAGGAGCTGGGCAGCTTCTTCAGGGGTCATTTCACCAGGGGCAAGCGGCTGCTGTTCAGGTTCACCACCGTTGCTGTCACTAGAATTACCTTCGGACTGTTCCGGTTGCTGAGGCTGTTCGCCAGCGCCGCCATTGCTGTCGGAGCTTTGCCCACCTTGGCTACTGCTAGACTGACCACCATTCTGACCTTGATCCTGCTTATCTTGATTCTGGTCATTCTGAGCGCTAGAAGAACTCTGGTCGCCATTCTGGTTTTGATTTTGCTGATCCTGATTCTGCTGATTTTGTTGATCTTTATTCTGATCTTGGTTTTGCTTGTCCTGATCCTGGTTCTGGTCCTGATTATTTTGGTCTTGATTCTGATCGTTCTTAGGATCGTTCTTCTTATTTTCGTTCTGCTGCTCGTTTTTCGCTTCGTGAATACGATCGAGAAGCATCTGCAATTTCTGATCGTTCGGGTAGTATTGCAAGCCTTCGTTGCAAGTAATTTCTGCTGTCGGCAAACGATTTTCGATGTACTGGAACGCGGCATCGCCGTAATAAGCAGACGCCGACTTCGGAGCCGCAAATGCAGCGACAGACAACAACATCATGGTCCCTATCGCTACGCTCCAAGGTGACAACTTTCTGGATCCTTCGGCTCCGCTCAGGATGACACAATTCTCTCGTCTCTCGTCTTTCGTCTTTCGTCTCAGCATAGCCATTAGATCACCTCCAAATCGTTGTCGGTGTTGCTAGCGTCAATCTTCGCCTTGGGCTTACGGCCAGCTTTAATTTCGATAACGTCGTCAATGCGCTGCACATGACCGCCCAACTGACTTGCAGTTTCATCTTCGGCAATCAGGTTCTCAAGCATCTGCTTGCCTTCGGCATACTTGCCATCCTTACAAAGCTGGAGAGCACGAGCTAAAACCTGCTTTGCCTTTTCGCTCAGCGGAGGTTGTTTCTGGTCGTTCTGATTCTGGTTCTGGTCCTTATTTTCTTTTTGCTTGTCGAGTTCTTCCTTGAGCTTGCGCTGAACAATTTCGACGTTCTTTTTCGCATTTTCAAAATCGTTATCCAAGTCGATAGCCTTTTTCAGGTAAGCGACGGACTCGCGCCAAGCGGCAATGCGGGCACTCGGTTCCTGAGCCTTTTCGCCAACACGGAAATGCGTGTTCGCCAAATTGTAGGCGGCCTTCGCGGCCATTGCCTTGTCCGGCATGCGCACGGCACTTTCGAGTTCCTTTTTGGCTTCTTCGAAATTTCCAAGCTTGTACTGGCACGTTCCAATGTTGTAGAACAGAAGCGGATTTGCAGGTTCTCCTTCGCGGGCCTTCATATACTTTTCAAGCGCACCGGCATAGTCGCCAGCGGCATACAGCTTATTACCATCGTTAATGGGCCTTGCAAAACCCACCATAGCCATAAGCATCATCAACGAACATATCTTAGAAACAGTAGAAATTCGCATATTCAACTTCTTCAACTCTTTTTTCGAACACCAATATATCAAATTTCAACTTCTCAGAGTAATTTTGCGGGATAAGCAACAATATATTTTCCAAAATTTCGTACAGAAAACCCTTGTTGTTCAAACTGCGAAAGCCTAGAATCCTTATTTTCCAAAAGATAAATCGCATGACCATCAATTCTATCCACGTCAAATGTAAAGACATAGCGGTCAAATTCATGCACGTAAAGGAACGCACTCGGGAAATTAATGTAGCGGACAGTTGATAGGTACGAATTTAAATCCACCTTGCCATAAAAAAGCACACGCGGATAACTCACGTTCGGATCTACATAAATCTTGCCACCGGGTTTCACCAGTGATTGAGCAAAATCCATCGCCTCGCCAACGCCTTCACAGAAATTCGAAGCGATTTGGTCCTTGTACGTTGTAAAATACGACCTTTCGAAATTTGCAAAACTCAAGAGGTACGCCACCAGCGGCACGTAAATCATCTTGGGATGGATATAGCTAAACGCCAAGACAATTCCCTGTGCAGCCATTACAATCATCGGGATGAAAATCAAGTTTACGCGGTTCACATTGACGCTTATCAAAACGCCAATGGCAAAAGCGGCAAGCAACCAAGCGAGCATAAAAACAGAGAGCCCGAGCTTGCGCGCGCGGACATCACGGACTGCCTGCCAAATGTTTTCCACAAGGCCGACAAAGAAAAACGCAAGAGTCACCGGATAGAAAAGCCCAAAATTGTGGATGTAATTCCATGGGAGGCCATCCGATTGATTTTTCAGGATATTCCAAAGATTCATGAAATTTTCGGGAATCTTTTGGAACGAAATTTCACTTGCTCTGAAATAGACCAACTTAGGAATGCTAATGAACGGCAAGCGAATTTCATTGATGACGTCCTTGTTCACGAGCATAAAAAGCATGAGCGGAAGCGCAAGCACAACAAGTACGCCAAGAGAAATCCAAGTATAACGATTGTTGTGTATTGACTTTGTCCAAAGCCCGTAAAGTACGCCCATCAAAACGATAAACGGAACCGCAATCCAGATGGTCGCATAGGCATAAAGCGAAAGGCCATAACACACCGCCGATGCCACCAAGAACTTCGGCTTTTCAAGACCTTTCACAAAAAAGAAAAGTCCAAACAGCACAAATCCGGGAGCAAGGTTTGATTCGAGCGCCCAGCGCGAAAGCATCACATGCCATGGAGAAATCGCAAGCAAAAGCGTTGCAGCCAAAGCCATGCATTCGCTAGAAAAGCGGCGCACTAAATAGTAAACCGCCACCAGCGACAAGAGCCCCACCAGAAGCATCGGCAATCGAATTACCCAGACATGCAAACCGAAAATCGCCACAAACGGAATCATCAAATACGATTCAAGCGCGTTCATGCCGGAGCCCCAAGCGGTCAAGTAAACAGGCAAGCGATAGCCATAAGAATCAGTCGCATGGAGCAAAAGCGTGTAAGCATTATAGCCCGCAAAAGCTTCGTCCTGGTTGATGTCGCCCGGAACAGAACCGAACATATAGACTCGCGCAAAAACGCCAAGCAGCAAAACAATCACCAATGTAATTTGCGCTGCATTTATTCTAGCAAAAACTTTTTTTACAGCAACAACCGACTTCAAGCGTTCAAGAACTTTGTCCATCATTTTTTCTTCGTCACGATGATGTTCAACCAATCCGCATGGTCATAAGCGTTATCGCCATCGGCATCGGCCTTGAGGATAATCGTCTGCTTACCGCCGATATAAACTTTACCCGATTGCGGTTTTCTATTGCCAAAGACCACATCGCCCTTCCAAAGCGTTTCTTCAGGGGTTGCAACGATAAAGCGTACAGAGCCACCGCCACCTGCTTCATCATCAACGGCAACCACAAATTCCAAGGAATCTGCATCGGCAGGCATCTTAAAGAACAATTCAGAATTGGCATGCGTTCCAATGCCATTTTTGTATTGCTGACCCCTGACCGTGAGCGTATTGCCATCGACCGCGCGACCCTTACGAGGATTACCATACTGTTGTGTGTAATGATCAATCGGCAAGTCGGTAAGATAGAACTGGTTCGATTGGAGTTCCACATTCACCGGCATGAGCCCGATAATTTCGGTGATGAGCATAGGGAAAAGGAACAGCGCAAGTACAACGTACGGCGTAAAGCGCGGGAACGGAATGCGATTCAACTTTTCAATCAACGCTGGAAATGCTCGCGGAGCAAAGTTGTGCACAACGCCCGCTAAGAAAATGAAGAGCGCAAGCCCAGAAACCGGGACCCACAAATCGGCACCCTTGAATCCGTTGACCATGGAAATGTTCATCGCGCAAATAGAAGTGATGAGCAAAGACCAAATCCAAGATTTCTTCATGTCGAGCACAAACCACACACATGCAAACGGAACGGCGTAAATCAAATAACGTTCATGCATGCCCGGGAGCAACAAGAAGAACGCAAATGCTTCCCATGTTGCAAGTTGGAATGTGCGACGAAGCGTTTTAGCAAAGAGAGCGCACTTCAGCACATATGCCGAAACAATTACGAATAAAATTTTTCCAATCCACGACGGCGAAAGCAAGAATCCGAGGCCTTCAGGAGAAAGTCCAAAAAGCGGATTTGCATCGCGACTCGTATTGCCGACAAAGAACATCCAAATGTTTGCAGCATTGTAAGTCGAGAACGGGTACTGTTCTGTTGTATTCAAATAAGCATGAGTCAAGAGCCCAGACAAGTTCCCCACCACAAAGAACGGCAAGAACACAAGCGCAATGGCAACAGCCATGAGTGGGAGCCCGCGCCAAGACTGCTTGTAACGGCGAAGGAAAATACCGCCGAAAATAGGGAGCAGCAAAATCATCTGGAACTTAGCCAGTAATGCAAGCGCAAAGAACATCGAAGCGTACTTGAGCAAGCCACGGAAGTTAATGCAATAAAGAGCCGCAATGCCAAAAATGCAAGGGAATAAATCTACCTGCCCCCAAATCGGTCCATCGAGCAAAAGTGCCGGATTGAGCGCCACAAAAGCAAGAGCCAAATGCGCCGAAAGTTTCGGCAACTTAAAGCGTGCCACCAAGCGGCTCGCCAAATCAACAAGCGCCACATGGCCAAAGAAAACGGGCCAAAGGCAGAAGAACTTAACAAGCGTTCCCTTTTCTATCGGGATGTTTGCCAAGTTATGGACTTGCGCCACAACCCACAGCCAAAAAACATAAAGCGGAGGATAGTTGCCATTAAAGCGTTCAAATCCATTCTTAGATAATTGCTTTATCCAATCCACCCAATAATTTTGGTCGCCACCGAAGGCAGCCGCATTCGAGCAGAACAAATTAGCAAGGAGGCAGATAACACCCCATATCAAAAAATATTGAATAGCCTTATTTTTCACTGGATACTCCCGAACGTTTAAAACTAATCTTTATAGAATTGCCTTTTTGGAAAAGAATACCAACTCCTTTCCAAAAATATCCCAAAAGAATCGATGCGACATACGTCATCACGATAAGAGTCACAAGGGACGGAATAGCCAATCCAGTTACAGTGACAATCTTTGCCGGCAATCCAAAATAATAGCAGAAGAACGAATGGATAAGCCACATCGACGTACTTTGACGACCGATATACCAGACTCCTTTTTTCAGGAACTTTATACGGCCCAACAAGTCCATGGTCGCCACCGTCAAAACTGGAATAAAGAAGATGTCAAAAATGTCACCCACTTCATTCTGGCGCATGATAATAACAAGGCACCAAATTGCAATGTCGGTCAAGGGACTCAACAACCTATGTTGCTTTGCGGAATTGTTCAAGCGATCGAGGAGCCCGTTCCTCGCAACAACGGCGCCCATCCAGAAGCAAGCGGCATAGGGCGCAATCTGGCAGAAAAATCTGAGGTACATGTGGCTATTTCCAAGAATGCCAAGAGCCTCGACGCGTTTTAAGCCTGGAAAAATATGGGCAAACATCAAAGAAACAAGAATCGCGATAAAAATGTTGACTCGTGCAGAATGACGATCGATAATTAATCTCACAAATGGGAACGTCACCAAAGCAAATACATAACTTATCAGGAACCACCATTCCCTGTTGTACGTCGAAGTGAAACCAATAAAGTTCGAAAAGAACTCCCTAAGTGCAAAATTATTGAATCGCGTATAGATAAACGGATCCGTGCAATAAGGGGTCTGGGAAGAAAAGAATAAAAAACCAATCGGAACGAAAACAAGAAAAACTTTCCAATAAGCAAAATAAAGTCGCTTAAGGCGTCCTACGATATCGTACGGCTTTCCAAAGGAGCTTTTGTAAACGCCATATCCGCCGAAAAAGAAAAACATCGGAACGCAAATTTTGCCAAAGATTCCAAAATAACTGACCGACGGAATATTGAATATGTTAAACAAACTCGGGAACACGCCGCCAGGGATTCGATTCGGAAAAAACCAAAGATGATGCAGGAGCATGCAGATAATCGCAATCCCCTTCATGATTTTAGTATCGTCAGGCGTCAAAAAATTATCAATTTCTTTTGAGATATTTTGCATATTACTTTTTTTTGGTGAATTGGTCCATGAATTATAGAAATCTTTTAAACACTTGCCATTTACATTGTTCCTATTTTATAAATTTCAGCGCATGAATAAAGGAGAAGGATTGAAGATGCCCGAAATAAAGAGCAAAGACCATTCTATTGAACTCGTTAGAATTATCGCCTGTCTACTTGTAATCATGGCTCATAGCCAGCTTGGAGTTGTAGAAAGCAACGCCATTGTAAGCGGAAGGCTTGCATTCTCGACATTTATCGCAGACGATGTTCCGCTATTTCTCTTGGTCACGGGATTCTTTTTATTCGGGAGAATCAAAAGTGATTCCGACATTATCCAAGTATTCCCCTACAAAGCAAAATCATTCCTGTCGCGCGTTTACATCCCGACCATTGTTTACATCTTGATCAGCATATTCTACCGCTACTTTACGGAACATTTGCCTTCCATTGCAAATGCCGATTGGGACTACCTTGGACGATTCATTTTCAGGTTAGCACCAGGTGACCATCTGTGGTACATTTGTACTTACATGTCGTTCATTTTCTTTTTCCCGATGCTCGCTTTCGTTTGCCAGGACAATCCACAAAAGAACAAATTAAGGCGCATTTTGCTCGGTATCGCCATTGCAGGCGCCGTGGTTGGCGACATTCAATATTTCTTTAAAATGAGCATGTTCGAACTCGACAAATTCCTTTGGGGTTACTGCACCATATTCCTTATTCTGGGGTATGAGCTTTCGCTTTTCATCCGCAAGTTCGACGAGCGCCAAAAGAAACTTTTTGCAATCGGCGTCATTACATATTTGCTTGGATTTTTCATCAAGTTCGGCCTGCAAAATTACATGTTTACCGAGTACGGATACGTCAATAATCGTTTCCGTTGGCTCCAATGCTCGCCTTGCTTTATAACGGCAACAGGGATGTTCATCACGGTCTATGCTCTGGGCAAAATAATTAAAGACAACAGCATTGCTACCCGCATCATCAACTACATCGGGTCGTGCACGTTTGCAATCTATCTGTTCCATATGTTGGTCATCGGAGCCACAAGAACATGGCAAAGAGAACTTATTGGAAGGTTCGATAGCGCAAGAACATTCTTCGATGCAGCAGCATACTACATTAGCTTTGCTCTCGCCGTTTTTGGCGTAGCTTTGGTAGTCGCAATTATCTTTAAATACGTTGTCGAAAAGCCCGTAGAAAAGCTCTTTAGCAAAAAAGCGCCTCGACAAGCTTAATCATATCCGCATGGTCGCTTGCGGCCATCATCTCACGGATACTGTGCATGCTCAACATGGGCTCGCCAATATCTACCGTTGGGATTCCGAGATTTGCAGAAATCGTCGGGCCGACCGTGCTGCCGCATGGCATGTCGTTTCGCGTGATGAATACTTGAAGCGGGATTCCCGCCTGTTCGCAGAGCAAACGAAGTTGTGCAGAACTCATCAAGTCGCTCGCGTAGCGCTTTTGTGCATTCGTCTTGAGCACAATGCCCTTGCCCAACAACGGTGCATGATTCGGCTCGTGCTTTTCCGTATGGTTCGGGTGCTCGGCGTGAGCCATGTCGATGGAGAGTGCGAACGAATTCGGAGTTCGGAGTTCGGAATTAGGAATTAGAGAATCTAGCACATTCTGCAAAAAATTGCCGGCGGCACCTTCGCGAGTTGTCGAACCGACTTCTTCGTTATTGAAGAAGCACGCGACAAGGCAATCGTGCTCATTTGATTCCGCCGTTACAATCGCTTCGGCAATGGCATGGCAACTGCTCAAGTTATCGAGCCTTCCCGAGTAAATCCATTCGTCGTTAAAACCGCCACGATTTGCAGACTGAGCATCGAACAACTGAACATCAAAATCCACCAAGCGCGCCCCTGCAGGGAGTTCACGTTCAAGAGCCTTCACGAACAAGTTCTTTCGATTTTCGGAAGTACCACTTTCAGGGGCTCCACTCCACAACGCATTAAAATCAACTTGAGGATTCACCTTGAGCCCATCCTGATTTACGTTACGGTTCAAGTGAACTGCCAACTGCGGAATCCTAAAAAGCTTTTCGCCACGGAACAACTTCGTCTTGAGCGTCCTGGAATCAGCCGCATCCACATAGGCAAGCATTCCCGCATAACCTAAATCCCGATCGAGCCAGCTCGTATAGAGCGGTGAACCGTAGACCTCCGTATGAAGCGTACACACGCCCGCCGAAACAGAATCCGGATTCGGGGAAATCTTCAACGTTGGAAAATCCGTATGTGCAAGTGCGATTTTGAACTTCGAAGTGTCATCCCACATTTTAGGCGTGCGAAACGCAATGATCGAGGCACCACGACACACAAAATAAGCCGTTCCCGTTTCGATTTTACCGCTAAAATTCGTAAAAGAATTCGCCTCGAAGTGTGATTTTAAACAACTCACCGTATGGTATGGCGTTACAGCAGTATTCAAAAAATCAAAAAAATCCATATTTCCTCAAAAAATTTCAATTAGATTCAATTTGATAATATAATCTATTTATATTTCACGGCAGTAATGGCATTTCAAAAGATAAAACAGATCAACTGGATGGAAATGTCCGGCCTCTTGGTCGGCGTCGTGACCACTGTTGCCGTCATGATTTTTTCGCTCGTATTCTACCACTACCTCAATGAATCTGGCGTTATCAAAGTCAAAGAATACAAGCTCTACAGTACTTTTGAAAAAGCCCTCGGCCTTAGAGCGGGGACCCGCGTGCAGATTAGCGGCGTAGACGTGGGTCAAATTACAAACATGAAAATCAATACTGACGGTAAAGGTGTGTTCATGGAATTTACAATCCGCCAGGAATTCCAGCCACTGATTACTGATAGTGCAAAAGTTTACGCCATCCGCGACCAGAACTTGATTTCGGCGCGCGTGATCAACATCGACATCAAAAATAGCAAAGGCCGTATTTTGAAAGATGGGGATTCACTTCCCGCAGGCACGGCCCAAGATATCGAAACAGTCATTGAAACAGCAAACGAACTTTTGGGCCGTGTAAACCGCCTTATCGATGCCGCCGACAACCTTGTCGCAATGGCTCTCGACACGGGAACGACCATGGGCGCATTGTTTGGCTCCCGCACACTCTACGACAACCTAAACCGTCAATTGTACCGACTTGATGATATTACGTACATCGGCAAGAAGGTCTTGTACAAGACCTCAAATCTTTTGGATACAATGAAAACAGGCATTCCACAACTTGTAAGCCGCGCCAACGAAGTAACAAACAACGTTGGCTATATGATTGAAGAATTCAAACCGTTGCCAGGCCAGGTGACCACGCTCCTCAAATCCATGGACTCTACAGTGGGCCGCGTGGATAACCTTGTTACAGATTTCGGCACAATGACAACTGGATTACAAGACTTTATAAACACGACCGAAAACACGTTACAAAGTGCAGACGACTTGATGAACGGCATGTCGCAAATGTGGCTTTTCAAGAAAGATATTCCTAAGCATGATTCTGTACCCTTTGTCGAGGATACGCCATGGTAATTCGAAACGCCATCAAGCTAGCTCTTTGTATCGCCCTCAGCGGTGCCGTGACATCGTTCGCTTCGGAATCCGGGAAACTCGCCGACCGTGCGAAAAAGTCGTTGAAGGCCGGAAGATTTGCTAAAGGCTATTCGCAACTGGAGCGCGCACTCGTTGCAAGCCGCAAAGAAGCCGACAGGCGTTCTGAAGCCCGCATTATCATTGCAATGGCGCAAGTCCGTACCATGAACCTCGACTTCAACATGGCCGATTCGCTCTTGAACTACATCGAAAATGAAGGACTGGACCGCTCCACGAGAGTCATGCTCCTCAAATCAAAAATCGCTTTGAAAAACGCTACTGAAAAATACTCCGAAGCGGTCTCACTTTGCGAAAGCGCCAGCGAAAAAGAAATTGGCAAACTCGATGATCAGCTGCAAGGAAACTTTTACTCGGAATGTGCGATTGCCTATGCCGGTAGCCACAATAGTGAAAATGCGGCTAAAGCCCTCAAAATGGTCGCCAAGAGAACTGATGACGATACGGGAATTTATTTCTGGACAGAAGCTCGCTTAACAGATTTGCAAAAAACCGGTAATGCCGATTCGATTTACCGCAAAGCCGAAGGAAGATCTGTCGAAGCAAACATTCCTTACGCAACAGCAAACATCCTTTACCACCGCGGTAAATTCTTGGAAAAAAACAACCCCGCCGAAGCGAAAAAACTATACGCCCGCTGCAAAACCGCATTCGAGCTCATGGGACTGCCAAAGAAAGCAAAGACATGCGAGAAGTAGTCTGAACTTAGCTGACCAAACTATTCAGCGATAGTCGTGTCGGCAACAGTTGAATCCACGGTCGTCGTAGCAGCCGTAGTATCCGTGTTCGGAGCTTCAACCGGTTCCTCGACTTTTTTCATAGCGAGGAGCTGATTATAAACGACAACAGGCGGTATTTTTCCGTCGACCATGCTATCGACAAGGGCTTTGACTTTCTGGTAGTTTTCGTCCTTGTTATAATCCTCTATTAAACCCTTATATCCAAGAAGCCTGAGAATTTTCGTATAAAAGCTAGTGCGGAATTTTTTGAAGCGCGGCTGGAACACATCGTTCAAAACGGTTTCAAGAGCCGTTTCCGTCTGCATGGAATCAAGTTCAAAGCTGCGATAAATCATGCGGATATGGTTGGGAATCGTCGTATCCGGGCTATCGAAATACTTACGCATCACATTTGCGGCTTCGGTCCTGTTGGGATATGGACCACGGCCAACGCGCAACGCATAATAAAGGGCAAGGCGCCAATTTTCAGGATAAACGCGAGTCGCCCTGCGCAATACAGAAAAATCAGAAGTATCAGAAGCGTCAATCGGCGTTACGCCTCCAACAAAATAATAAGGCGTGTAGAATAGCGAATCTAGGCTCGTCGAGAGTTCAGCGACATGACCGAGATACGCATATTCCCTGCCGGTGAGGTAACTTTCACCAAGTTCAGTGAGACCCTTGATCCAAAAGAGCCCCGCCACCGATGCGTCATGCCCTGCAGCCACATAGCGAACAGACGAAGCCTTCGGCAAGAAGGATTCATCGAAGTTCGTGCCAGGAAGCGGCTTCGCGTAATGGAACGCGAGCGCGATAATGGCAATTGAAACTATTATAGACGCAAGAAAACGCATGGGTTAGTAGGAAGTAGGAAGTTAGATGTAGGAAGTAAGGTTTTAGGTAACAGGTATTAGGTGGTAGGATTATAATCGCGGCTCCGCCGCCCTTTCTAGATGCACGTAGTGCATGAAAATATCCTAACCCCTACAACCTATAACCTATCGCCTACAAGCATGCCTCCGCGAGTTTTTCCAGAGCATCGACGCAATCGTTCGCATAGTTTGCCGGCGTATCGTTACGTTGCCAAGCGAAGTTCAGGCCACTGCTCGAATTGAGCACATGGAACTTGCGTTTGCCGCCACCGTTTGCGATAGCGTTGAGCACGGTCTTTGCATCGCCGCCCTGACCGCCCGGCACGCCAGGAATGGACACGCCCGGAATGAGGAACGGGATTTCATGCTTGTGGGCAACGGTGTAAGCCGTAATCTTTTCCAATTCTTCCGGGTGGGTTGCACCGACAACGGCACCGAGGTAACCCTTGTCAGCATCCCATTCCATAATCTTGTCAGCTACGGAATAGAAAGCTTCGGCAACGTCGCGCGGATCGTCACTGCGAGTGACAGGCAAATCCTGGAAGTCGTGTGCGCCCTTGTTGCTCGTGCGGAGGAGCACGTAGGCACCGTTTTCGCTGTTTTCACGAATGAACGGACCGACGGAATCGGCACCCATCCACGGAGAAACAGTCACGGCATCGGCACGATAAACATCGTAAGCGGCGTTAGCGTAGGCAGCACTGGACTTGCCAATGTCACCGCGCTTTGCATCCAAAATAACCGGAATGCCAGCGCTTCTGTAATCGGCAATGAGCTGCTGCAAGACGAGCATCGACTGCACGCTCACGCATTCGTAATAAGCGCTGTTCGGCTTCACGACTGCCGGCTGCACGTTACGCTTGAGGCAGCATTCCAGAATATCGGAATAGAAACGCTTGATGCGGTCTTCGGGAGTGCCTTCGAGCGGGATAAGCTTGAGCACAGGGTCCATGCCCATGCACACCGGGTTGCCGCACTTTGCAATACGCTGTTCAAGGCGATCGTAAAAGCACGTCATTACTTCAATTCCT